>NZ_CP037452.1:4416072-4742890 GCF_007754425.1 Gimesia fumaroli
TGCTCTTCCAGATAGCGACGGGTCCCTCCAGTAGAAATAAACTCAAACCCTAGTTCAGCAAGACCTTTCACAAAAACATCAAGGCCTGATTTATCACTGACACTGACCAAAGCACGACGCGGATGCGAATTACTCATTTGTTTCTTTATCAATCGCCTGAGAATGCAGAAAAACCACCGTTTTTCCACCAAGTATAGATTTGCCCCGAGTACTGACGATGCTGATTTTGCAGCATATTTTACTGCCAGACACTCAACGAAAAGTCAGTTTAGCTGCAATGCAATCAGAAAACAAACCTGGAGCAGCCGACTTTCACGAAAGCGAAGGCTCTTTACTGTTCAGTATTGGCATCCCCGGGAGCAGTCGCTGCATCCCCCGCTGTCGCACTCGTTTCTGGAGTGATTTCAGGCAGGATAGGATAGCGATCCTGATGTTTAAACCGGATCGGAAAAGGCAGGTCGCTCTGTCTCAGGCACATGATTAAACCTGATTCTGAAGAACAGAAAATACGGTCTGTCCGTTCATTCATTAATTTAATCCGATACTTCCTCAACGGGACTGCAGAAAGCACCGCACCATCAGTACGGGAGAGAACCAGCAGATTTCCAATCTCATCGGTGGCGTAGAGACGGTTCGGTGATAATGACACAAAAGAGGAGGCAAGTGGTTGCCACCATTGCTCCTGACCGGTTTCTGCTGAAAGCTGAAACAACCCTTTCTTTTTAGACGAAAGATAGACTTCATTTTCAAGCACAGTCACAGGCTTGCGAATAGGGAACGAAGTTCGAATTCTCCAACGCACAATACCATTTAAGATATTCAAGCAATACAAATTCTGATCTTCAGAGGCAAGGAATACGCTCTTCTCATCTTCAGCCAGACTGGCTGAGATTGGAGCATCTGTTTCAAATTGAAACGTGAGTTGACGGTCATTCAAAGTGACCGAATAAAGTGATCCATCCTGGCTGGCAAATAAAAGTGTACGGTTCGTAACAACCGGAGGTGTCGTCACCTTGTCGCCAGTCTGATATGTCCACCGGATCGCACTTTCCCGCCAGGACGGAAGCTTGGATTCATTGCTTAATTCTTTTAGCTTCCTTAAATCCCACGCATAGACACGTCCACTTAAGGTTCCGACATATACGGTATCTTCATCTACAGTGGGACTTGTGGATGCTGAACCGGGTAGTTGCAACTCCCAGTCAATTTCCCCACTCAACCTGTCAATCGAATACAGTTTGATGCCAACCGTGATAAAGACATATTTTGAATTTGAGACCGGAGGATAGCTGATGTTATTCCCGCGTCCCAACTGCGTGGCCCACAGTTTTTTTCCGGTTTCGTTATTAAAAGCAGTGATGATCCCAGCGGTTGAGAGGGCATATAAGTTGATTTCATCCAGTGTCAAATGAACGATTTTATCTCGCTGAGGGTCAACAGTTGCCTGTCCCCACCAGACACGGTCCAAGTCGTATTGCACCAACTCTCGTTTCGATAGCAATGATATGCCAACTGAAGATTCATTGAATCGCTGAGCTAAAAGACAATCATTCACAGAGATTGTCAGAATTAACACCAGACAACTAATAGTCAACTTCTTCCAAACAGACATATTAAGTTCTTTTCAAGTTTGATTCAGGAAACAGAGTTTGCTTGATGAAAGGTAAGGCTTCAGTGGCAGATACCATTACGTAATTTTCTCTTTTGAAGTTTACACCATGAACCCAACACGATCGAAATCTCTCTTTAAAAACAGACTGGGAATCCAGTCTCCTGTTCTACCTCGCATGGCTCACTCTACCCATTCTACCCACCCATCCAAGTGGGAATCCAGCATTGTTCGGGATAGATTTCGAGAATTTCCTGTACCGGAACTGAACATTTCAGTGTTATTCTCACCATTTATAGAGTCACCTGCAGAGAATTTCACGAATTTTCATTTTCAGAATAGAGCACAATCCTGCAAATCTGGAATCACCGGTAAAATTGAATCCCTTCCTGTTAAGATCTTTCGATTACTGACTCCAAAGCCTACAATAAAACAATTCATAGTGATCAACATCAATTCCACCGTGAATATCCGATTTGTGGCTCTATTTTGCTTCATTGGATATTATTTCGAATACCAACAATTTCAAAAGTGACCTGGTATGAGAACTCACATCACAAACGCCGAGCAATTCTGGAAAACGTATTTTAACTCAATCGTAGTGTTTTACATTTTGATTGGCTTGACTGCTTTAAACTGCTCCCCTGCCCAGGCTGATCTGATCAAACTCAAAAACGGTGGTGAGATTCGGGGGAAGCTTTTGCGAACAACCTCAAGTTCAGTAGAAACCCGCGTGATCCAGACTCTCTCAGGTGGGTCGATTGCCGTTAATTCTCAACATATTGAGTTCATCACAAATCGACCACTTTCAATTGAGAAGTATGAATCTCGTTCGAAAGAAATTGAGGATACCGTAGAGGCACATCTCAAACTCGCCGACTGGTGCTTAAAAAATCATCTCAATGCACAACGGCTTGAGCAAATGGCAAATGTAATTCAACTTGATCCCGATCACTCCAAGGCGCGAGCGGCACTTGGATATACAAAACGCAACGGAGAATGGATGACGCGCGATGAAGTTATGCGCAACAACGGTTATATCAAATACAAAGGTCGCTATGTCTCTTCCGCTGAACTGGAATTACTTGAGAAAAACCAGGCTGATCTGGAAGCAGAACGAAAATGGATCAAGAAAGTCAAACTCTGGCTGATCTGGATCAGTGGCAATGATTTATTACAACAACAGGAAGGCTTACAGAATTTCCAAGCCATTAATGATCCTCATGCAGTCGCAGCCCTGGGCCGTTTGCTGGGCAAACACAAACACATGGCGATTCGGTCGCTGCTGATCTCAACTCTCGACCAGATTCCGGGGGATAAACCACTGCGGCCACTGTCTGAACTGGTTCTGACAGATCCGGTCAAAACCATTCGACAGACTGCGCTTGATGTGCTCACAAAACGCAACGCAACGCAAGCAATCGCATTTTTTATTGAAGGCCTGAAAAACAAATCAAACGTTATTGTTCAGCGGGCAGGTCAAGGCCTTGAAGCAATCGGAGACCGAACCGTCGTCCCTGACCTGATCTCTGCCTTGACAACCAGGCATACGTACCGCGTTAGAGTTCCCGACACCACATCAACCTACAGCTACAATACTAATGGCACATTCGGTGGCTCGGGCGTGGTCCTGCCGCCAAATATCGAAGCAGGTTTGTTGGCGGGGCGTTACCCGAATGGAGTGATTGTACTTCCGTCGCAACAACCCAAAGTACAGATGCGGACGGTCTCTGTAAAACATTTACATCAAAACGAAGCCGTTCTGCTTGCATTACAAAAGATCACGCAACAAAACTTCGGCTACAATGAAAGACTCTGGCGACTCTGGTGGGCTTCTACACAAAATCAAACGGGAGTGGTTCCAGTACTTCAATAAACCACAGGATCCAGGAGTGGACAACATCTCATGCCAGATCAACAGCCAAATCAGCGTTCAACCAGTTCTAACGTTTGTCGTAGTGCTTCCAGATGCGAATCATAATTTTTCCAGCGGTCCATTCCAGAACGATTCATCGGTCGACGAACCTGCCAGTTACTTGCCGTCGTGACAGGTCGATTGTTGTCTTGGAATTTTAAACAACGGTCATCCCAAGCGACGTCGATGAAATCAATCAACTTTCGCGAGACTTCTTCCTGGTTCTCTACCAGATCAGAATAATGCAACTCGAATGGTGCCTCTGGTAAGACTTCCTTCCAATGCTGCATCAACCGCTCATATTCACGGTAATAGAGTCCCAGATGTGTCAGGTTAAACGAATATTCGTGCCCGCGTCGGAAACGCTGAAAATAGCAGGACAGACAGGTATCAAGCGGATGCCGCTGGCTATGAATCACTTTTGCCTCGGGCAACATGATGGCAATTAATCCAAGATAGAGAAAATTGCTTGGCATTTTATCAATGATGCGAACTGCCGAATGATCAAACGTCCGCAACCGACGCAAATACGCATCTGCAAAACCGGAGAAGACCTGCTCAGGCACATGAGCCAGATAATCGGGAAATTCAAGTTTCTGAGTCGCATGCTGCTTCATTGTACCAGCGATACTGGCAATATCAGGTAATTCTCCTGCCCCATGCACATCAGGATGGCTGGATAATATTTGCTCCACCAGCGTTGTACCAGTTCGTGGCATTCCCACAATAAACACCGGGACTTTACTCGGATTCCCTGCTGCAACCAGACTCTGAATCATTTCAGCAGAAAATACAGAAATCATCTGATCGATTTCATTTCTGAACTGATCAATTTCAAACGAAGCATTCTTGAAGCGATTCCCCATCTCATAAAATGCAAATGCTTTATCGTAGTCCTTAATATCATTAAAGATTTTTCCAGCCGCAAAGCCCAGAAAACAACGATCGACATCAGACAGATCTGTTCGCGATGCCTGCTGTTCGACTAGAGAAACAATCCCATCGTCGGCTTGAAATTTTCGGGCCGCTGAATAATTGAAATAGGCTTCAGCGTAATCGGGCTTCAATTCCAGTGCCGTCAGATAATGCTGTTCTGAAAGTTTAAAGTCTCCCACCAGGCGATAGACTGCCGCCACATTATGATGGAATTCGGCAACATTCGGTTTGAGCGCAATCGCTTTCTTCAGACGTTCGATGCCCGACGCATAATCACCACTGTTCGAAGCAGCCAGCCCATAGTAATGTAGAAAATTTGCATTATTGACATTGGCCGGGTAATACGGCGTTAACAGCTCTTCTGCTTTTTTTGCCTGGTTAGCCTGGAGTAATTTGACTGCTTCAGCGAGGAGATTTGCCATTGTTCCCCGATACTGCTTCTGAACGATTTGTGAGATAATGCGAAGAGATAGATCGCCGATCAATCAGAGTCGGAAATGGAAGGTCTTGCGGAAGTAGCGCCATATCCATTGGCCCGTCGTTAATTGACTAACCAGAAATCGAGCTTTCCCTCGCATATTGGCTCGGAACAAGACAACATCCTCATCAAGTGGGACGATTGCCTGATATGCCGTGCTGGTTAGCTTTTCCCGACCATCCTTATCAGTAACCGTTGGCAATTCCCCACCCATTTTATTGGAGAGAGTCGGTGGCACATAATCCAGGTGCCCATGTGCAACGCGTTCTATTTTTGACTGATACGTTTTATCGGGCAAATGTTCCAGCTTGAGTTCGACTGACTGGTCCACGTTAAAGTCATTCCGGTATTCCTGATCGATAAATAAGACCGCCTGATAACGAGACTCGGGAGCAATACTCAACATGTGAGTCCCTTCTTCAAGATAGCAGTTAGCATTCTTGGCATCGAGGGGCGTCCCAAACCAGCGCGATAATTGCTTTTTTGAATCAGATAATTTGGGTTCAGGCTGACTTGCCGGTGCGACGACAGTTCCACTGATCGGAGCAATTACTTTCATATTTCCCAATTGTGTTTCAATTTCTGCAATCCGTTCTTCGATCGTCGCTAATTCTTCTTTTGAAACTTTCACACCTGCCAGATCACCTAAGGCTCGATATTTCTTGATCTCTCCTTCCTGGACAAGACGTTGATTTTTTAATTGATTGAGCTCATCTTCCTTCTCAAGATTCACAATGCTCGCCAGAAGCTGTCCTTTTTCCACATGCTGTCCCGGTTCAACATAGATCTGATCCAGTCGCCCACTCTCAGTAGTACGAACATGCTGAACGTCGTAGCCTTCGACGATAAAAGGCGCTTCAAAATGCATGGGAACTGGGATCAGAAGAATTCCAAGAATCACAGCGGCGAAGACAGTCAATGTCGCTGATACTTTCCAGTAATTCATGGGTTCGGTCCTCGGTGCAGAAATAATTTTGTAAATGTTGGAGACAATCCCCCAGATGAATGTCACTACTGAAATGACTGCCAGTGTGACACCAATACTTTGTAAATCATATGGTTTCAGTACGGTATACAGAAACAGCGTAATACCGAACATAATAAACCAGCGATACAACGACGCGGAGATCGCATAAACGATAAACCAGAATTTACCGGTTTCCGGCATAAAGGGATCTCGCTGAGATTCGATCCCCAGACAATACCAGGCAAATGTATCGCGAAGATGTTTGTCCGCTTTTTGCCTTAAGTTGGGTATTTCCAGCAAATCGCTCATCATATAGTAGCCATCGAACCGCATCAGCGGGTTGGCATTAAAGATCACGGTTGTGACCGTTGAAACGAAAAACAGGTTCAATGCCAGGTGGTTCAGCAGACCTGGTTTTGTAAACCACCAGACCCAGACAGCAACCGCCGACATAATCACTTCGATATACATCCCCGCGCCGCCGATAATGATCCTCTGCCATTTGTTTCTCAGCATCCAGGAATCGGAAACGTCGCAATAGAGACAGGGGCTGAAAACCAGAAACATGATTCCCATCCCGTGACACTCACCGCCATAATGCTTGCACGATAAACCATGGCCAAACTCGTGAACGACTTTCGCGGCACCGAGTACAAACCACATGTAAATCAGGTTCGGCCAGCCAAAAAACTGCTGAAATTCAGGCAATCGACTACGAAATTCTTCAAATTGCACACCGATCAGGATCCAGGAAGAGACAATCAGCAATGCGAACATCATCGTTGCCCAGGGACGCCACATCCATTTCACATAAGGATATAACCATTGCAGCGTTGTTTCCGGGTCCCAACCGGGAAGTCTGAGATACATCAGATTACGAAAGGTCGTCACTAATTTCTTTTTATGTTCTTCCCGCCGCTGTTTGATCAGTGTGACACCTTGTCCCGGCCGTCCACTGGTCAGCAATCCTTTGCGGTATAAGTCAGAAATCAATTGCTGAATTTCCGAAATCGAAAGCAGCAACGTCGGATATTGCCGATGTACCTCATCTTTGATCTCATCAGGATTGCGCTCTCCATTTAGCAGATTCAAGATATAGAACTGTTCCGGGTGAAGTCGCGTGTACTTGAGTGATACCGGATCTTTAATCACCCAATATCCCAGACCTTTATAATGAATCCACTTGCTGATTAAATCATCGCGCACACTCAACGGAATTGGCCGTTCGGTTGAGGATGTCATGGATTCGCTTAAAGTGCTCATATGCCGTAAATGTCTTTAACAGGAAAGGATACTCAAAAATATCAGCTCAGTGGGTCATTCGATTTCCTATTTTTTGACGGTACTTTCTGCAGCCACTTTATTTTCGGTTTTATCTGGCAAAATTTTCATCGTCGCCATATAACCGGCTTTCAATTCATTTTCCGGATTTTCCACTTCCGCCCAGACACGAATCGACTTTCCATGAATCGGTTCGACTTCTACGTCAATAAATGTGATCCGGCCCGTGTATTTATTCTCTTCAATGGGAAGACGAATTCCGGGAATGTCTAACTGGACCTCCACCGGCGTTCCTATATGAAACTTCCAGGTATCTTCCAGATTGACATAACATTCTACTTTGACCCGTTTCGTACTTACGAGTTCCAATACCTCATCACCGTGGCGAACGACTTCACCTGTCGAACGGAATTTTTTCGTGACAATCCCATCAAAGGGGGCAGTGACCTTGGTCTCTTCGATCTGAGCATCAATTTCTTCAAGCTGTAACTTACTCATCTCAAATTCGAGCTCAGCCTGTTCAATTTGTAAATCGCTCTTTTCTGCATTCAGTTGCAAACGTTTAATATCCAAATCAGAAATCGCTTTCGCGACTCGTTTATTAATATCCAGATTCATTTCCAGTTCAACATAAGCCGTATCACGTGCTTTTTTGGAATAACGAATTTCAATATCATTCGATGAGCGTTTTTCGGCAGTCTTTCGCGACGCCTGTAATGCATCACTCTTCAATGCTGCTACAATCTGCCCTTTTTTAACCTGTTCCCCTTCATTCGGTTCTACAAATTCGAGGACTCCCGGGCGATCACTTCCCAGAATTACGCGGTCAATCAATTTAATACGACACTCATTCACAGTAATTTCAGCCCCTGGACTGGGTGGAGTCACCTTTTCTTTGGCCTGATCTCCCGCATCAAGGTTCTGTTCAGCCAGAATCATGCTGGTTCCGATCATCAAAATCACGCCGAAAAAAGTATTCACGAAGCTTAACTTCATTTCTTCACCCTCAAATTGAATCCGAAATTTTTGTAAATGCGGAAAATGTTTCCCGATACGCCGATTTATCAACAAATGCTGTTTGATATAAATATAGACACTTCGGAGCCTCATATCTAACGCTTGACTCCCCCCTCTGACAAGCAATTTTCCACAATGCGTTCATGATTTTTTGGAGGGAGGTTGGAACATAACGCCAGGTTGAATCTAGGCACCCTTGCTGCATAAATAACACATTTCACCCATTCGCCCTATTTGTCTTTTATTTCAAAGGCCCCAGTCAACCCATTCAGAATGAGGCTTCTCGTAAATCTTTATCAGATTATGAATTATAGCCAGTTCTCATTATACGCATGTTATACTTTAAATTTTGGACCGTCTCATACTTTAGAAGGCCATTTATAGGAATCATCCCCCTTAAACCGGTTAGACAAACCTTCCGTTTCAATTACGCAACATGGGGGAAATTTTAAGTTTACGGCAAAATACGATTTTGCAAACGCCCTCCTTCCTGAATAAAATCAGTGAATGTAAGATTGTCCAGACAATAAATATTGGTGTAGCATTTCACTAAAAACCATATTTTCCGGCAGTCTTACCGTATAATTTCCAGAAGACATCCGTCTTCAGGAATTTGAGAACCGGTAATAAACAGACCCAACAGGTAACTTAGTTCGATGACAAGCACCCAATCACCCAGTCAAACTCGTGAACGCGTTATTCGAATTGCACGGGAAATCGAAGAGTTCGCTCATTCAAATGTGGCCGCGGAGACATTCTTTCGGGAATTTCTCAGAAGAGTGGTTGCCGGTCTGGGAGCAACGGCAGGAGCAGCCTGGTTAATCGACGAAAGCGGTCGGCTGGCTATAAAAAGTGAAGTGAATCTGGCAGACACCGGTTTCTATGAAGAACCAGAAGCCATTCTGAAAAATCAACGGCTGTTATCTGACGTGTTATCAACGGCAGAAGCACGTATCTTCACCGCAGACAACGAGAGTGACGTCCATTTACCGACTGACAACCTCATTATTGTCGCTGCATTAACCATCCGAAAGAAGCCGGTTGGCGTTATTGAAATCTTTCAGCGATCGAATTCTCCCAAACAGGCCCACCCTGGCTATCTGCAATTTGTAGAGCAGATGTCAGGTTATGCTTCGCATTATCTGACAGAACGCGAAAAAGCCAGTCAAACAGATTCCTCGCTCGAAGCCTGGGAAGAAGTTGATCAGTTCGTACAACAAATTCATCGCAGCCTTGATTTAACCGAAGTCTCCGCCACCATCGTTAATGATGGGAGACAATTACTCGACGCAGACCGAGTCAGCCTGGCGATGCAATACGGCAAGAAAACCGTCATTGAAGCCATCAATGGTCAGGATAAAGTGAATAAGCGAGCCAACACGGTTCGGCTGCTTTCTAATCTGGCAAATAAAGTACTTTCCATGCGGGAAACATTTATTTACTCGGGGGCAGTCGAATCCATTCCGCCTCAGATTGAAGAACCGCTGGCAGATTATCTGCAGGAAAGCGGAACTCGGATGATCATGATCCTCCCACTTTTTGAACCTGAGCAGGTCATTAAAAGCGATGAAGAAGCGCTGGGGGGGCGTCAAAAAGATGTCCCCAAAAAACTCATCGGCGGTTTGATTGTTGAGCAAATTACCGACAGTCAACCACGACCACACTTGGAAAAACGTGCCGACCTGCTCGCAGGTCATATTGCCAGTGGAATTGCGAACTCCCGCAATCATGAAAGCATTTTCCTGATGCGTTTCTGGCGATTTATTGGCCGATGCTTTGCGGCTTTAAGAGGAAAAACGCTTGTCAAAACACTGGTCATTACAGCCTTGATCGCAGCGGCAGGAGTCGCTCTGGCTTTAGTCCCCTATGATTACCGTGTCAGCTGTGATGGCAGACTGATGCCGACAGTTCAACGGGAAGTTTTCACTAACTGGGAGGGAGAAGTTGTTGCGATTCATGTCGAAAGCGGTCAACGAGTGAAAAAAGGAGATCTGCTGATCGAGATTCGTAATGAAGACCTCAAAACCCAGGTCGTGGATACCCAAAACAAGTTGAAAGAACTTCGCATCCAATCGTTTGCCACCAATGCCCGTCTTCAGGCTGGCAACAACAATAGTCGCCCCACTGAAGATGACATCAATCTACGCGGGAAACTATATGAGTTACGGACTCAGATTTTCGGTGTAGAGAAGCACTTAGAGATTCTGAAGAGTCGTCTGGACAAATTGAATGTGAAAGCCCCCATTGATGGTGTCGTTACAACATTCCAGATCGAACAACTTCTAAGAAACCGTCCCGTACAACGCGGGGAATTATTGCTGGAAATCATGGATCCGACAGGCCCCTGGCAGTTGGAACTTGACGTCGAAGAAAAACGAATGGGCCACATTCTCAGAGCCACCGAGAAAAAAGGAGATATTGGTCTGCCTGTTGAATTCATTCTGGCAACCTCGAACGAATTGACTTATGAAGGCGAAGTGACCGAAATCTCAACACGTGCGAATTCGTCTGAAGAGAGTGGCAGTATTGTGGAAACCTATGCCACCTTTAATAAAGAGGAACTGCCCATGCTGCGGATTGGTGCAGAAGTCAGTGCAAAAATCGACTGTGGAGAGCGTAGCTTGTTCTATGTACTCTTTGGCGATGTCGTAGAAACCTGCCGACGTTACTTCTGGTTTTAATCCGCGTTGATTCAACAAAACCTGAAACACAAACAGCTCCCCCGTTTGAAAACCGGGGGAGCTGTTTTGTTAACTCAGTGCTCAGACAGAATCAATTCTTGTCTTCCGTTTTCGGTGCTTCTTTTTTCACTTCTGTTTTTGCAGGCTCTGCCTTGTCAGCATCTGCTTTCTTGGCTTCTGCTTTTTCATCATGTTTATGATCATCGTGATCGTGGCCTTTATGGTCACCGTGGTCATGATCTCCGTGTTCGAGATCGACATGGAAATGATCTTCGCCCACATCCAGATGGAAATGACCGTTCAAATCCGATTCCGCTTTAATTGAATCCGGAATCGCTTTTCCTGCTGCGACAAATCGCGAGGACTTGCCTTCTTTTTCGCCCTCGAGTGGTTTGGCAGCCAAAGGGATTTCGTGCTCGTCGTCACCCACTTCCAGATCAAAGTCGATGGACTCCCCTTCAATGGGAAATGGTGTTTTCGCATCCGGGCCCAAAATAAACGCCGTCAAAGTCCGTTTATCATTATCGAAGACGACTTCCATATGATATTGTTCTTCACCTACTTCTAAAAGATGACCGCCATTCGGCCCATGCTCATGTGCGTGATCATGACCATGTTCGGCTTCCGCAGAGGCCTGTGAATCTTTATCATCAAAGGTACGAGTATCATCCTTGGATGAGCAGCCCACAAATAATGCCAGGCCGAAACTACAAACTGCGACACAAAACGTTTGAGAGAAACGCATATTCCATTCCTTATCTAAGCATACCAGACTCTTGAATTAACTTTTTTGCCCTTGCAGCCACTCACTGCCTGCGGGAAATCATAACAGGATCACATATAAAGAAAAGCATTTTGCAATAGATTTGTAAACCGCTTATTGAATCCCCTCTTCCTGAGCCTGTACGAAATCGGATTCTTCTTCCTGGATGTAAGTTTTCCCACGATAAAACCGGGCTACAAAAACAAACAGCATCGCCGCCACAAACATCAGACCAGAGAAGAACCAGAAATAGTCAGCTCCTTCCAACCGCGAAGTCTTTTCATCAATCATAATAAATTCATTCACACCCGAAGTGAGCAAATTCCCCACTGTTACTGAAAGCAGATAAAGAGACATGATAAACGACTTCATCGATGTAGGAGCCTGCGTGTAGGCAAATTCGAGACAGGTAATGGAAATCATAACTTCGCCCGCTGTGATCACCAGATACGGAACTGCCTGCCAGAGCATATTGGGTGGGTTGTCTGGAGACCGGTCAATGGCGAGCTGAATCAAAGCGACAATGGCAAAGGAAGCCGCCGTCAAAAAGAAACCAATCGAAATTTTCCTCAACGGAGTCAGAGGAAAAACTTGATCGATGAGTGGATAAACGACATAGTTAAATGTCGGCACCAGAACTAAAATGAAAAAAGGATTGAATGCCTGAATCTGAGCTGCTTTTATTTCAAATTCTCCAATAGAAACCGTCTTCATCTGAGTCGCTTGAAGCACCCAGGTTGATCCCGTCTGGTCGAATAACGACCAGAAGATCGGCACAAACACGTAAAATAGTACGGAAAGATTGAGTATGGCTTGTATCCCCTCTTTACCTAGCGTCTCGGTACGAAATTTTTTCCAGCCCGAGGGGGGAATGTGCACGAACCGATTCCGCCCCATCCAAAACAGAATTGTCGCGATTAACATCAATACCCCAGGCAAGCCAAATGCATAATGCGGTCCATATGCTTTAAGGATCTCGGGTATCAAGAGAGAGGAAACGAATGCGCCTAGATTAATCGCGATGTAAAACCAGCCGAATATTTTACTCAAAAGATGCTGGTTCTGTTTGCCAAATTGATCTCCCACGTGTGCCGAGACGCAGGGTTTAATCCCCCCGGATCCAATGGCGATCAGCGTCAAGCCGAGAAAGAGCCCCATCCGCGTCTCGTCAATCGCAAGTGCCAGATGCCCGAGACAGTAGACGACAGAGAGCAGCATAATTGTTTTATATTTACCCCAGAAGACATCCGAAAGTATCGAGCCTAATAGGGGGAAAAAATAAGCCGAAGCGACAAAGTAATGAAACACGGCAGTCGCTTCAGTGCCCGACATATGATCCGTTTTACCGCTGGCATTCAACAGGTATTGCGTCATAAACACAACCAGAATGCCCCGCATCCCATAAAAGCTGAATCGCTCTGCAGCTTCGTTCCCGACGATATACGGTATCCCGGAGGGCATCGATGTTTGAGGTACGGGAGCCGTTTGATAATTTGCCTGTGCCATTGATCTATGAAGTCCTTCCACAAAGGGGCGGCGCTAGTGTTTGATTATTCGTCTCTCTGCAAGTCTGTTTCAATGCGTTCTACCTGAACCCCGTCTTTAGTCGGAGTAAATTGATAAATACAATCTGCATAGCGCTCAAACGTCGATGGATCGTGGTGGCTGATCATAATGATCTGAAAACCGAGTGCCTGCCCTGCCTCATGAATAATTTTGACTAACCGAGGCACCAGATCGGGACGTAACCAGCAATCCTGTTCATCCAGAACCAGAACGCGGCGGTGCTCTGACTCATCCAGCGTCATCAAAGCAAACATCCGCAGTCCCACAGAAAGAACATTGGCCACCGAGCCCCCCTGGCCTTTCATGATGTCCTCCGTATTTCCCTCACGTTCGATCTGAAATTCAACCGTGGCTGCGTTGCGTTTCCATTCCGCCACCGCTTTCAACTTGAGTGGCTGTTCCAGAACTTCCTGCAGCGCGATGGTGAGTTTCTCCTGAATCAACTGCAGCTCCTGCTCAAACAGTTGCCCGCTCAAGGTTTCCAACGCTTCCGTCACCTGTTCCGAAATCGCGATGTACTTTTCTGTTTCCTGAATTTGCTCAGCCAGTTGGGACGCTTCTTTCTCTTTCTGCTTGCGCACGGCTGACAACTCCCAGCATTTACGTTGTAAATGGAGTGGCGAGCGCAACGCTCCTCGAGAAGAAGGCGATTCCTGGTTGGAAAACATCTCAGTCATGACGTCAGTTCAAATCCGGTCTTATGTTTTTCAGGAGGCATCCGTAGCGTGATGCTCTGTGTCAATTTTTGCTAAATCGGCTTCGATTTTTTCCAGCGTCTGATGATACTCAGCACGCTTGCGTTCATTTTCCGCCTTGATCTGTTTCAGTTTTTCCTTCAGCTCATCCAGCTGATCCGTTCCGTACTCATCCTGCGCCTGCTGTTTGAGTTCATTCAGATTCTTTTGGGCATTCACCAAATCGCGTTCTGATTCGATTTTGCGTTTATTCAATTTTTGAAACTGCTCTGTCAACGTTTCGATATCGGGAACAAACCCTTGATTATTGGACGACATCTTTTGAAACCTCACTTGCTAATTTTCTAATTTCGTCTGCGATGGATGGTTCAAACTGCTCCAGATTTTTCTTCAGGAACAGTTGTAAGCCAGCGCCTGTATCCGTCTTGCGCGACTGCAAATCTGCTAACCCTGAAATAAAGGCAGAAGGAATACCCTCTTCAGTTTCCTCTAAGACTTCTTCATAAAAGACTTCATCAAACACCTGATGCGGCACTTCGATTACGGACCGTTCCCAACCATTGGCTGTGACTTCCAGTTTCAGCACAGAAGGAATATGTGCTCGCGAGGCATCACTGCGCGATCGGCGAATGATATTGCCGGGAGTCACCCATGTCGTCTGCCCTTTGATCACATCTTCCAGTGCTCGGTGGATATGGCCGTTAATGACATAATCCACGCCTTCGATTTCATACGGTTTAAAATGCCCCTGATCTTCATAACCGGGGACAATCAGGTCATGGTGTGAAACCCAGATCACCAGCGACCTTTCATCCCCCTCACCAAGCTCAATGTTTTTCGGCAGTTTTCTCCCCCAGGAAGTCCCTCCAATCATCACAGAACGCCCCGCCATCGTCCCCCGCCAGGGTGTCTCTTCGGAAAGCAAACGGTACTTGCCTGCCTGGACAAGAATGCTCAGCGTATCATGCTCATTTAGTTGATTTTCTCGACAATCATGGTTCCCGTAGATTCCATACACCGGAGATTCAAACAGAGCCAGTAACTCATAGAGCAACCAGTTTTGATTATCGCGAGGCACATGAAACAGATCGCCGAGAATGACGGGGAGTAGTTGCTGTTCTTCCGCAGTCTTCAGGCACCACCGCAGTTTCTCCAAGACAACCTTGGGATAATCGTCTTTACGAAAACCGGGAACCCGCCCCTCGATATGTGGATCACCAATCAGAAGTACGCCGCAATATTCATCACGTTCCATGTGCGTGCCCCTTCAATCCCATTTCCGCAGTCTGTATGAATTGCTCTGGCTCCATTTCGGCACCACAAGTCGGACAGGTCGGATTTTCCTTCGCCCAGTTCACAAGTTCCACCCGAACTGATTCATATTCTGCTTCACACTCCTGATACGCTTTTTGTAATTGATTGAATTGAGCCTGAACCGCTTCCCATTGCTGACAAATCTGTTCGACTTGATACAAATCAGCCATTTCAGGAGGCGGAGTGCAACTTTCTAAAACCCGGGACTCGATCCGGTCGAGATCCGCTCTTTCGTAAGCAGCATCAAGTTTCTCAATCAATTTCTGGAGTGGTCCCGTCTCTCTCAATAGGGGCGGCTCGTTTAAGTCATCCAAACATTCGCCTGTCGCACTCGCCCGTTCACAATTCTGTTCCTGTATCTGAATTTCTTCTATCAATATATTCAGTGAACGCTCATCCGCTAATTCCGGTGGCTCATCTAAAGTGAACAGAGTCGATACCTGGAACTGTGTTTGCAGCATCTGCTGTTCAATCTCTTTCAGTCTCCGTGTCAACAACTCCAAAGGTTTCTCTGGCACCTGATTGAGTTCTACTGGCAATAAACCCAACGCTGCGACGTCCTGTTCCAATTTCACAACATACTGTGCCGACTCATCCAAACTCTGTATCAGGTGTTCCAGCTTTTGAATCTGTTGATCTTCAGCCTGTAACGCTTCATATGTTTTACCGAGCTGTTCCAACTTCGATTCCAGATCGGGAATTGGCTTCAAAATTTCCAGGGTCGTCGCAATCTGTTTTGCTTCCGCCTGTTGACGCTGAAAATCCTGCTGAGCTGTCTTGACCTTTCCCCGATGCAGTTTCTGCATCTCAATCAGCAGAGAGGCATCTGAAGAGGAAGCGAAAAAGCGCGCCGCCCGACTGCCTCGTTCTCCGAGCAGAAAGATCGGCGATTTTTGCTCACCAAAATGGACGTCGAACTCGTCACTGTCTCCTGCTTTGACTTTGGAAAGTCTTAGTACTTCGTCTAGTTGCTCAGGAGTTTTTCGATGAATGTCTACTCCATCGATACAATAGCTGGCGTTTTTCTTTTTCCGCTTCCACTCGATGGTATGACCATCATCCGTTTCCACAATCACGCGGCACTCTTTGGCGCCATGCCTGATCATGTAATTCCCTTTGGTATTCTCTGTCAGGTTTTGCAGGGCAGAGACAAAGGCAGACTTGCCGCAATTATTGGGTCCCGTCAGAACGGTCAGCCCTGACGACAGATCAATCACGGTATGTGAGTGGCTCATAAAGTTATGTAAAGTAATCCGTTTTAACATGACTGCAAGTATAATCTCCGCCGCTTAGAATTCACAGGATCGGCCTACCTGGTATTTCAGATCCTACTGAGAATCAAACCATTGCTTTTCCCGGGGAATTCGAGTCAAATAAATAGCAACGGGGTCATGAGCCTGAATTTTCGGCCCTCTTCCTGAACTCTCTTAAAAGATCGATTTAAGGTTCGTCCATGATCAACTCTTACAAACTCCTGCTGGCGATTGTTTTTATGCTAAGTCTCTCACTTCCGACTCAGTCGACATCAGCGGCAGAACAGTTCTGGGTCTATGTCGGCACCTACACCCGCGGCAGCGACAGTCAGGGAATCTACCAACTACAAATGGATCCCAAGTCAGGTAAACTGACGCATCTAAAAACGATAAAAAATGTGGACAATCCCTCATTTCTTGCGATTCATCCCAACCAAAAAACTCTATTTGCCGTTAATGAAATTTCCGATTTTGAAGGCCAGAAAGCGGGTGCTGTCAGTTCTTTCTCTATTGATCCCCAAACAGGCGAATTAAAATTCCTCAACCAGCAATCCTCAAAAGGCGCAGCCCCCTGCCATCTTGTCGTTGATGAGACGGGAAAGTACGTCCTGGTCGCCAATTACACAGGCGGGAATATCTGCTCGCTCCCTATTCGCAAAAATGGAACACTAAAAGAAAGTGCGTCGTTTGTTCAACACACAGGCTCCAGTGTGAACCCGGCCCGCCAGAAAGCACCGCACGCCCATTCAATTAACCTAGATCAGCAAAATCAACACGCAATTGTCGCCGACCTGGGTATTGATCAACTGCTGGTTTATCAATTTGACTCTGAAGACGGCTCGTTGAAACCAAACTCAATTCCAGGAATCAAACTCCCTCGCGGTGCAGGTCCAAGGCACTTTGCCTTTCATCCAACCGGAAAATGGGGTTATGTGATCAATGAACTAAATCGAACGATTACCGCCATGGATTATGACTCAAAAAATGGTTCGTTTCAGGAAATCCAGACGATCTCCACGGTTCCTGCAGGAACCCCCGCAAAAGGAAACTCAACCGCAGAAGTTCAGGTACACCCTTCAGGTAAATTCCTGTATGGTTCAAATCGGGGTCCCAACACACTGGCAATGTACCGGATCGACGAACAAACCGGAAAATTGACCTCCCTCGGTTTCCAATCAACTGGTGGTGCAATCCCACGGAATTTCAAGATTGATCCGACCGGAAAATTCTTACTGGCTGCCAATCAGGAGACAAACAATATCGTCGTCTTCAAAATCAATCAAAAAACCGGAGTCCTAAAAGAAACAGGGCATGAAATTCAGGTTCCCAAACCAGTCTGTATCAAATTCCTGCCTGTACCATCTACACCTTAGGACTGAAGTAACCTATAATTACGACAGTTCCATCAGGGACTCAAATTCACCATCAGGTGGATGCGCCTAAGCCAAGCATACCGCACTAACAGGTGGCTAATCATTTCAGACTTCTAAGCAGAGTACTCTAATCGATGTGGGTTAAAATTTGCGGGATCCAGGATCCTGATACCGCTTGTATGATCGCAGACTTGGGAGCATCCGCGCTGGGACTGAATTTTTATTCGCCCTCGCCCCGCTCAATTGATGTCGCTCAAGCCCTCAAGATCAAAACAGCAATGTCCGATCGGGACACCGCACTGGTCGGACTATTTGTTAAACACTCTCTGATCGAGGTAAAATCCGTTTGTAATGAACTTGATTTAAAAATAGTCCAGCTACACGGCGATGAGCCTCCCGAGTTTTTAGCCGAATTGGTGCAATCTTTTCCAGAGCTCAAAATCATACGTGCGTTTCGTGCCAAGGAGCCGGATCTGTCTCCCCTGACAGATTTTCTGACCGAATGTGACCAATGTGGAAAACGCCCGGATTATGTGCTAATCGACGCTTATTCACCTCAGGCCTATGGGGGGACAGGACATGTTGCCCCTTGGGAGATGATCCACGACCAGTACCGTGAACGAGAATGGCCCCCTCTGATATTGGCCGGGGGATTAACCCCTCAAAATGTAGCTGAGGCAATCCAAACCGTAAAACCGTTTGGCGTCGATACTGCCAGTGGAGTGGAGAACGCCCCTGGTATCAAAAGTCAAGATATGGTCAAAGAGTTCCTGATTGAAGCAGAAAAAGCGTGATAAAACTTTGCTAAAGACGGTATAATAGCGCAGAGTAACAGGCAGAATAATGAAGAATCGAGACAGTTTTATATAACTGCCTTGAGAATCGCGGAATAGAGTCATACCATATATCCGAGACAGGAATGTCTGAAGGTGTGACGATGAGTCGCTAGCAAACTACAGGAGAGGTGAGAAACAAGTTGTTTCTCCAGGGAATAATAATATGTCAACCGATTATAAAATCTTATTGATCGAAGATGACCGCGAGATTTCCAGCACACTAAGTGGTGTCATCAAATCAGCGGGATACAATATCATAGTGGCTCCAAACGGTCTCGAAGGGCAGAAACTGGCCCAGTCTGAGAATCCCGATCTGGTGATTACCGACATGATGATGCCCAAGATGGGAGGTTTTCCTGTTCTGGAAAGTTTGAAATCACTTCCTTCTCCACCGAAGGTTATTATGATTACTGCCAACGAAGGGGGCCGGCACAAAGCGTATGCGGAAATGCTGGGAGTCGACGACTATCTGAGAAAACCATTTGCTATGGATATTTTTCTGGAAGCCATAGCACGTGTCTTAGCCAAAGACAAAAACAGTGATGAATCTGAGAAACCTGCCAAGGGTCCCATTACCCGCTCACGTAAAAAATCCTGAACCCACCTTGCTTGTCAGGCACTGGCCACAAAAGCTACATAGTACCAGTACAATCCTGTCAATGATGTCAGCGTAATATCAATTGTGGAGATCCAGCCCAGTTTTTTATGCAGGTTGCTATGCGCGCAGGGTGCGGGGGGATTCGGAATTCGCTTGAGTGCCAGAAACAGAGTCGTCGCCCAGAAGATTGGGGTCGTGATGGCAAAGACCAGATGGACATAGAGTACCTTTTTTACGTAACCAAATTGCTCTGGCGTCAGTGGTATTTCACGCTGGTTGACAATATTCTGCCATCCCCCATGCATGATCTGCACATCAATTTCAAACGCAGAGACTGCCACCAGCAATACCGCCCCAAGCAAAATCTGCAGCTTTTTATGCAGTGCAAAATTGCGTTTGATTTTGACGGTAAACAGGCTGAACAACAATAAGGGTACGATCAAGATGAGTGCAGAAACGACGAAATCCAACATAAATGTTGAGCGATAGCCTAAGAATCCGTGTTCCATCTGAGAATCCTGCTTTATTTGAGGGGTTGGTTTCTAACCTGTTGATGTCGAACAATATCAGAACTTTCAAACCTCTCCAAGATCAGCCTGTCTATTGTCAGATTTCCCTGACGAAAAAGATTACTTAAGCGAAAGATCCAGTTTTGGTGATCCTCCGCTTGAAGTCGCAGACAGACTGTTGATAAATTGGGCTTGTCGAAGCGTTAGCATTATTTAATTGAGCCGTTCATCAGGAAACACAGGAGGTGTTCACGTGCAAGTGTGCGGCGTGATTCCCGCGAGACTGCAATCATCCCGTCTCCCCAGAAAATTATTACTGAATGAGACCGGAAAGTCCTTGATTCAACACACTTGGGAGGCTGCATCAAGCTCTGAAAAATTAGACCGCTTGATCGTAGCCACCGACAGTCTGGAGATTTTGGAAGTCGTTCATGGATTTGGAGGGAAAGCCTTCCTGACAGGTGAGCATCCCAGCGGTACCGATCGGATAGCAGAAGTCGCTGTCAAAGAACTCTTTGATGCCGATATTCTGGTTAACATTCAAGGAGATGAACCAGAAATCTCCCCAGATTTTATTGACCAGTTAATCGAGCTTTTACTTCAGTCATCTCAGGCTGAGATGGCAACGTTAGCGACTCCCATTCGGGATGTTCAACAATTACAAGACTCATCCTGCACCAAAGTAGTCTGTCGCACCGACGGATCTGCGATGTACTTTAGTCGCCTGCCAATTCCTTTTACCAGAGATATTGAGCCGGCAACTCTGTTACCCGAGCAGAGTCCCTGGCTGTTACATTTAGGTATTTATGCGTACCGTAGACCATTTTTGCTGGATTTAACGAAAATTCCTCCCACACCAATGGAACAGCTGGAAAAATTAGAACAACTACGTGCTCTGGAGACCGGTGCCACGATTCAAGTCGCCCAAGTTGCACATCCTTCTGTAGGGATTGATACTCCGGAGGATTACGCTCAGTTCGTAACACGTTATAATCAGGAAAATTCATAGCCAACAAACGGTGGCATTGGGTAAAATAGATCATCGAACAATTGGAAACGATGAACTCTTTCAAATGCAGCAACAAGCCTGCGTCGCACTTGAATCAACACAAGAAATATCACGACTTAATTAGCAGATAGTGAAATGACCAAACACACGACTAAACACATTTTTGTCACCGGCGGCGTTGTCAGTTCGTTAGGAAAAGGACTCACTTCCGCCTCAATCGGGCTGCTCTTAGAACAACGTGGGTTACGGGTCCGTATGCAAAAACTCGATCCATACATCAACATCGATCCTGGCACAATGAATCCATATGAGCATGGCGAAGTCTATGTATTAGATGACGGCTCGGAAACGGATCTGGACCTTGGTCATTATGAGCGATTTACAAACAGCCCGCTCTCCCGCAAATCGAATTATACAACCGGTCAAATCTATCAACGGGTTATCGAAAAAGAACGCCGTGGCGAATACCTGGGTGCCACCGTACAGGTGATTCCGCACATCACTGATGAAATTAAAGAGTCAGTCTACAACCTCGACAGCTCAGACGTTGATGTTGTCATCACCGAACTGGGAGGAACGGTCGGGGATATCGAAGGACTTCCTTTCCTCGAAGCAATTCGTCAGATCCCGCTGGATATTGGAAAAGAAAACTGTCTGTTCATTCATTTGACGCTGGTCCCCTACATCAAAGCCGCAGGGGAAATGAAAACCAAGCCCACCCAGCACAGCGTGGGGTTATTACGCCAGATTGGTATTCAGCCTGATGTCTTGATCGTCAGAACCGAACGCCCCATGGACAAGGACCATGCTGACAAAATTGCCTTGTTCTGTAATGTGGAAAAAGGGGCCGTCATCGAAGAAGTCGATACGGAATTTTCAATTTATGAAGTACCAGAAGGCCTGGCAAACGATGGACTTGATAAACTCATCATTCGCAAATTACAGTTAGATGCAGAACCACTGGACCTTTCCAACTGGCGAACTCTGCTGAATCGCATCAAAAACCCGGAACACGAAGTGACCATCGCCGTGGTAGGGAAATACATCGATCATAAAGATGCTTACAAATCGATTTATGAATCTCTGTTTCATGCCGGCTTCCATCATTCCACACGAATTCTTCTCAAACGCATTGAAGCGGAAGAAGTCGAACGCCAAGGTGCTGACAAGTTACTTTCCAATGTCGACGGAATTCTGGTTCCTGGTGGATTTGGGAAACGGGGAATTGAAGGAAAAATCGCGACGGTTCAGTATGCCCGCGAAAACAAGATTCCTTACTTTGGAATCTGTCTGGGTATGCAATGTGCGGTAATTGAATTTGCGCGCAATGTGTTAGGCTTACCCGACGCGCATAGTACCGAATTCAATAGTGAAACCAACGCCCCTGTGATTTGTCTGCTGGAAGAACAAAAAGAAATCACGGAAAAAGGGGGCACGATGCGTCTCGGAGCACAGGACTGCATCATCACCAAAGACTCAAAGGCCCATACCTGTTATGGCGCTGATTCCATCAGCGAGCGGCACCGCCATCGTTATGAGTTCAATCCCGAATATAAAAAACAGATGATTGAAGCCGGCATGATTCCAACAGGCACCAGCCCCAATGGAAATCTGGTCGAGATTGTAGAAATTCCGGATCACCCCTGGTACCTCGCCGTGCAGTTCCATCCGGAATTCAAATCTAAGCCCGTCAGTCCACATCCACTGTTTGCCGGCTTTGTTGCAGCGGCCTTGAATTACCACCAACAGAAAGTCCGCGTGACTGTTTAACGAGTGATGTACTCAGATGTCTGTGCTGGAACGCACCAGGATAATGGAAACATTCCCCAATGAGTTCCAAAGAAACTGCAACGGGCCTTAATTTATCCGGCTTGCTGAATCTCCATAAACCACCCGAGGTTACTTCACGCCAGGTGGTGAATCAGATCCAGAAACGGATCAAACCAGTGAAAGTCGGACACGCTGGTACACTGGATCCTCTGGCGACAGGCATATTGGTAGTCTGCCTTGGATCGGCAACGCGGCTGATTCGTTTTGTGCAGGATCAACCCAAAGAATACGTCGGCGAATTCATCCTGGGGAAACGAAGCGACACGGATGATATCACCGGAAATGTGGTCGATACCCCCGACTGCCCGCCTATCACTCGCGAGCAACTGGAGCGTTGCTTGCCGACCTTCCTGGGTCACATTGATCAGGTCCCCCCGCAATATTCGGCGGTCCACATCAACGGGCAGCGGGCCTATGACCTGGCGCGACAGGGTAAAGAATTTGAAATTCAACCAAGAACAGTGGAAGTCTACGAAATCGAATTAACGGCATTTCAATTTCCTCAATTTCAATTGCGGATTGTCTGCGGTTCGGGAACCTACATCCGGTCCATAGGGCGCGATCTGGGAGAGCAATTAGGAACGGGTGCAACAATGTCATCACTGGTTCGGACACGGATTGGACAGTTCGGTCTGGATACCGCAATGAAGCTGGATGAAGAACTCTCACTCGAATCGATTACTCAACACCTGCAACCAGCAGCATTAGCCGTCACAAATCTGCCGCAGTATCAGTGCAATGAACGGGAACTCATGTTTCTCAGCCAGGGACGCAAGCTCAAATGCACCCCGGAACATTTTCCTGATACCAGTCAAATTACTGAAATTGCGGTGATCTCTCAGGAAGGCGCACTCGCTGCCATCGCCGAGTGGGATCAATCGCTCCATCAACTGTCACCGAGACAGGTCTATTATCAACAATCTAATTAATCGATTTCGAAATCACATAGTCTGGTGAATCAATCCACCGACGGAGCCACCTATGAAACTCATCCTGGCCAGCACATCATCCTATCGTGCCGAACAATTGAAGCGGCTGGGGCTTAATTTCGAAACACGCGACCCACAAGTGGACGAGGCGCTGTTTAAGCAGGCCGGCTTTACTCCCGAGACACTCGCCGAGGTACTGGCACTGGAAAAAGCCAAACAGGTCGCTGGGCAGAACCCCGAGGCAATCGTAATCGGAGGAGACCAACTGGTCTCGTTTGAAAATACGATCCTGGGCAAACCAGGCTCAGAACAGGCGGCGATTGACCAGTTGATGTCAATGCAAGGCAAATCCCATACACTGATTACGGCCATTGCAGTCACCGGACCTGAATTCATCGAAACACACATCAACCAGACGACTCTTACAATGCGGCAACTGGACAAGGACGCCATCAAACGGTATGTCCAATTCGATCAGCCCCTTGACTGTGCGGGGGCATACAAACTGGAAAGTCAGGGAATCACACTGTTTGAAGAAATCCAGTCAACCGATCACTCCGCTATCACCGGCATTCCTCTCATCGCCTTGACCACACTCTTGATCAAAGCGGGAGTGACTCTCCCCTGATTTCTCGATTCGACTTCTAATAATAACACAAAGCCTGCAGAAGTTTCCTCCTGCAGGCTTTGCTGATTCAACAAAAACAAAGTTTACTCAGACGGACTGTAAGTCCAGCAGAGCTTCCCGCAGACGGTTTCGTGCGGTGTGCAGACGACGCTTGATCGTACCAATAGGACGATCAAATTCGTGACTCATTTCTTTCAAAGACTGTCCTTTGAAATAAAATGAGATCAACGTTTCACGGTCGACTTCGCCCAGCTGTTCCAGACCACCGCGTAATTCAGTTGCCCGTTCACTTTCCAGAATTTTGTCCAAAGGAGTTTCTGGATCATCGTCCAGGACGATGAATGTATCAGGGCTCTGAATGCACTCGTTAGGCCGACGAACAGCTCGATTGATTGACATCCGAACTGCGATCTGTCGCAACCATCCACCGAATCGCTCTGGAGCGTTCAGCTGAGACAGTTTACGCATCGCCTGAATGAAAACATCCTGCGTTACTTCACTGGCCTCAGCATGATTTCGCAATCGCTTCATCACGATGGCAAAGACTGTCGATTCAAATTGAACAACAAGTGAACCAAATGCGTCCCGGTCTCCGTTCTGAGCGGCAGTAACTAATTGAATTAAGTGCTGATCTTCCATTGTATTTTCTCTTCTCTGTCCTTATTCAAGGACTCTGGTTCATAGATGTTCAAAGTGGTTGCTCTAATCACATTCGAGTTGAGAACCAATCAACATATGAGTCAGCCGTGAGACCAGAGAAAGAGTCTAGCTCTTCCAGCCAGTAATTCAGGTGCCCTACGTAAGGTTCTCGCCATCAAACATGGCAGTGTCAGCTAAAACCTGATGGGTTTTAACCAACCACTTTGAGTAAACGATTTTCTGCTAAAAAGCAGGGAAGGGAGACTGCTTATGAAGCAGTTCCGGTCACAGTGGTCCTGGTACCCGTTATCTGCATATCTCTTTGATATTGCAGATGCATCGATGGTTGATGTTGACAACAACTATGCCAACTCATCGAGGGGGTCCCCGGCATACCACCGGATTCCGACAATCGTTCTCCATATAGAGGGTCTAACGCATCTAGACGGAGGGCGGCACGGACGACATCAATGGCTTTCACGACAGCGGCTGTTTTGACAAACGCGCTATTGTTAATTGCTTTGACGACGAAACGACGATTCTGTTTAGAAAAAATCATCAGTGCACCTCCTGCGTTAAACCGCAGAGAAAGAGACTAAAAAAGAGAGGCTTGTGCCTCATAAGTAAAAAAACGGATTCAATCCGCTCACAAAACAAATCGGGAGAGATTCTCAGATTGATAGTCAAGAACCTCTCTACACCAACTAGACATCCACAGATTGTCTTTGGTTCGCGTATTTTTGACAGTTTTCGGTAAAATATCGATTATTTCAAGAGATGTTTTATGAAATCGCAACACATTCTTACTGGGTCACGCAAATTCCAGGAGAAATCATTCCTTGTAAAGACTTTTACAGATGTCACTTACGACTATACACCCTCCTGGAAAGGACTCGTACATATTTTCAGTTATTTTTTTGATACGACCGTAGTTCAGACTATTTTTGAGTAGAAAGAACTGAAAAGACTTTGAACCCACTTTTCAAATTCTGGACGGGGACATAAGTTTTGGTCGTCAATGACTGCTTGTCGGTAGATAAACTGAATGTCAGATACGAGGCCGAAATCCCAAGTTTTTTAGCCAGTTCTGATGAAAAAGGTGTCTCTTTCTGCTGGCTTTCCGCGAGGATATTGTAGATTTTCAAGACGGTTGTCGGCACATCAACCAGAGCCAGAATATTCGCTTTTCTCTGCCCCTGTTCTCGTGCTGCTTTAAACGCAGACTGGTTTTGTGCTATTTGCTTCGAATCAGCAGGAGCGTTCAGCGCTTCCAGAAATTTTTTCATGGAAGCAGTTGCTCCCATTGCCTGTAAGACTTTTCCTTCGGGGTACGCCATCCGATTGGTGATCCCCATCGGTCCATAAAGTACTTCCAACATACGTTTTTGAATCTGCAGCGGGTCGGATTTGGGGTCGATTTCCTGTTTGATCACGGTCAGATCGACTGTGACATTCCCCACTTTTTCCGCGTCAGGCGTCATCGTCACATGCTGCTGCATACCAGGCAGTGAGAGGTTTTTCATCAACGACATCATCTGTCGTGTATATTTTCTCATTTCAGCAGAGGGACTTACTTCGGAAATCGTATAGGCATTCAGAACTCCCTCCGACAGCTTGCCTAATTCAAATGAAAAATAATAACTGCCAAATTTCAAGTTCCGAATCTCTTTCACAATCGATTCGAATTGGGCTTTGGCTTCGGCATTCTGTTCTGTCTCATCAAACATCTGAGCCGTGAAGCTCATTCCCCAGGTAATCAACGCATCGGTATTCCCCGCACCAGCGAAATAGGTCAGTTGATCAGCAGGAAATTTTCCGAGTTGTGCGAACTCCTGAGGTTGATTTGCCTGAAATAACAGATCCGTAACCGAATTTTCTTTGACTTCAAACAGGCTCTCGACTCCTAGACCGGAAGGGTTGACTTTGACTGCCGTAGTATAACTCTGAGAGTCCTGAACCGCCTGCAGTGCGCCTTTTGCTAATGCGGAATACATTGCCATCATCGGTTTCACATTTACACCAGGTGCTGTGTTGACTGTTGCAGAAAGTTGTTTCAGCGTCTGATCTACTTTCTGCCCTGCCAGTACAAGTTGTGGCTGATAGATTTCAACCAGTTTTTTTGAGTTCACATAAATTGATAAATCCCCCTTCGCGAAAAGGTCCCGTGAGCGTGCGGACATTTGAGAAGAAAAACCCTTCTCTCGGCTCTTTAGCAAAGAAGTAGCCTGATCAACCAGTTTCTGATCTTCACTGTAAACAATCCAGTCCTCTAGAACGGCACTGTGATAGCCTTCTCCCAGTGCTTCCTGAGCCGCTTTCTGCTCGCTCACGGGGATCACGTAAAGCAAGCCTGGTTGGTTTGCCTGACTTAGAAACACCCCCACATACATGTCGCGCGACGTATCGATACCGGCCAAAGCAGGATTGGAAATCGAACGCCCTAGAAACGTCCGTAAGTTCCCAGACAAGACACCACTTACTGTCTCGTCGACCTGGTTGAGCAACCCCGTAATATTCTGCTGTGTGAGCTTGGGCTGCTTGAGCCGAATCACAATACCGGCTTCTGAGGAAATAGCAGATTCGGGGTTGGTAGCAGCCGATGCAAATGCAATCGGAAAGAAAAGTAAAACAGACGTCAGAAAAGTCTTCCAGTTAGCAAACATCAATCAACACTCCATTTATTCAAATTGTATGTGGCCCGTAATTTGAGCTCCCATTATATACCGTGTTGAATGCCGAGAGGACTCTTTGCCGCTGATAAAGTCTGACATTTTTAAACCTTTCACAGTGAACGAGTTAAGAACTATCCCCGCATAATCCCCAATAAAACATAGGCGGTTCCCTATACATGAATTGTGAATATGGGAACCCTGGCAGCTTTAGCCAGTGTTTTTCGATTACTAAGCCGATACCAAATAAACCAGTTACACCAAACATGCCAGACATGACTCCCCCAAGTTATAGCAAAATCAGGATCCAGACTTGTGACAGAATTTGTTCTTTACCGATGAGTAAAGAGTAAAGTACGTTCTCAATTGCGAAAATCAGCATCTACCCACCGATCTTAACTGGGGGACCGAAATGTAGTTTTCGCATTACTCTTTCGAATAAACGACAAAGATCTCGTTGAAGGATCATACAGAGCATCAATGTCTACTGGATTTGCTGGCTCGCGTTCCATGGATGAACGACGACGTCGTAGATTGGCTTCGGAATCGATAGAATCGCTTGATGATTCGAACGATGATTCTGCATCGCAAACGATTGCGCGGACACATCGCTTTGCAGCCGGGCAATTTCCACTTCGTACATTAATCTTTCCCAGACGCTGGAAACTGTGCTTCTTTTATCTGCCTGTCTTCTTGTGTTTTGCGGGATTGATCACTGCTGACTTTTATCGGCCTGAGTTCTCTTCACCCGACTCTGCTATCTTCAACTACTTCTCACTGGAGCAGAGTCCGCTGCCTCGTTACCTGAGCGGAGGTCTTCTGTTTGTTTCAGGTCAGCTTGCCCTGCTCATTGCAGCACTGCGTACTCAAAGCCTGCATGATTTTTCAGGCAGATATCGGCTCTGGAAATGGGTCGCTGCCGGACTCTTCCTGTTTGCTTTGTGTGCAACCACCCAAGTGCATCAGGTATGGGCTTCAACGGTAATTGAACAGAGGTTATTTGACTGGGGTAGCCAGACTCAGCTACTGGCTTGGCTGGTTCCCGCTCTGCTCTTCGGCTTGACTGTCTCACTGATGACCTACCTTGAAATGCGGGGAGACCGCGCCGGTTTGAACTTCACGATCATGGCAGCTGCCGCATACGTGGTGAGCCTGACTTTTATGCTGACGGAAAACCTCATTCCCTGGGAGGCCTATCACCACTTAATTGCTGCGGGGATTATGTACTTTGCACATTGGTGTTTATTTACCAGTTTGCTTCTGCATGTGCATCACCTTCTTTACCAGTCCATCGATCTACCTGAGAAAGCCCCTTCTCGCTTCAAGCAGGTCTGTACAACGTACCTGCACCGTCGACGGATCAAGCGAAAAGCGAAACGGGTCGCTAAAGCAATCAGACAAAAAGCACAATTAGCTGAAAAAGCACAACAACTTGAAGCAAAAAAAACTTTAGCAGAAGTGGAACAGTCAGATACCAGTCAGAAACAATCCGAAGCGGCCCAGCCCCCCAAAGCGGTTACAACTCCGAAAACGACCGCTAAAAAGACTGCTGAGCCTCCCACGGAGCAACCACAGGCCCCTGTTGCTAAAAACAAATCTGCTAAAAAGCAGGCTCCCCCAAAACTGCAACCGAAAACTGCGAGCAAAAAAAGTCGTGTCGACTCTTCACATGATCCCGAACTGCTGAAAGGGCTTAGCAAACGCGAACGGCGTAAATTGCAGAAGCAGTGGAGAGAAGAAGAGCGGCTTAAAGCCCTGCAGAATGTGGAAGATTCTGCATAATTCTCAGATTTTTTTGAACCGGTTTTGAATTACGCTCGTTTCTTTATTGGTTTCTGTATAGACTTGCGCTGTTCAGAGCTAATTTTTTCTCTGGACCCGGAAATTTCGAATCGCCAGATTCTGAAAGCTCATTTTGATCCGTACGTTTGGGAAAGGTGAATAGAACAATGTCAGACGACAACTTTTACTCTGAAGAGAATGATTCTCAACCCGAAGAATTTTCTGCGCAGCCCAAGCAGGGAATGAGTACCGGGGTAAAAGTCCTGCTGATTTTGCTCGGCGTTGGAGGGGTCGTTTTACTGCTCTGTTGTGGCGGTCTGTTTTATGCATTCAGAAGTACTGAATTCAAAATGACAGAGAAAAAAGAAGACATCATTGATATTCAGAATGAGATCACCGAAATCACCATCCCCGACTCATTCAAGCCTCAGGCAGGTATGTCGATGAAAATTGTCGGAATGGAAATGCGTATGGCCATCTATGAAGAGGCCGCGAAACAGGGTGCTCTGATTTTGATGAGTATCGGCACTCCCGATGATGGCATGGTCGATCTGGAAAAAGAGTTCCAGAAAAACATGCGGCAGAATAATCAAAATCAACGGGAACTCAAGATCAATAAAGAAGAAGAACGCGAATTTATGATCAAAGGGAAAAAAGTCACCTTCAACTTCGCGGAAGGAACCGACAAGAACGGTAAGGAGTTCCACCAGATCTCAGGTGTCTTCGCTGGCAAAAAAGGCCCTGCATTCCTGTTTGTTCAAATCGCTTCAGACACCTATAACGAAGAAGAAATCGTGAAAATGATTGAGTCAATTAAATAATCGGCACACACTCATTCGATCTCTACAGCAAAGCTGACCGTGAAGTAACTTCACGGTCAGCTTTTTCTTTTTATTCCATTCCACTACATGTTCAGGATTCCGGAATCACTTTGACTGTCGGAGGATCTGCATAATCTTCCCACAAACTTTGATCCACACTGGCACTTGGTTTCCCGTCATGCACATAGAAGCGATAGCGTGAGACATAGGGCTTACCGGGCTCGATCGTAAATGCATCCGGGGATGCCACCGCAAAACAGAAATAAGGCATCTTTGGGTGCAGTCGAACTGGTTGAGGAAACCGGAAATTTCCCGGATGGCTTAAAATCGTCACCCCCGCAGTTTCGCCGTCCAACGGGCCAAATAGTTCCACCCACCGGGGGCGTGATTGATTTCCGTCGACTTTATTTTTCCCTTCGCTGGTGAGAAAGTCGTACGAATGACCGTCGTGCCAGTCGGCATGACCACGAATCGTCATTCCCCCGTAATGAACTTTGTCGATCGTTACTGGCTGTTTTGTCGCACAGTTTTGTGTGGACGTAATATCAAACAGAAACCGATTGTCCATCGCGTACACACGCACGTACCATTTATCTTTCAACATCGTGACCGGCCCCGCTTTTCTGGTCAGGTCAACATGATCAATGGTCGCCGTGAACGAACCAAAAACCGGGCCACTGGTAAATGAATCGACTTTGTTGTGTTCGACCTTTCCCAGTTTTGACTTCTGATCCCAACCGTTGTTTTCCCGGCCTTCGAAAATCATTTTCCGCCAGGAAAACATGATCCCATGTTGATGCGCATGATCGGGATTAAAATCATCCGTGATTACTTTTCCAGCAGGAGTAAATAACGGGTGAATGTAACCGCTTTTATCATAATACGCCTGATCGCGTCTCGGCGCGAGGACAATCGCATGATTGTAAGTCAGTACCGGCTTACCATCAACTGTAACATTCAAATGCGATCCATCATCGGCGACCGAAACCTGCTCACTCTGACTCGCCTGGCTCTCACGAGCGAAAAGCCGATACCGGCGAGTCGCATTTTTCGATAAAGGCTTGTTTATAATCCAGACGAGCTGTGGTTGCGCTGTGGACAGGTCAACTTGAACGGGAAGCTCAGCCGCGTCATCCTCGCGCACCAATGTGAGATGCTGGCCTTTCATCTCCGGAGGCAATGGCATCGAAACGACACAGTTTTGACGCGTCTGTTTTCCGGCTGCGACTTCCAATAAGAGTGCCGGTCCGGCATAGGAATCAGCCAGTCGCCCAAACAGGATCGCTACCAGCATCACGCCCAGAGATACATCTTTTCTCTGCAAGATAAACAACATACGTTTTTGGGTCTTTCTATTCATTCTAGAGTGTCCACCCTTTCCGGTATTCACGTTGCACATATTGTGCTGCTTTGCTTGTATTCGTTGCGCTCATCATTTCGGGATTCCACTCGACCTTTTCTCCAACACGAAACGCCAGATTTCCGAGCAGAATCGTCTCAGTCAGTGGAGCAGCATAATCGAAGTGGCACAGCGTCTTGCCATTCCCTTTACAGGCTTCAACCCATTCCATTCGATGATTATTACTTGCATCCGGAATCGTTTTCGCGGGTGCTTTAAAGCCACGGAATTTTTCTTCCGGCAGCAAAATCCGTTTCCCGTAATCGGCAGCCAGCATCCCCTGCTCTCCCTCGAACAGAATCCCAGCAGCCCACTTGGGACCTCCCAGGTCTAGCACCGGTTGAGGAGTGTTTCGACCATGGTACCATACGACTTCTACTGGGGGTTGCGTATCCCGTGCAGGAAACTGCCAATGACAGTCCAGCCAGAATGGCGTGGAATCGGGATGCAGATCCGGTCCCTTAGTGACGATACTTTCGGGGTACTGTAAGTTCAACGCCCAGTAGATCAGATCCATGTAATGACAGCCCATGTTCCCAATCGTTCCATTCCCAAAATCCCACCAGTAATGCCAGTCATGGGGATGGTAACAGGGATGAAAGTTCTGCATTGGCGCTGGTCCCACCCATAAATCCCAGTTGAGTGTTTTCGGAATGTGCTCTGGCTGCTTTGGTCGATCGACAACATGTTTATAACGCCGCCAGCCTCCTGGACGACCAAACCAGACGTGGACTTTTTTCACATCTCCAATGGCGCCAGACTGAATCAATTCCACCGTTCGCCGGTAATTATCGCCGGCATGATTCTGTGTTCCCATTTGAGTGACCACATTTTGCTCCCGTGCCACACGCTGCATCTCTCGGACTTCATGAATTGAATGTGCCAGTGGCTTTTCGCAATAGACATGCTTGCCTCGCTGCATCGCATTGATGGCGATGGTCGCATGGGTGTGATTCGGCGTGGTCACAACGACGGCGTCGATCTCATCTTCCATCTGGTCCAGCATGACCCGGAAATCCGCAAACGATTTTGCCTTGGGATAACGTGCCTGATATTTATCCGTGCGGGCACTGTCAACATCACACAGAGCAACAATGTTCTGACTGGAAACCAGCCCGAGATTCGCTTTCCCCTGGTTCCCCAGTCCGATACAGGCAATATTCAGTTTTTCATTCGCAGAGCGACTCGCTCCCTGAGAGGTATGTGCCCCCAGCCATAATCCGGCACTGGTCAGCACCGAATTTTTAAGCATCGCTCTGCGAGTCATTCGAGATGACGAACTCATTCTTTTAGATCCTCTCACTTACTCAAAACAGTTAACTCCAGCAACTCCCATTTACTGGAGCCGCCTGAAATGGTCTTACGACCAGACACATTCGACCACTCAGCCTGATGATTTTGTCTGGAGATCAAATTGAAATTGATTCTCTGCATCCGGATCGACATTTTCCTGAAGTTCGCTCTCCGTATTATACTTCGTGGGAATGTACGACTCCATCAGATCTTCCCCAAAGTCCCGCCCTTTTTTCACCGACTTTCGGGAAGCAAAGATCATGACTTTTTTCATGCCGACGGGAGCTTCGAATTCAAACTGACCTTCCGAAATCACGCCAGCCGCCGCGGGTCCTTGTCCATCTGCGGGTTCAAATATGATATCGCCTTTGGGAACAGGAGTTCCATCTATTTTTACGGTCCCTTTGATGGGAACCATCACCGGCCCTGAGTCACTGGTCCCACAACCCTGCAAAACAAACGGCAAGCTCAAAACGGTCATTACTAATACCAGTCGTTTGATCATTGAATAAAACATCAAAGACTCTTCTCTTTTTCAACTGATTCCAGAAATATGCCCATCATCACGAAACCTTGAAACTCCAAGTTCCTCGTTAGAACTCACCGATCACTTCTCCGCCGGCGCGCGTCCCCAAACTGCGGAATGTGCTGGTGTCGACATTATTCGAAATGAAGCGTACCGCTCCATCTCCCAGCAGTGCATGCGCACCACCGACATGGCGACTGCGGGCATACACGGCGTTGTCGCCGCTGGAACAGGACGTGCTGATAGGTGCAAAATCTCTTGAATAACCATAAGTCACCGTATCTGGCACTGAAGTATTCGGCCCCTGCAGAGTGGTAAAGGTTCCCCCGCCCACATACTTGGTGCCCCAGATGCGTCCGCGCAAATCCCCGATAGTCAGACAGTCCGCTACCGGGCCGGCACCTACGGTATCATCAACCAGGTTGATTTCACTCGCAGCGATGGTGTTGGAAGTTCCGTCGGTAATATCGCGGAAACGAATTTTGGAAAGATTGAAAAACATGCCGTTCAACTTGGGATACGTGCCGTCCGCGCCTTGTGTTGTTGACCCGGAACAGAGCAGATAATTGGAATAGAATGTACTTTTCTGACTGCCGATCTTGCCGCTGTTCGGATCGGAAGGACACATCAACACAGGCACTTTCACCGAACGCTGTGGGTGCGAAGCAAAGTCACTCACCGTACCCGACTGAAATCCATCGCTGAGTTTATTGTATAAGGGAGCTTGATCAATAAACGGCAGCACCATGTGAAACCAGGACTGCCGGGCATAGTTCTGCCCGGTAGGAGCAGCAATATTGACGCCACACACGGTCGCGAAGGGAAAGACACTATGTGTCTCATGATAATTATGCAGTGCGACCCCCAGTTGCTTCAAATTGTTTTTGCAGGTACTCCGCCGGGCTGCTTCGCGCGCCTGCTGCACTGCCGGCAACAATAAAGCAATCAGGATGGCGATAATTGCGATCACAACTAACAATTCGATTAACGTAAATCCGTCTCTCCGTTTCAGCTGATTTTTCATTAGTCATCTCTTTATAAAATGAATGAAGCGCAGTAATACAAAACCTCGTATTGATTATTAATAATTCGCTGCGATCAATTCATTGGAATCGAGTCGCGAGTATTCAGGATGGATCACTTATTGGGCAGGAGTTTCTGTGGATTCAACGAGGACACGAAATTCATCCACAAACCGCTCTCCGGAAAGCAGCAGGAACGAGAGCGTTTTCCGATCCTCAGAAATCGAGATTTCATCGTAAATGTCTTTAGGATCGAAGATTCCCCGATCCACCTCCGTTCCCTGGTGGGCGATGTTGTGTTCCCGCTGTGTTCCATAAAGCGGCAGAAAAAAACGATCGGTCTGATTCAGTCTTTTCTTTTTCAGAATCACTCCCAGTATCGGCCGTTCGAATACGATTTTGCCCTCTACGGGAATGAATTGCCCCTCCGAGACCGCTGGATCGTAATAGACACGGAAACAGTCCACTTTGGTTTGCTGCGGAATCGAGATATTGTAATTGAGAATTTTACCCGCCTGTTGTTCTGCACTTGTAGGAGAGACTTCGACGGTTACATTCTGGGGCAAGACGACCTGCTGTCGTTCCGGGAAAACAAATGCCAGGTCGTCATGTTCAAATACCTGATACTTCCCGGTCGCCAGCGCTTCAGGCATCTGTTCCTGAAAGATGACACAACTGGAATACGCTTTGATTCCATAACGTCGGCTGAGTTCATAGGAATCGGGAGTATCCTCAATTTCATTTTTCTGATAATCAATTTTCGCCGACTGATTCTCATCGACCTGTCGGCTGGTTTTGACAATTCCCTGACCATCGATGACAGATGCGATGACCTTTCCCCGGTAAACTTGCACCCGCGTATCATCCGCATCAGCGGTCTGTACTGAGAAAAGCGTACCCAGATCAACAACTCGCCCATGAGGCGTATCTACCTGAAAGCCAATTCCCGTACTGGGAACATTGGCAATAAATTTTCCCTGTCGCAAGTGAATCGAATTCTTCCCGGTGACTTCATACGCCGCGGGAGCCGAAATCAGTACTTTGGCGCCGGTAGGAAAATGCAGTTCCGCCGAGCCTTCCGCAAGTGTCTGCCGGATATGATTTTGAATCCGTTCGCCGGTACTGAGAACTACGGTTTCCGAGTCAACATCATCGAGCTGTGGCCCCCAGAAATACAGGCCAGCCATGAACAATATCAAACAGGAAACCACCAGCGATGGAATAAAGAATCGTCCCCTTGTCACAGTGACCTCTTCTGAAACTGTTTCCGGAACATCTACTGGCAATTCATCTTGCAGAGGAGTTTCTTTCAAAGACGGCTCCAGATTTGCTGCCCATTCGGTAATCACAGTTTCGTCACTGGCAAATTGAATCAAACGATCCGCAAACTCTGGTTCCTGGCAAAGCCGTTGTTCGACCTGAAACGTTTCTCCTGGAGTCAGTCTCTGATCCAGGTATGCCTGCAATAGACGATCGTCATCTTGATTGATCATTCTGCCGCCTCCTCCTGCAAACGTTGGGAAATACAGTCGCGCAGGATGACGCGAATCCGATGCATGCGAGCATAAACGGCCGATACTTTCTGACCAAACTGTTCTGCCACCATGCCTACACTCTCTCCCTGGTCGTTATAACATCGGGCAATCAACTCGCGGCTCAGTGAAGGCAGCCGTTCCAGACATTCCTGCAGTTTCTCTCGGCGTGTTGAAAGAGGCCGTTGATTTTCGACACGTTCTGTCGCCTCCGAAAGCGCTGAGAGCACCTGCGGATTCAATGGCTTTTCTCGATTCGATTTCCGCTGATGGGCCAGCACACGTCGATGAGCGATCTCGCGAGCCCAGGGAAAGAAGCCTGCTTCTGTTTCCAGTTGGGAGAACGATTCCACCACGGCAATCGAGACTTCCTGAAACACGTCGTCGGCGTCAGCGCTGTTACGTACACATGCATAAATATAGGCGTATAATGCACGCCGATACTGCGTCAGCAGTCGAGCTACTTCAGATTGTGAGCCTGTTTCAGTCGGCATGAACGTCTTTCAAAAGTCTGGAAACTCCCACTATAAAGGTCGCGAGATCGAACATTTTTACGCGCGAATCTGAAAAATTTCGAACATTTCTCGAAAAAGTCTCCACTGCCTGCCCCTCAGATTAAATGCTCTTCCCAACGATTGTCAAAGAAATCAGTTTCAGCATCGTCTCAAATTTCCGTTTCGGTGTCCCCGTTTCCTGCCTGTAAGTAGGAGCGAAGCTGAGTCGCCGCTCTGACTCCCTCAGTTCACCTGACCACAAAATTTTGTAACTGAAAAGAATCCCCTTGACGCCAACCCGACGTTCGCCATGATTCACCCCGTTGTGTGTCGCGCGCGTAAGCAGTACTGGTTCAGGTGGATACCGGGAACGAAACATTCAGCAGCATGCGATAAACCGCTTGTTTCAGCTTGATTTTCCCAAACCAACCCCGGAAAAGTTATGCGGGTCGACACACGCCGACGCATAACGGCCCCCTGCCAACCACGCCCGTCACTGGTTGACACATTTTTGCACCCTCTTGCCACCTGAATCATCTCACTCTCCCCTTGACTATCCCACGACCTTCACGAGAATTGTCCACGATTTCATACCAGAAAAAAGTAGGGGGCGGCCCTATGTGGCCGCCCGCCTGGCGACGTTCTCTCCAAAAGAAAAGTGCGAATGAAACGAGATCAAGCAAAGCATGCCCCCTGACTATGGCAACCCGAGCACAACAAACAGGAAGTCCCAGTGAAAACAAGCGAATCAACATCCCATCATCTCTGATAAATAACAGACTTTGGGTGTGGCACTGTTGGCTTGCCAACAGTGCTCGAGCAAGAGAAAATTCACCCACACAAAACAAATCCTACCCGATATCACTGCCCCCACGCAGATGAACATCCTGCACTGAAATCAACATTTGCAGGTGTAGCTGCAAGACTTTTTCGCGGTCCGTCCCGTTTCTAATCACTGCAAGCAGCCTCTGCGGCAACACACGTTCCTCCGCGTTCTTCTCACTACGATCTTGACAGAGACTTCCTCATGGATGCCACCCGCCGCCGGTTTCGTCTCACAGGAATAAATGCTTACGAAAAAAGGCAGACAAGCCTGAGCCTGTCTGCCTTTCGTTTGTCTTCACTTTTCCTGAATTAGAATCAGGAAACTTTCATGGCTTCTGCAAGAATCTTGGAAGTACTTTCCCGCATGATACGCGGGTCAACCATTTCGCCTTCCTGCAGTGTCGCACGAACCTGTTTTCCAGAGATGAAAACGGGTTTTTCTTCTGAGTGGTTTTCCATCAGGTCAACACGGCCCAGTGATTCATAATAGGCAGCAAAGCCGACATTGACGGGTTCGATCAACAACTCCCCTGCCAGATTATTGAAGATTTCCTGGGCATCGAAGTCACCCCAGATCGCAGTTCCATCAGCATAAGGAGCATCAGCGTGCTTACGACCAATCACAATATTGGTGTAGCCCATGTTCTGGCGATAGATCGCGTGCATCACTGCTTCTTTTGGTCCGCCGTAGAACATTTTGATGTCCAGGCCGAGCAGCAGAACACGGTCTGGAGGACTGTCATCACGGGGTCCCCAGAGTTCAGGATCGCTGTCACCATCACCGAGTTCACGGTTTTCGATCAGCTTCTCGTAGGTCTCCATCCGGATCTCCGCACTGACGTCATCGCTTTTGGTTTCGCCGATCAGCGGATTCAAAACAGCACCAGCATTTTTGCCCTGACGCAGTAATGTTTCCAAGCCGTATACCAAAGCGTATTCGTGAGCACGGTGCAGAGGGTTACGAGTCTGGAATGCGACAACGGCATCCCAACTTTTTTCTGCGATCAAAGCACGGACTTCACGAGGCGTGAGCACATACTTTCCGAATGAGCTGTTTTTGGGTTGAGGTAACGCTTTGATTTCCCCACCCAGTAAGTGAGTCTTGTCTGCATCCCCTTCCAGCACCATCGCGGCACCGGGGTGATCAGTGCGTTCGGTCTGATACACACTCTTGAGGTACTTGGGCTTATCCCATTCGAAAACGTCTTTAATATCCAGAGTTGCGACAATCTCTCCAGCGGGATTGGTCAGTGCGACTTTTTGGCCACTGGACAGAGTTGCTGCGAGCTCTGAAGTAACAGGAAGCGACAAAGGAATGGTCCAAGCATATTGCTTGCCATTCACTTCGATACAGGCTTCATCCAGAACGCGATTAAAAACGTCTCCCGTCATTGGTCCGGTCAGGGGACTGAGTGTGCCATCTCCCAGACGGTATACGGTTGATAAATCTGCTGCAGAAACAGGAACTTGGGGAAGTGCTGCAGCTTCGGCCTTGAAGCTCTCAATTTCCGCCGCGGGAACTGTACAACAGACAGGTTCGCTCAAACCTCCATGAGGGGCAATTAGGTCAGCCATCGTTTGAATTCTCAATATTGACAAAAGGGTGTTCGATCTAACGCCAACCTGATGGCGTCTCTACTAGCGAAATTAGGGAAACACCTTGAAAACTTCAAGCAACAGACGGGGGGATTCACCGAATTCAAAAAACTCTCTGATTTCAGATCGTTTTCTGCCGTTTTCAGCCTCTTAAACCGGCTTTCTGCATCAAAGTATTCGTGGATTCATAAGCCTCCCGGACCCATTCCTCAATTTTGTCGGGCTCGGGAGAATACTCTAGCTCCAGGGAAATTGCCCCGGGGATGTTCAATTTTTTGATCTCACTCAAATAGGGATCAAAATCGACAACGCCTCGCCCGGGGGGTAAATCACCGTGCACCTTGCCATCACAGTCCGAAATATGCACGTGAATCGCTTTGCCCGCTAATTTACGGAGCTCTTCTGCTTTTACATCCGCTAACAGCAGGTGAGAAATATCGATGTTCGCTTTTAAAGCAGGATGGTTCACTTCATCCACAAATCGAACCATTTCATCGACGTTATTCAAAAGTGAAAGCGGAAACGGCTCGAGTTCAAGGGCGATTTCCAATCCCAGCGATTCAGCATATCTGGCCAGATTCTGACATTGTTCGACTCCCAACTCCCATTGTGCTTCTGGCGGAATCACTTCCCGGTTCCAGATATATTCACCGAGAACCAGCAATAGATTTTGGGCCTCGTATTCATAACACAGATCCAGATACTCCTTCACGCGCTGCAGATGAAACCGTTGCACACTCGGATTAAAATCAATCAGGCCGACCGCAACACAGCATACCGAGACAATGGGAAGATCCAGGCGGGTGCAGGTGTATTTCACCAGTTTTCGTTCGCGAATATCCGCATCCAAGGGATCAATAAAGATATCGACACAATCGAAGCCGATTTCTTTTGTCTTCTCTAACCCCCAGGCAGTATCCCGGCCCGCTTGCGCCCAGGCAGAATTAATCATTCCAAGTTTCATTGTGTCCCTTTCCCATCTACTGCTGATCGGCCTTTGATTCCTTTCATATAAAGATAGCAATCCGCTTGCAGAGGGAAAAGCCATTGATCAGAATGATTGCTCACCGAATTCAAGCGATCTCCTTTTGCAGCAGGATCAACCAAGCCATGGACCTCAATTTAGCAGGCACCTCTGTCGTGATTACGGGCGGAGCGAGCGGCATCGGCCTTGTCACAGCCAGAACGTTTGCAGAAGAAGGAGCGCAGCCTATCCTCTGGGATCAAACCAGCCAGGTACAACAAATTGCCCAACAGTTGAGCGACGAAACCGGACAGACGGTCCTGGGATTTCAGGTGGACATTACCGATTTTTCGGCGGTTCAGGAAACGACACAACAGACGCTGGACCAAGTCTCTCGCATTGATCACCTGGTGCATGCGGCAGCGATTGGATCGGGAAAGTTTGGTTTTCCGTTTACCAATCTGACGCCCGCCGACTGGCCGCGCGTCTTTGCTGTGAACATGCAGGGCATGGTGCATGTTGCCCATGCAGTCGCACCGGTGATGCAAGAGGCGAAAGCAGGTAGCATCACGTTTATCAGTTCAATAGCAGGACAAATCGGATCACAGACAGACCCGCCTTATAGTGCCTCGAAAGCAGCAAACATTAACTTTGCGCAATGTATGGCTAAGGATTTGGCGGCTCAGGGAATTCGCGTGAATTCAGTCTGCCCGGGAATGGTCCAAACCCCCTTGAATCAGTCGGTCTGGCAAGCCTGGAATGATCGTCAGTCGAAAGAGAACCAGAAATCCTATGAGCAATGGGCCGGTGAGAAGATCAAACAACTGGTCCCGTTACAACGCTGGCAAACTCCGGAAGATATCGCCAATATGATTGTATTTCTCAGTTCAGATCGTGCTGCTCAAGTGACAGGACAAACCATCAACGTAGATGGCGGGTTTGTGATGCACTGGTAGAAGCTGAGGCCAGCCGCTATAAAAAATCAAGCCCCAGGCAAATCATTCTGTGGGAACAGAATGAACGACGAGGGGCTGTTATTTTATCTATCGAACTGCTGACTATTCAGCAGTTGTTTTATTCGCAGATTTTGCCAGTCGCGACTTGGTCCGAGCGGCGGCATTCTTATGAATGATGCCTTTGGCAGCAGCCTGATCAATTTTCTTCGCAGCTGCCTGTAAGGCTTTGGCGGCAGCCTGAGAATCATCACCGGCAATCGCAGTACGCGCACTTTTAATGGCGGAGCGTAACTCTGAACGAGATGAACGGTTACGGAGACGGCGAGTCTCACTTTTTCGCAACGCAGTTTTGGCACTTTTTGAATTTGGCATTTTTCGACTTAAGTATTTTCTGAGTAACTGTTTACAACATAAAACGACATCCATCATTAAAGACAGTCGCCACTATAAAACCTCAGGCAGAAGAGGAGCTTAACAACCTCGAACCCGTTATTCCAGCCATTCTGAGCTGCTAAAAGCAGCTTTTTTCAGGAATATTTCGAATCGACCGTATATTAAGCCCTGATCTGATTAAAGTCCTTCGAGACGTTCGCGTGCATCCCGATAATCATAATCGACAGCCAGAATCTCACTATAATGATCTTCTGCTTTCTCCTTCTCCTTCGATTCTTCGTACAACCGGCCAATCAAGTAGTGTGCTTCCTTATAAATATCCGGTTTCTCATCAGGAGAAAGGCTGGGAAGTGCTTTCTCAAACTGCCGTTTCGCGAGTTCTTTTTTGCCTTCGGCATAGAAGCACTTGCCTAAAGCCACCAACGCATCCGAACTGATACGTGTGTCTTTGACCGATTGCTGCAATAAGGTGATTGCCTGTGCCCATTTTTTTAACCGGATAAATCGCTGAGCCAGCTCAAACTTAATCCGCATGTCGGCTGGATAGCGTTCCACCCGCTTGGTGAATATTTCTATTTCGCGCTTGATTAACGCTTTACTGATTAAGGTCACCCGCTTCTTTGCTTCTTCGTTCTTGCGATCACGGTTAAATTCGTCTTTGGCTGCAGTCAGTTTTTCTTTTAACTGTTCCAGATCAATATCTTCAACCTGTTCTCCGATGTTGGTATCTTTCCCGGAGAGTTCATAAGCTTTCTCGTAGTTTTCCTTCGCCTCGGTCAGTTTCCCGTCCCGTCGATAAAAATCCCCCAGTTTCAGGTAATGATCTTTATTTTCGGGTTCCTTGCGTATCAATCGCTGGAGGTCCGCTTCTACCGATTGCCCTGGACCATCGGGGGCTCCTCCCTTTTGCGCCTGGTGCCGCTGTTCGCGCGTCTCGCGACCTTCATCGTAGGCGGATTGTCGCTTAACCCCACTTGACTTTTCAGCCCCTTCGTACCCGCCGCGAACACGGGTTTCCGTCGCCATCAAAGCGGTGACTTTGGAACGCGCTTCGCCATCCATTGGATCAAGCTTGAATGCCATTTCCCAGCATTCTCTGGCTTGTTTGAACTCCCCTTTTTCTTCCAGTAATTCACCGAGATTCGTGTAATAGCCTTTATTTGCTTTGTCATTTTCAATGGCCATTTTAAAACCAAAGATCGCAGGATCGTCATATCCCTGATTTTGACATGCTTCTGCCATATCTGCATTCAAACCGGCATCCCAGGGATTGAGCGTCAAACCTTCTTCAGCGTACTGATCTACTGAAGCCCAGTCTTTTTTTCGGCGGGAATTTTTGATTTTTGTTTTGAGCCCCGCTAATTTGAGTACTCCCATTTTAGAACCGGAATTGTTATCGCCGTATTTTTTGCGCTCGGCCCCCCGCTTTGTCTGGCGATAGAGCAGCGCTTCGGGATCCAGCTTGACGGCTGTGGTAAACATCTCAATGGAATAATCCCAGTTCTCTTTGGACAAGGCTTCATTTCCTCGTCGCCAGCAATCTGCCGCAATTTTTTTGTTTCTGTCAGATGTCATAAAGCTCTTCCGATGTTAACCAATGCTCGAAATCATGTGTTGATAGGCCGACTAAGCCGAAATGCGCCAATAGAAACAGACTCACATCCCTTGTCTGTCTCTGCGATCTTCTATCTTTCATACGTTCTATTTTTATATCTTACAAAATTTATTAACACCCTACCATCACAAGTTTTAGTTAATTTAACTACACACAAGTATAGAACCACCCAGAAACCTGGGCCGCTGTACTTGCATCTCCGATCTTCGATTCCCACAATGGAATCAAAGTTCGGAATTCCAACCAACTTCGAACCACGTCAACTACTGGTACACAATCTTACACTCACACAAGATCTTTGGAGAACCCAAAATGAAGCAGTTCACGATGTGCGCCCTGTTAGGCTGCTATGCTCTTGTTGCTCTCACACCAGCCACCTATGCAGATTCGAAATCCCCTAAATGGGCAGCCACAAGTGTCGAAGAAGCAGGCCCCGATTTCCAGATCCAGGGAGAATATTCCGGAATTTTAGGAGAGGGAAGTAGCGATCCGCTGAAATACGGCGCACAAGTCATCGCGCTGGGAGACGGAAAGTTTCGGGCCGTTGGTTATCCAGGAGGATTACCCGGCGATGGCTGGAATCAGGAAAAGAAAACCACGACCGAAGGAAAAAAATCCGGAAATGTCATCAGCTTTGAATCTGAAGAAGGCCGTGGCGATCTTGAAGACGGAAAAATCACGATCTACGATGCGGAAGGCAACGAAGTCGGCGTCCTCAAAAAAGTGAATCGCAAAAGTCCGACGCTCGGCAAAAAAGCCCCTGAAGGTGCCACCGTGCTATTTGATTCTTCCAAGCCATTAGAGACCCTGAAGAATTTCAATAATGGTCGCATCACCGAAGATGGTCTGCTGAAAGAGGGAGTCACCAGTAAGAAAACCTTCAAAGACGGACACTTACACCTGGAATTTCAGCTCCCCTTCATGCCACAGGCACGCGGCCAGGGACGAAGTAACAGTGGCTGCTATGTATTAGGTCGCTATGAAGTACAAATTCTGGACTCCTTCGGTCTGGAAGGCAAAGACAACGAGTGCGGCGGCATCTACAAACTGGGTGCGCCTGACGTCAACATGTGCTTCCCTCCTCTTGCCTGGCAAACCTACGATATTGATTTTACATCTGCCAAATATGACAAAGAGGGAAACAAGACCGCCAAGGCCCGAATCACCGTCAAGCACAACGGCGTCACCGTTCATAATGACCGTGAAATTGATGAGCCAACACCAGGCGGAACCAATAAAGACGAAGCGATCGCAGGCCCTCTGTTTCTGCAGAATCACTCAAACCCTGTTCGCTTCAGAAATATCTGGGTACTTGAATAATAATGAACCTGTGACAACGGTAACCAATCCCGATATTTCCAAACTGAGGGCCCCATTCTGATGACGGAAGTAGATAGTCTGAGCGTAGAAAGTACAGAGACATCTCTCAAAAGAAGACTCTGCCTGATGATGTTTCTCCAGTACTTTGTGCAGGGGTGTTATCTCCCGATCATCACGCTCTATCTCTTTGACGCACTCGGGTTCTCAGCGTTGCAGGTCGGCGTGTTTGGAGCGGCATTGGCTGTGGGGCCTTTACTGGCCCCCTTTGTGTTTGGTCAGATTGTCGACCGTCATTATGCGACAGAACGCGTGCTTGCGTTCTGTCACTTTTCGGGCGGTGTCATCATGCTGGCGCTTTTCTTCCAGACACACTACTGGCCTGTGGTGATTTTAGGGGTGCTGTATTCGGTCCTGTATGTCCCCACCATGATGCTCACAAACTCTCTCTCCTTTCAGCATTTAAAAGACAGTGACCGCGAATTCCCTCTCATCCGGTTATGGGGCACCATCGGCTTTGTCGTCCCCGCCTGGGTTGCAGAAGGTATCTTTTTACGCAATCTGGAAGGAGAGGCATTGAATACAGGGCGCGGAATCGTCCTGGCAATGGCGGGGGTCATAGGGCTACTGATGGCAGCCTACTGCTTAACTCTGCCTCATACCCCGCCCGTCAAGAGTGATAAAAAAGATCTGGCTCCCGGAAAAGTGCTGAAAATGCTCAAATACCGGCACTTCCTGATTCTTGTCGTTGTCACATTCATTATCGCAATTGCGCATAAGTTTTACTTTCAGTGGAACAGCCCGTTTATCAGTTCGATTCTCAGAGAGGGAGGCGTGACTGGCGCCTGGGAACAGCGCATCAGTTCCATCGGGCAGGTTTTCGAAGTCATCGTAATGGCGGTCCTAGGATTCGGCATCAAAAAATATGGATTTAAAACGGTCATGCTTGTCGGATTGTTATCGTATTTAGTCCGCAGTTTGATCTTTGCGTATGCGTCGACCATCGGTAACGTTTTCGCTGTCTCCTTAGCACTGACTTGTCTCGGACAAGCGATGCACGGCCTCTGCTTTGGTTGCTTTCTCGCGGCTGCTTTTATCTATGTTGATAAAGTCTCCCCCCTTGACGTGAGAGGCACCATGCAGACTTTTTTCGGAACCTTTGTCTTCGGACTGGGAATGTTTGCCGGAGGATTCATCAGTGGAAATATCGGCGACTTTTTCACATCCACCGGAATTGGTTCAATGCTCCGCACCCAATGGAACATTCAGTCACAGACTGGGATTCAGGAATTCACCCGAAAAACACTCGACGGGGAAACGCTCATGTTATTGCGCGACTGGACCGGGATCTGGTTAAGCAGCGCTGCAATTGCCTTGTTCGCGACCTTACTGTTCTGGACCCTCTTTCCCAAATTCGATACTTCACAACGTCTCTCTCACTCTGAAGAAACGACCTAGATGCCTTTTCATCTCTCAGAAAATGAACTCATCGGTGGCACCGTTCTGATCCTCTCGCTTTGGGGACTCATCAAAGATCAATGGTTTCTGGCGAATACCAGAAAAGGCCAACGTCTGTTAGAGTGGTTTGGACCAGGCCGCGCAATCTGGGTCCTCCGACTCATTTTTCTGATCGGGATCATATTCGGTGCACTCCTGGCCACAGGTCTGATCCAGCCCATCCAATGGGAATGAGCTGTGTCCAAACGCTGTTGGCTCTACATTTCGCCTGCCAGATTGGCACTAGTCCCTCCTCTTGTTTTGACTCGTTTCTCATGCCAGATTGACATTTACTGCAACAACATATGCAGAACCTTTTTCGCACACAGGACATAAACCACTTATATTTAGACACTTACATCGCATCCTCTTGTTTTTATTGAAGTCCGTCTAAATGGTATGGCCTTTGCATCTTTAATCAGCCACGATCTTTGGTTTTAAAGTTTGAGGAACTTGTAAAATGCCGATTTTTCGTTGGGAACAATCATGGAACCCGCTCAGGGATTTGGAGCGTGAAGTCGACCGTCTGATTCAAGGCGTCGAATTCTCGGTACAGGGCATTCGCATGCCCCGCCAATACCCGGCGGTTAATATCTTCGAACTGGATCACGAGTTTCTGATTACCGCAGAATTACCAGGAATGCAGGTCGAGGATCTGGATTTGACCATCGCCAATGGTGTGCTCACTCTCAAAGGGCACAGAAATCCTCCGGTGATTGATGAGGGCGAGATCCCAGAAGAACGCTTCCGCCGTCAGGAACGGCCATTTGGAGAATGGCAGCGATCGATCAGTATTCCCGATCGAATTTCTGAAGAACATCTCTCTGCCGAGTTCAACGATGGTGTCTTGAAGATCCATCTTCCCAAGCTGGAAGAAGAACTTCCCCGCCAGATTCCCGTCAGTTCGGGGGAATAGGAACCAGTTATGAGTAGACAGCCCAATAGTGACGAACCGCGTGAAATCGCTCATCCCGAGCAATTTGTATTTACGCCGCCCATTGATATTTACGAAACCGAACAGGGGCTCGTACTCTACGCGGATCTTCCGGGTGTCTCTGTCAATTCCCTTGAACTACAGGTTCAGGATAACAAACTGACGTTACTGGGCCGGGTTGAACCTCAGATCCCTGAAGGAGCACGTCCGCTGCACAAAGAATATGAAGTAGGCAATTATCTGCGTTCCTTCATCTTAAGCGGCGAAATCATACACAGTCAAATTGAAGCCAAGCTGGCCAACGGCGTATTGCGGATCTTTCTGCCCAAAGCCCCCAAGGCAGAACCGCGCAGGATTCAGGTTAACACAGGCTGAGTTCGGTCGGTCCCGGTTCGCTTAACGTTTCGAAGGCGATTGCGTTTTTTCAATGGACTCACTCTGTAATGAAGACGGCTTTAAGTCATCTTCTTTGATCAACGACTGATTTTGTCTTTGCAACTGCAGTGCTTCTTCGCGCTTTCCGATCAAGCCCGCTGCCCGCGCTAATGCGGAAACAAAACGCCGGTCCGTTTGATGCGCAGAGTAGAGCGGTTTCAGTAAATCATACGCCTGCTGACCTGACCGCTGGTAGATTAACAGGTCGGCCTTTAAAAGCAGACTTTCGAAATCCTGAGGATCGGCCTGCAGTGCCTGTTCCACATGCGAAAGTGCTGCAGCAACCTTCCCCTGATTACGATCAATGATTGCCAGATAACGCAAAGCCGTACTCGAATCGGGCCGTTGTTCCAGACACCAGCTCGCTTCCCGTTCTGCGGTTTTCAGATCCCCCGTATAGAGCGCTGCATACGCCAGATTCAAATGCGCCTCATACAAGTCCGGCTCTAAAAACAGGACTTCTTTCAAAGGCCCCACCATTTCACTTGTTCTACCAGCCTGCCGCAGAATATTGGCAACCAGTAGATAATTCGCAGCCTGATTCGCGCCCAGCTCAATACTGCGATTTGCATATTTGAGTGCACGGTCATACTTACCGGCATTGAAAAACAATCGCGCCAGTTGCTCGTGAAAACGACGCTCCTCTGGATACTTGCGAACCAGAATCAACAATGCCGGCTTCGCCTTGTCAGGCAGGTCCTGCTCCCTTGCTATCTCGGCAATGGCTTCGACGGCTTCATAATAACGCGGGTGACGCGACGTCACATGCGAATAATTTTCCAACGCCTGAAAGGGCGCACGATCCTGAATCAATTGCCCTAACTGAAAATGGGCAAACTCATCATCCGGGTGCTGCTGCAGATAGGCAATCAACTCTTTCCGTCTGGCTTTCTCTGCCTGTGCTGCTGCCTCTTGATGTTCTTCCGTCTGTTCGGACTGCTTCAGAGTAGCCACTTCACTCTGATCGGAGAAATAATAAATCAGCAAAGCCAGCAAGCCTACAACGGCCACAATCAGGCCGATTGAAAAAGAAAACCGCTTTTCCGGTTTGGAAAAGGGTTTGCTCAGATTCTCAGATTCCGGCTGGCTATTCATATTCATCGCTGGCTGTGAGACAATTTTCGAGAATCACTCGTTCCTTCTATCAATGTATAATGCCCCCCCGGTTGTAATCCAGTCCAGATCTCGCTTTTCCCTCCCTGCCAGATCACTTTGACGGTAACTGGATCCGCATTCTCTCCCAACCCTATTAAAAGCCGGCCCTCGTCAGCCGACAGATAACTGCTGCTCCCCTTTCGATAACGCATCAACTTCCTGGAACCCGAAGTGATCTCCGCCGATGCACCAATCGCACTGCGATTGGAGGTCGTTCCAATCAACTCCAATGACAGACTCTGGTTCTGCGTTTGACTCCGATTCTCCAGCAGCACCAGTTTTTCGTTTAAATGAGACACCGCCAGGTCCGCCTTGCCGTCTCGATTAAAATCGGCAACCGCCGATCCACGGCCCACATGCTTCTGCTGAAAGAACGAGCCCGCCTGTGGTGAAATAATCTCAAATCGTCTTCCTTTCCGATTCAAGAAAAACTGCGGTTCCTGCTCATAAGGCTCATTCTTCCCTAACTGCGATAAGCGATCATGCACATGCCCATTGGTCACAAACAGATCTTCCCAGCCATCATTGTCCGCATCCAGAAACGAGGCACCAAATCCGAGCCGTACACGGCTGGCCGTCGCCAGGCCTGTCTCATCGGTCACATCCAGAAAAAATAGAGCCCCCTCATTGCGGTACAAGGTATTGGTTTCACCAAAGTAATTTGTCACAAACAAATCCAGCCGGCCATCGCCGTTATAGTCCGCTCCGGTCAGTCCCATTCCCGCTTCCCGATCTCCGGTACGATTAAACGCAACGCCGGCAATTAAAGCCTGATCGGTGAAAACGCCCTGACCGTCATTCACCCATAACTGGTTGGCTACCGAATCATTGGCAATATACAGATCTATGTCCCCGTCATGGTCGTAATCTGCCGCAAAGACGCCTAGCCCCTGTCGAGCAGGTTCACTGTGGAGCCCCGCTTTTTTCGACACATTGAGAAAGTTTCCATTTCCCAGATTCCGATACACCACATCATACTCCCCGCGCACATAGCGGGGATGACAGATAAAAAAGACACGCGTTCCATCGACCTTACGGCTGCAGATCGGATAGTTTTCCCGGTCAATTTCCAGATAGTTCACCACATACAAATCAAGCAAGCCATCGCCATTCAGGTCGGCCCAGGTGCAACTGGCTCCATACCCCGGGTCATCCACGTGGGCGGATGGTGATACATCTGAAAACGTGCCATCGCCATTATTGCAGTACAACAGATTCCGACCGAACTGACTGACATACAAGTCCTCAAATCCATCGTGATTATAATCTCCAACGGCAAGCCCCATGGAATAACCAAAGTCAATTAACCCCGACAGCGTTGTGACATCTCGAAATGGGCTCTCCCCCCGGTTCTGAAACAAACGGTTGGATGTCGCGACATTGCTCGCATCATTCCGTTTTTTCTTCGAACTGCGCCACTCTTCGCCCTGCGCACAATACAAATCGGGAAAGCCATCGTGATCATAATCAAGCCAGCCAATCCCCGATCCCATCATCAGATGCAAGTGCCGTTTAACCGTCAACGGTGAATGATGTTGAAACGAAAGTTGTGAGGCATTCGTGACATCCTGAAACAAAACAGCTGGTTGCGGTTCTTCGGCGTCACAAATAGTACTGCAATGGCAGACGGCTTCTAAGCAGATGCAAAACACCACACTCCAGGCGCGCTCGAACAGGTTCGTTGTCATTCTGTTAGAAAGGAAATTGATCATCCAATTTCGCCTCGGAGAGTTCAACCAGGAATTGTGACAGCCGCTCGACCAGTATCTGCATCAGCTTCTCCCCCTTCTCAGCGGTCGCCTGATGCGGATTTCCCGACCCCGAGTTGGTCGTCAACAAATGCCAGGGACGCGTAATACTGACCCAACCTTCATTCACAGCTGAGAACCGCGTCGAATTCGTCGCCCCTTCATCGGCATTCAAAGCACCTGTTTCTGTATTCCGGTTCACGAGATGAGGGAAATATGCCAGTGCCAGGGAGGTTTCCATCTCGCCTGCATGATCGTCCGGGTTTTCAAAAATCTCCGGTTTGACATCAGCCGACGTACCTCGAAACCAGTCCGCCAGAAAGATCTGCACCGGCGTTGAACCGTGCAGTTCCCGTAACAGCGGTTTAAAATCGTTGCCGCCATGACTGTTCAAAATCAGCAGTTTATGGACCCCATGATTGGCCAGCGAATCGACGAGATCCGCGATGATCTGACCCAACGTAGAGGGATTCACATTCATCGACAGCGGAAACGCACTCTGATTGGTTTCGGTCCCGTAGGGAATCGGCGGCAGCATCACCACTTTCGCCCCCCGCTGATGTGCGGCTTCACAAACGCGTGAACTGATCGCGTCTGCCTCATAGGTATCGGTTCCATAGGGTAGATGTAAATTGTGTGGTTCGGTCGCCCCCATCGGCAAGACGGCAACCTCGTACGGATTCTCTTTTACATACGCATAATTGATTTCAGATAAAATCCAGGGACGCATCGCAGGTTCAGCCGCCACTCACTCATCTCCTTACTTTGTTGATTGCATAAAACAATTTAGCAGAATACAGCTTTCATTCTAACAGGATCATGTTCCAGTCTCATTCTATGTCTATCGGATATTTCAATTATATACATTCTTCTCCTGTGTTACTCTGTATTCCAGTGAACTCCCCGTGTAATCTAAAGAAGAGAAAAACATTTCCCTAAAGGAGAGTCTCCATGGCCAACTGGTATGTCAAACGCGGTGAGCAGACTGCAGGTCCCTTGACCCAGGAACGTTTAAAAGAACTGGCAGAGCAAGGCAAAGTCCAGGAATCCGATCTGGTCAGAAAGGGTGAAGACGGGAACTTTATACCGGCGGGCCAAATTCCCGGCCTGATTCCAGACGCGGATTCCACTGAATGGGAAGCAGACTTCCAGGAGACGCCGGCCAAGAAAAGCAATTCGACTCTGATTATCGTACTGGCCCTTCTGGGAGGCGGAGGAGTCCTCGTGATTATGGTGCTAGTGGCTTTACTCATACCGACCTTTCAGGGGGCTCGGGACGCAGCACGCCGCCCTCAGTCAAAAAACAATCTGAAACAGATCGGACTGGCACTACACAACTACCATGATATCCACAGAGTTTTTCCTCCGGGTGGTATCGAAACGACCGATGGCAAGCCCTACCATAGCTGGCAGACGATGATTCTGCCCTTTGTGGAGCATGCCAGTCTCTACAATCAGATTGATTTTGATCAACCCTGGTCCGCTCCTGAGAATCAAGCCTTCTTCACTCAGGAAATCCCGTATTATTTGAATCCCGCCATTCCAGAAAGAGTTTCCCCAAATGGGCTTAGCCTTTCTCACTATGTCGGGAATGAACTGTTTATGGGTCCGAACGGAAACATGCGTCTTCGCGATATCACGGATGGCACATCCAATACCATCATGGCCGTCGAGACAGGCGAAAAATTCAAACCCTGGGGCGATCCCACGAATATTGCTAAACCAGCTGACATCATGGGAGCTGGTAAGAAATCGCCCTTCACAGGAGGGAACCACGTGCTGATGGGAGACGGCGCCGTACGATTCGTCTCAGAAAATATCGATCCTTCCGTATTAAAAGCATTGAGCACACCCGGCGGGGGAGAATTTGTTGGTGAATTTTAACCATCACAACTAACATTCCGTCCGAACGAGAAAGCTGAGAAATGCCGGACAGCAATCAAGAATCAGAACAGAAGAATCAAGCCGCGCGGGCTTTGCATCCGTTTTTCTTTTGGGTAATTTTTCTTGTTGGTTTTTCATTCGTTATCGCTCTCTTCATACCAGAACAGGTATTCAACCTCTTTTCGAGGAATACAGGACGGGAAGCAGCACGTCGTCACACTTCTAAAAACAACTTGCTACAGATGGGGCTCGCCCTGCACCAGTACCATGAGACCTATGGCATCTTTCCTCCTGGCAATACCGCAACCGCAGACGGTAATCCTTCGCATAGCTGGCAGACACTGATTCTACCCTATCTCGATCACAAACCGATTTTCAATCAAATCAATTTTGAGCAGCCCTGGAATGCGACAGAAAACCAACTGGTTTTTCAAACCGTGATGCCCGTGTATCTGAATCCGGTCATCAGCGTGCTCTATCCGGAACAAAAGAGCTCGACATCACCTGAAGGATATGGGCTGTCCCATTATGCAGGCAATGAACTTGTACTAAAGCAGAATCAGGGATCTCAAATTCGTGAGATCAAAGATGGTATGTCCCCTACCATCTTCGCAATGGAGATCGGCGAGAACTTCAAACCCTGGGGAGATCCATCCTCAACAATCAATCCATCCCAGGTTTTCGGGCCCGGCAAAAAGACTTCTCAAGAGGGAGGCAATTACATTCTGATGGGAGATGGTGCCGTCCGATTTATCACAAAAGAGATTGACCCTGCAATTCTAAAAGCCCTCAGCACCCCCAACGGCGGTGAGGAGACCAGAGAATTTTTAAAGCAGTCCAGCACAAAAGATTAACAGTACTCAGCATCAACAGACGCCCCAGACTGTTTCGAAGGGATTTCTGAAATGGAAAATGAGACCTCTGAAAAAAAAACCAAGAAACCCCAGCCTGTATTGCTGATCGTCCTCGTTTCTCTTTTACTGATCGGCTTTGGCTTACCGATCTACCATGAAATTCGCTCTAACTTCCAGGAACGTAGTTACCGACGTCACCAGCTTACCAGAAGAAACATGAAACAGATCGGTCTGGCGCTGCATAACTACCATTGGACGAATCACACACTCCCGCCGGGCGCCATGATCAGTGAGAGTGGGATCCCCGAGCACAGTTGGCAGGCATTGATTCTTCCCTTTCTCGATCAGGAATTTCTCTTCAAGCAGATTGACTTGAAAAAGCCTTGGAATGATCCTGCAAATCAGAAAGTCTTTCAACAGAAAATCCCCGTCTATCTTAGCCCAAAAGTGAAAATGAAATTTTCTAAGGACGGTTATGCACTCTCGCATTTTGTCGGCAATCAACTGGTTCTGAAACCAGGCACCAACATCAGTTTCGAAGATATCCGCGACGGCACTTCCAACACGATCCTCGCCATGGAAATCGCCGAAAATTTTAAACCCTGGGGCGATCCCAGTTCATTAACAGACCCCACCAAAGTCATCGGCCCCGATATGAAAACGCCCTCTACAGGGGGAAGCTTCATCTTACTGGGAGATGGCGCAGTCCGATATATCTCCAAAGACGTTGATCCCGCAGTCTTAAAAGCACTCAGTACACCTGACGGCGGAGAAGTGGTCGGTGAGTTTTGAAACAGTCCAGCAAAGAAGAAAAAATATACATAGCATCAATCAACAATCTAAGCCGTGACCTTAGGAGAATTCTGAATTGGAAGGTGAGCCACCCAAAACCGATCAACAGAATCGAAGCAATTTGACACCACACCCCCTAAAGCGATTCTCCCTGCTAATAGCTTTAGGATTTCTGATTGGTCTCCCTTGTCTCATATTCCTGGTGTTGATTGGTTTCGGTCTGATCCATGTTGAACAGACGAGAGGCGAAGCTCGCCGATCTCAATCAAAATACAATCTGAAACAAATCAGTTCAGCACTACTACTTTATCATGATCAACACAATACACTTCCTCCAGGCGCGATCATCGCTGCAGACGAAACTCCTCTGCATAGTTGGCAGGCTTTGATCTTACCGTTCATAGATCAACGGGGAGTTCATCAGCAGATTGACTTTGAGCAGCCTTGGAATCATCCTGTCAACCAACAGGCCTTCCAGCAACAGGTCCCTCAGTACCTCGCTGACTGGATCGAACAAAAACATTCACCAGAAGGTTATGCTCTCTCGCATTACGTAGGTAACGAGTTTTTGTTGAAGAAGAATCAGAGCGTTCCTTTCGGGGAGATCACAGACGGCACGTCAAACACAATCACAGCGATTGAACGAGGAGCGCATTTTCAGCCTTGGGGTGCCCCTGAGAATCTTGCCAGGCCAATTGACATCATTGGTCCTGGAAAGAAAACACTGTTTCCCGATGGCAATCACGTCCTGTTCAGCGATGGTAGAGTTCGATTTCTTTCAAAAGATATTGATCCTGCGATTTTAAAAGCACTCAGTACTCCCGCTGGCGGGGAAGTGGTTGGTGAGTTCTAGGGAACATTTATTTCACCGTTTTGAGTGTAATTCTCTGGAAACGTGAAGTTTACCAAGATTGGTGCTAACCGCGGCTAACGCCGTGCGGCTGACCTTGTTTTAAAAACTTTGCCAGCCGGAATGACTTATTAGCCGCAGGGCGTTAACCCCGGTTCTTCATCTCGCAGAGATGAAACCCCTGATTGAACTCCGGTTAATGTCGGGCTTCATACAGCTGAACCACCACTCCGTCCAGGAAACTGGCCAGTCGAGTCGCGGCGTGCGACGCGTTGCCGCGCATCTTCCACATCTCTTTGATACTTTCCGGTCGTTTGAAGACCGCTCCTAATGCAGCTCCGGCTCGGACGGCACCCGTTTCTCCCAAAATGGACATCACTTCGGGCGGAAGATCACCCGTGCAATCATCGCTGATCACCCGAATCGCCATAAAGCCTTTTTTCTCCGCCTGACAGACCTGTGCAACGGCCAGACTTTCGAGGTCAACGGCCAGTGCCTGATGCGCCTCGCCCAGTTTCAGTTTGTCTTCCACCGTCCGAACAATTTCATCCGTGTTGAGAATCCGCCCCACATGCAGCCCCTTTTCAGGGTCTTCCGGAAAGTGCACGTCATTCTTTATTTCCTGACCATGCAGATCACAAACCGAAGTCGCCACAACAATATCGCCGATTTTCATCCCCGGTTTCAAGGCACCCGAAAAGCCGACCGAAAGGACCCACGGCGGAGAATGCGCATCGATCAATGCCTGAGTTGCAGCACGTGCGCGGGCAAAACCGACTCCCGTTTGCACGACCGCTACCTTAATCCGATCCAGAAATCCGCCCCGAAACACATACGAACCGCCGGTGTATTTTTTGACGTGCTCACAGCGATCCAGAAAGGGCTGGATCTCCATCGGCAAGGCACAAACCAGCCCTATATCCGCATGCGCTTTGTCAGCTTCGGGTGGATTCAAGAAGCATGTTCCTTTTCGAACTGACTCATCATCTCGATTAACTTGTCCACGCCCGCTTCCGGGAACGCGTTATAAATACTGGCACGCATGCCACCAACACTGCGATGACCTTTCAGTCCATCCAGGCCGGCGGCAGTCGCCTGTGCGATGAATTTGGCATCCAGATCCGCATCGCCGGTCACGAAGGTCACGTTCATCAACGAACGATCCTGCTTCGCAGCCGTCGGCTTGAACAGCGAACTCTGCTCCAGATAATCATACAGCTTACCTGCTTTCGCCTGGTTTTTCTGCTGAATGGCTTCCAGGCCCCCTTGATCTTTCAACCATTGGAGAACCTGCCCCAGCACATAAATCCCAAAGGTCGGCGGCGTGTTAAACATCGATCCTGCTTCAGAATGCGTCCGGTATTGTAGCATGGTGGGAATGTCCGTCGGTCCCTGCTCAATCAGATCATCGCGAATAATCACCAGCGTCACGCCACTCGGTCCCAGATTCTTCTGGGCACCCGCATAAACGATCCCATATTTAGAAATGTCGATGGGTCGAGAGAAAATATCACTGCTCGCATCGCAAATCAGAGGTACGCCCGCTGGAACTTCGGGTTCTGTCGCAAACTCTGTCCCGTAAATCGTATTATTCGACGTAAAATGCACATACGCCGGTTTCTCACTCAGTGAGACTTCTTCGGGAATGTAAGAAAAATTTTTGTCTTCGCTGCTACAGGCGATATTTACATTGCCGAAGACTTTGGCTTCTTTAACTGCTTTTTTGGACCAGGAACCGGTCACCAGATAGTCGGCGGTCTGATCCTTCGACAGCAGGTTCATCGGAATCATGTAAAACTGTGACGAAGCCCCGCCCTGCAGGAACAGGACTTTATAATTATCGGGAATCCCGGCGATTTCTCGACACAAGGATTCAGCAGCTTCATAAACGGCGATGAAAGCTTTACTACGATGCGAGTGCTCCAGAACTCCGATTCCAGTGTCGCCCAGTGAAATCAGATCTTTCTGTGCCTGTTCCAGAACGGGTAATGGGAGTGCGGCGGGTCCCGCTGAAAAGTTGTAAATTCTTTCTGTCATTTTAGATATCTCAACATCTTTTGCAGGCTGAAAATTCAGTTCAACCCTGAGTAACCTGTTTGGTGTCAATAATACGGACGGTAACGGACCTCTTGGAACGATCCTTGAGGATATTGGCAAGCGTTCGCTTGTTTTGCCAATCAGCATCGATATTATGGAGTCTGCTTTTCTTCATAAATGGAGTAGAGCGAAATTATCCAGAATTCCCAAGAATAGTCATGTTTTCCGGCGAGTGATCGCCCCCTTTGATTGATCTGTTATTTAATGCCTAGTTCTCCAAATCCACTCTCCCGAGGGCCCCGCGTCCAGTCCTTTCAACCGCCTCAAGGCGACCTGACCATCATGGCGGGCTCAGGCAATCCGTTGCTGGCACAAGCCATCGCCGATGAGCTCGGCGTTCGTTTGACACCCTGCGAAGCCCATCAGTTCAGCGAAGGCAATATTTTTGTTCGTATTCTGGAAAATGTACGTGGCCGCGATGTCTATCTGATTCAAGGCGTCCATTCTCCTGTGAATGACAATTTCGTTGAACTTTTGTTCTGGATTGATGCCTTGAAACGGGCGAGTGCCCAACAGGTTACCGCAGTCATCCCGTTTTTCAGTTACGCCAAGGGAGATAAAAAAGACGAACCCCGCGTGTCGATTCGCGCCCGCGTCTGTGCCGATGCGATTGAAGTCGCTGGCGCCGACCGCGTGCTGACCATGGACCTGCACAGCCCCCAGATCCAGGGATTCTTCAGCGTGCCCGTCGATCATCTTTACGGGCGGCACGTCATCAGCGACCACATCCGAAAAATGAATATTGAGAACCTTGTCGTCTGTAGTCCGGACGTTGGTTTTGCCAAAGAAGCGTCCGACTTTGCCAAACTGTTAGGCACGCCGGTCGTCATCGGCAACAAAATGCGCAAGGACCATTCCGAGACAGTGGAAGTTCTGGAGGTGATTGGTGAAGTCGCAGGCAAAAACATTATTCTGGTGGACGACTTCACCATTACGGGCCGCACTTTGATCAGCATGGCGGAAGTTCTGAAGAAGAAGGGCGCCAATGATATCTATGCCGCCGTCACACATGGCGTACTCTCAAAAGGAGCCGCCGATCGTATCGGCAAGAGCCCTTTGAAAAAAATGTTTATGACCGATACGATTGAAGCGCAGATTGATCCTCTGCCGGAAAATATCGAAGTCATTCCGGTTGCGCACTCCTTTGCTGCCGCCATCCGGTCCATTCACGACCGGACCAGTGTCAGCACGCTGTTTCCGGAAAAGAGACCGAAGAAGTAATCACTTAATCTCATTGCTTTATGCCAAAATAATACATAGAGAAATATCAGGACGCATGACAAAGACAGGCAAGAAGCTGACCCCGATGATGGAGCGGTATCTGGAAGTCAAAAGCCAGAATCCGGGAACACTGTTATTATTTCGCATGGGCGATTTCTACGAGCTGTTTCACGAAGATGCCGAAATCGCAGCCCGCATTTTGGGAATCACACTCACCAGTCGCGATAAAAATTCCAGCAATCCCGTTCCGATGGCGGGCTTCCCGCACCACTCGCTGGACAGCTATCTCTACAAGCTGATTCACGCCGGCTACCGCGCCTCGATCTGCGATCAGGTCGAAGACCCTAAAAAAGCCAAAGGGATGGTCAAACGCGAAGTCACTCGCGTGGTCACCCCCGGTACACTGACCGACGACGCCCTGCTCGATCCGCATGAAAACAATTTCCTCGCCAGTATCTATTTTGGAAAATCCAATATCGGCCTGGCCTGGCTGGAACTTTCGACAGGTCGCTTTCTGGCTTCCAATACCACCGCCGAGCATCTGGTGGATGAACTGGCCCGCATTCACCCGGCCGAATGCATCTTCGCGGAAGGTAATACCGCGCTGCAAAACGCCATCGGTCACTTGGATACCATGCTGACCGAACGGCCTTCCTGGTCGTTCGCCCAAGACGAATGTGAAAGCCGCCTGCTCGAACATTTTGGTACCAAAACACTGGAAGGGTTCAACCTGGAACAGGGAACGCCTTCGATTACCGCCGCCGGTGCTCTGCTGGAATACATTCAGGAAACCCAGAAAAGTTCGATTCCGCACATCAATCAGATTGAACCCTACGAACGCGGCGATCGACTGCTCATCGACGAAGCCACCCGCCGCAGTCTGGAGCTGACGCGCACCATCCGCGAAGGCAAACGTGAGGGCAGCCTGATTTCGGTCCTTGATGAAACCGTTACTTCAATGGGCGCCCGCCTGCTGACAGATTGGATCGCAAACCCGCTCACGAGCCTGTCTGAAATTCTCAGGCGGCACGACTCGGTCGAAGAGCTTTCACAAAACCCGGTCCTGTGTTCTGAAGTCCGTGAGCAACTGGCAAAAACTTACGACCTGCAGCGGCTCACTGCCCGCATCGCTACGGGTAGAGCCAGCGCCCGCGATCTGAGTTTCCTGGCCCAAACGCTGGCACTTCTTCCGATATTGAAAGCGAAACTTTCGGGCCGGAAATCGGAACTGCTCCAGCAACTTGAAGCTGGCATCGACCTCTGTGCCGAGGTCCGTTCCGATATCGAAACCATGATCATCGAGGATCCGCCATTGACGCTCAATGAAGGCGGCGTGATTCGCCCCGGATTCAGTGAAGAGCTTGATGAACTGCGCTCGCTCTCCAAAGGAGGCAAAGAATGGATCGCCGGTTATCGCAACGAAGAATCGGAGCGAATCGGGATTCCGAATCTGAAAGTCGGCTACAACAAAGTCTTCGGCTACTATCTTGAAGTCTCAGCCGCCCATGCAGCGAAAGTTCCCGAACACTACATCCGCAAACAGACATTGAAAAACCAGGAACGCTACATTACTCCGGAACTGAAAGAGTACGAAGAGAAAGTACTCAAAGCCGAAGAACGGGCCATCGAACTGGAACAGACCATGTTCAATGACTTGCGGGAACGCGTCGCGAAAGAAGCGCCGCGTACTCAACAGACAGCGGAAATCCTGGCACAAATCGATGTCCTCTTTGGCCTGGCGCATCTCGCCATGCATGCAGGCTACACGCGTCCGGAAATGACGGAAGAACCGGTCCTCGATATCCGAGAGAGCCGGCATCCCGTACTTGATCGCCTGCAGCCTTCAGGGGAATTTGTGCCCAATGATGTGTTGCTCGGCGATCCCTACGGACGCGTGCAGATCATCACCGGCCCCAACATGGCCGGAAAAAGTACCTACATCCGCCAGGCAGCATTGCTGACTTTGATGGCACAGATCGGCTCGTTCATTCCAGCCAGCGAAGCACGCATCGGCATTGCTGATCGCATTTTTGCCCGCGTCGGCGCCAGTGATGAATTGAGTAAAGGTCAGAGTACCTTTATGGTCGAAATGACCGAAGCCGCCCGCATTCTGAACTCGGCTTCAGAACACAGTCTGGTGATTCTGGACGAAATTGGTCGCGGCACCAGCACTTACGACGGCATCTCCCTTGCCTGGTCAATGACCGAATTCCTGCACGATCAAATCAAGGCACGGACTCTGTTCGCTACCCACTACCATGAACTGACCGAGCTGACACAAACACTCAAGCAGGCCAGCAACTGGAATGTCGCCGTTCATGAGCAGGATGGTGAAATTGTCTTCCTGCATAAAATCGTGGAAGGCTCCGCGAATAAGAGCTACGGCATCCATGTCGCCCGGCTCGCCGGCATTCCTGATCAGGTCATCCAGCGGGCCAACCAGATTCTTTCGACTTTGGAAAAAGACCATATCGACGACAGCGGTCAAACCACAATCCCGCCGCGACCGCAAAAGAAATCATCGCACCAGCAACTCTCCCTGTTCGGCAATGCTCCCCATCCGGTATTGGATGAAATCAGAGATTTGAATGTCGATGAAATGACGCCTCTGGCAGCTCTGGAAGAATTATACCGCATCCGAGAGCAACTGAACTAATTGACATATTTCTCAAATTTACAGTCCCAGTCAGTTGAAACAGAAAATACCACCCGTACACAATAATATACAGACGTGGCACACTGGTGTCATTTTTTGTCAACGTATATCGATTCAACGGGAGATACCATGTTTCAACAGAAAGCTCTGAGGCTTATTGTCGTTTTGTTCACAGGAATCGCGCTCACAGTTTGTACCGCAGATTCAGTGCCTGCTCAGAAGAAAGAAGCTGGTACACCGAAAACCAGCGCAAAAGACACCAAAGAGACGAAAACCACACGTAAGAAATCCAAAGGCCGCGTTCCTCCTCATTATGGCAAACTGAATCTGACACAGGAACAAAAAAACAAAATCTACGCAATCAAAGCCGGCTACAAAACTCAGATCGACAGCTTGAAAAAACAACTGGAAGAACTAAACAACAAGCAGAAAACGGACTGTGAAACAGTGCTCACCCCCGAACAAAAAGCGAACCTGGCAAAAATTCTGGCGGAAGTCGCCAGTAAAAGAAAAAGTAAAAGCAAAAATTGAGCTCGGCGTAACAGTATTGCTTTGAATGTAAAAGATCCAAAAGGGCGTGGTTTAATCGCAGACCACGCCCTTTCTTTTTCTAGAACTCTCCCGTTATACTTTTCGAAAGACAGGAAACGAAATCTGCCATTGAAAGCATCTCTGGTTCCAGAAATTCAGAAATCATAATCACCTCATGGATTCGGAAAATTATCCTTCGCCGCGGCCCGCTACCGATTTGTCACCGAATCGATCCAGGAACTCCCGTTGGATTCCGCTGATCCATCTGTTATTTGTCATTGTGCTGCTCGCGATTCTGACTCCCTATGAATGGGATCGGGTAAACTCAGAAAACCAGCAGCTTCCCTGGCTCACGCGTTTTTTTCTTAACGTCAACGTCGATACGACGCCGTATTTCATTTTACTCTTACTCAGTCCGCTCTGCTGGTTTTTACGCCCTCCCATTCATTCTCGCTTTTTCTCGACTGTCATTCGCCCCAGACTCACTTCTGACTGGGTTCGCGAAAAACAAGCTTCAAAACAACGGGATTTTTTTGCGTGCCTATTGAGCATGCTCGTCGCCGCCAGTTCATTCCTGCTGAGTGTCTGGACCGCGTCTCACGTCGTGAATGAAGAACTCAACATCGCACTGGGCGATCTACCCCCCGCCTATCATGATGAATATAGCTATCTATTCCAGGCCAACACCTTTCTCGCAGGACAGACCTCGTTTCCCAGTCATCCCGGCGCGCCCGAAATTTTCGATCAGGTGCATGTCTTGAATGAAGGCAAACTCGCCAGCCGCTATTTTCCGGGGACCGGTCTCTGGCTGGCGCCCTTTGTTGCCTGGGGACATCCTTACTGGGGGTATTGGCTGGCAGGAGCCATCACCGCGTTTTTCATCTTCTGGGCCGGCAGAGAACTCGCTGGCAACGGGGTTGGTTTGCTGGCCGGCCTGATAATCGCCCTCTCCCCGGGTATGGCCATTTTCAGTAATCTGTTGTTGGCACATCATCCTACTCTGGTCGGGCTGTCACTTTTCCTCTGGGCGTTCTTGCGGATGCAACGTACACGCTCATTTCGCGATGCTTTGTTGGCCGGTTTGGGACTCTCGTTCGGCATGCTCTGTCGCCCGATGACCGCAGCCAGCTTTGCACTCCCCTTTGGGATCTGGCTGGGAATCGAAGTCATTCGCTATTATTTCCTGCGAAAATCCGAAAAAACGACCTCAGAATCAATGGGCTCTGTCTACCCTCTCGTCGCAGGGCTGGCAATTCCCCTGGGCTGTGGTTTGATTGGTCTCTTTATTTACAACCAGTCGATTACCGGCAGTGGCTGGAAAATGCCTTACCAACTCTACACCGACATCTACACCCCGCGGCACGTTTACGGCTTTAACAATGTGATTCGGGGCGAACAGAAACTCGGACCGAAAGTATTAGACAATTACGACAAATGGGCCGAAAACCTGACGCCTGCGTTAGCAGCACGCAACGTGCAAAACCGGATCCTGGCCAGCCTGCAGTGGACGCTGGGCATCATTCCCCTTGGACTTGCCGGCCTGATTTTTCTGATCACCGAATGGAGACAATGGAGCCGCTGGTGGCTTATTTTTGCGTCGATCGTCTCTCTGCATATCGCTCATATCCCCTACTGGTACGACGGCATCATGCATTGGCATTATGTGTTTGAAACCGGCCCCCTCTGGGCGCTGATTTTTGCCCGGGTCACACAAACCCTGTTTCGCATCTGGCATCGCATCGACCGGCCTTTGATGAGCGGACTCTGGGCTTGCCTGACTCTGGTCGCGGTGCTCACCAATCTGACGGCGATTCCCCCTTTCTGGTCCGTCTCGAAACTGGAAATCGTCGTCAATAATGTTGCTTTTTCCAAATTCAAACACTTCCAGTTCCAACAGATGATTTACCAGCACCCGCAGATCAAGCAGCCCGCGCTGATACTGGTAAAACACGATCCCTCAGACCGGCACATCGATTATGTCATCAATGATCCGCAGTTAGATCAAGCAATCCTAATCGGCCGCGATCGCCCTGATCTCTATTCACCAGCAAAGCTGCAAACCCTTTTCCCAGACCGCAATCTGTATCTGTTTGACGCCGCACAGAATCGGCTCAGCAGATGGAACGGCGCTTACTGGGAACCGATCAGATGAGATCAATCGCTGATCTTCACTTTGATCTCATCTGAATTCGCTTTGAGTTCCGGTGCATACATGCCAAATCCTTTTGTCGGTAATCCGCTGAAGTGCCCCGGAATTTCTGCACGCAATCGATACGTCAGATTGTGTTTCCCACGCGGTAGTTGTCGAAGATAAAACACCGCCCGATCGTCACGGAACTCCCGATACGCGCCCAGTCCACGCCAGGTATAACCGCTGCGCAAATCAACGGCTTCCATACCGGCTGCCCGAAAATCTTCAAACACCAGGTACTCGTAATCATTCTTACTTTCGAACACGAGTTCCACCTCGACCAGGTCACCACTCTTGAGAATGGTATCAGACAGGATTTCCTGACGCTGATATTTTTCCACCTTCTGATCAACGGCCTGACCGCGCGAACCAGCGGCTGTGACGGAAGCTTCTTCCGGAATGAGCTTATAGTATTTCCGCTGAACTTTGATCTCGAGACCTGCTGCCGTAATGAAATTTTCTTTCGTGAAGTAAGTCACGTATGCATTATAATACAGGGGTCCTGAACCCTGCTTACGGATTTCCAGCCGATGGGCGCCCGACGTTAATGCGTCCCCTTCCAACACGAATTTGTTATCAAAGGTAAACAGGTTCTCGGCCGTGATCTTGACCTCTTTCTGTTTTTGACCGTCGAGAACAATCTCCAAAGTCAGATCCGGCTGGTCTTCACCGCTGGCTTTCCAGTATTCGGCCAGTGCTTCGACGGCGATCGCGGTATCGGACACGGAATTCCAGTACGTCGCGTGCTTGCGATTATTCAACAGGTATTTGACCAGCTGTGCTGCCTTGGGATTTTTAGGATCGGCTTTGGAAAGTAGTTTCAGATAATAGGCATTCGCTTCCACTTCACTCCCATACCAGTGCCACCACCAGTTTCCGTCAGGCAGATTTAAATACGCCGTCTGATTTTCCGGATCTTGTACCAGATACTGATCCATGTTGGTCATGATCATGTCTAATCGATCCTGCCGCTGCATCTCATGCGATGCCAGCCCCAGCATTCCCAGAGCATAGACCGACAGTTTCGTCCGATCCCGATAGAGGAAATCGTACATTTTTTCGTCGATAACTTTTTCATTCACCAGTACCAGAAAGACATACGCGTCCAGATTCGAAGCGGTCTCTTTGTAGGGTTTCTTCTTCGCGGGCGCATTCAGCAGTTTCTGCAGTTCCTTCTGCTGATAGTCTTTGAGCCACTCGATGCCCCGTTCCAAGGTGCCGGGGACTAATGCGACGCCGTTCTGTTTCGCCAGGCTCAGTCCCTGCACGATGCGGGCGGTAAAGTAAGGCGACGAGCGTTCCTGCCAGCCGGAGAACCAGCCCCAGCCCCCATCGGACAACTGCATACTCGTCAAATCGGCGACGCCCTGTTTCACCAGCAGATCCACTTCAGACTGACTGAAGACCGGGTTATTTTTGTAGCGTTTCCACTGTTCGGCTCGTTCTTTGTCGTCACCGATCTCCTGGGCATTCAGGTTCGTTCGTTTCTCTTCGATCTCTTTCAGATTGAGCCCCATGCGTTTCAAAATGTTCTGTGTCATCACCGTGGGGAGAAAACGATACAGCGTGTTATCAGTCGTTTTGTGCGGCGAATAGATCAGATACGGCAGGGCATCGACCATCGCTCCTGCCAGAGAGGGAGAGTAGCGAAGTTCCAAACGGCTCTCTTCCGTCTTGCGTTGATTCGGAATCTGGAAACTGATTTGCGCCCCATCTCCGCTGGCAGGAATCATTCCCGTATAGGATTCGGTTTTCAAAATCCCGTGCACCTTAACCGGGAAAGTCATCTGCATCGCGTCCGATTCTTCATCGGTCAGTGCTTTCATGCGAATCACAGCGAACCCGGCCCGTACCGCTTTGACCCGCCAGTCGATGCGTTGTTCGCCATTCGCATCAATTTCTACCGTCTGCGTCATTTCATCCAGAGGCTGTAACGTATCGCCGTCCAGTTCGAGTACAACCTGCACTTGTTTGGAGGTCTTCAGGTAATTATGCACGATCGCACTCAGCACCACCTCATCGGTTTCCACAAAGAACCGCGGTGCCTGCAGACGCACAATCAGGTTCTTACGCGTGACGACTTCCTTCGTTCCTTCGCCGACCTGAGTTCCCTGCCCCATCGCCCAGCTGCGGATCTTCCAGCTCGTCAGATTTTCCGGCATCTTGAACGAAACCTGCGCCCGCCCTTCTGCATCCGTATTGATGGCGGCTTTCCAGAACGCCGTATCCGCGAATTTTTCGCGGACGACCGGTTCCACAACGGCCGCTGACTCAGCGGGTGCAGCGGCAACAGCAAAACTGTCCCTCTTCGCCATTCCCGCCGCCATCGGCATGGCGCGTGCTTTACTTTGTATCAGTCCTTCAGCCGCATCCATCGCGCCAACACCAAAGGCAGAGCCTGAGCCATTCATCCCCAGTTCCGATCTTCGCTCCGATGTGGCCTGGATCAGATGTCCGAACGCACCCAGCATCTGCATGGCTGCTTCGCCTGATTTCAATAACACGTGGAAGCTACGATTGAGGTTGTCTGATGTCGAGGGATGATGCGAGCGTTTCCACTTCCAGAAAAAGTCTTTGATATCACGCACATTGGGACCACCACTAATGTATTCCACACTCTTGTCATACACACTGACGACCAGAGAACCCTCGATCGGCTGCCCATCAATATCTGTAGCTCTCAATTTCACGGTCGCTTCCTCACCGGGCAGATACTCCGTTCCCGATGGTTCCACTTCCAGATTAACCACCCGCTTTTCCGGCGGCACTGCGATTTCCCGCGCAACCGTATGCACTTTGCCCTGATGCACCGTCACCGCTTCCACAAACAGGTTCGGCAGATCTTTGCGAGTCAGATCCAGTTCATAAACGGTGCTCTTACCCGCCAGCTTCAACACATGCGGTTTCGGATAAACGCCATTAACCGGCCGAACGAACAGCAACACCGTGCTGCCTGGCTGATTCGTATTGATCAACAAACGCACTTTTTCATTCGGCTGATAATGTTTTTTCTCAACCACAATTTCCAGATCATTGAAGCGATACTCTTTTCCGTCAAAGCCTTCGCCACGAATGGAAAACAGGTAGCCCCCCTCAATCTGGCTCCCTTTTTGATCCGTCACTGTGTAGGCAATTCGATACTGTCCCGCCTGTGTCGCCGCCATCTTCTGGGAGGCGGTTCCGTCTTCTTTCGGGTTCAGTGCCCATTCCTGAACCGCGGTCTCTTTCGGTTCTCCCTGCTGATCGTAGGTCACGCGATACAGTACCAGCTTCCCCGTGCCCGTGACTGGCTTGGAATCCAGCGTCTGTGACTTGAAGGAAGCGAGCATGGTATCGCCCACACGGTAGTAGCCCCGGTTCATCCAGGAAAAGACTTTGAAGGGTTCGCGTGCGACGAAGACCGAACCTTTACCGACAATCGTGCGGCGGGATTCATCGACGACTTCCGCCGTGATTTCGTATTTGTGATCCTGATCACCATGAATCGCCTTCGCCAGCGCGGTATCGATTTTGATTTCCACTTCGCCGTCCGAGCCGATGTCAACGGTATTGGAAAGCACTACTTCCGGGGGGCCGGGCCGAGAATGAATCCACCAGGGACCGGGGGCGATGCAGCCCCACTTTGCCCAGCCGGGATACCAGTTGTAATCGCCGACAAACCACCAGTAACCGGAACCATAGAGCCAGTCCCATTGGTCGTAGGGATACCAGCGTTGATTATACGAAGTCCTGGTGACTTTATACTTCACCTGCGCATTAGTGACGGGGCTGCCGAAATAATACTTGGCCTTGATCTTCGCGGTAACCGTATCCCCCAGCATGACAGGTTCGTCGGGGGCTTCCACCAGCACTTCAAATTCGGGCTTTTTGTATTCTTCCACGCGAAAGTTAACAGATCCACGAATCGTCCGGTTGCGATTTCCGCGTGCGGGGTCTTTAAACACCAGTTTCAGTCCCAGCGTATACGGCCCCAGGTCGGCATCTTTCGGAATGGTCCAGTCACCGTTGACGCCGCCATATTCATCGGTGGTGAACGTTTTCTCGAAAATCGTTTTCCCGTTCCGGCCATTCAGCCGTAGCTGCACACTTTGGTTGGAAAACTGGGTTTCCTGCTCGGGAGTTAAATCGTAGCCGACATTGCGAACCCAGAACTTGAAATCCACTTTCTGCCCCGGACGATAGACCGGGCGATCCGTAATGCCATAAATTTTCTGCTGAGAATAATCGGGATCAGGAAGTCGATTGGAATACCAGAATCGATCAAAGCCGGTATAAGCAAAACGGCCCTCTTGCGTACGGGCAATTGTAATCCACTGATACCGCTGTTTTAACAATTGATCATCCGGAAATGCCTGGCCGTTTTCGTCAGTCTGCTCGGCGAAATTTTCGGTCACTACTTGATATTGATTCCGTGCAATCCGTTTTCGCTGATAGCCAAAGAACTCCAGATTCGCTCCGGCGACCGGTTTTCCTGTGCGGGCATCAGCCACATAATAATAAGTTTTATCCGCCATTCGTTTGTGAATGATTGCGGTGTCGTCCAGCCAGACAATAATTCGACTGGTATTGCCGTTTTTCATTTTGGCAATCAGTAAATAAGCGCCCGCATTTTGTAGCGGCGTCGTCACCGTAATCTGTCGATCGCGGTGCCCGTCGAGCGGCTTCAAATCCAACCCCCAACGCGAAACCAGATTCCCCTGGTATTTCTTCTGCTGTTCGTGAACCAGGCGATATCCGATATTGGAGATATTGATTTTGTTCCAATCCAGTTCTGCCGGACGCGATTTCAGATACGCTTTCACATCATCCAGCAATTTGTCGACATGGACTTCATATGCTTCGAATTCGACATGGCTACCGTTTCGAAAACGATAATCGACTTTCGCACCCTGACCGGCGACCTGAGTATGATTCAGTTCAAACTGCCCCCAGTCACCAATAATCTGATTTAATTGTTCTTTTTTATGCTGATGAGAATCACCATACGTTTGAATACTCTGCTGTAAATACTTCGCTGCCTCAGGATACTGTCGACGATTCTCAAACACATTCGTGAGTCTGGCTAATGCCGTCTCGCCGTCTGAGCTTTTTCCCAGTTCGACCGCTTGCTGATACAGACGGATAAAATTCACATCGTCCGGCAGGTTGAACCGCTTGATTCCGGTCGCCAGCCGGGCCAGTGTCTCGGTCTGTTTCAGGCTTTCCAGAGAAAAGGGATTGATCTGTTCTTCTTCCTGATCTCCCTGAACCACGGTCCGTCTTGAAAAGTAAGGCATGTAATTCTGCAGGGTCTGCACGCCAAATTGACTCCGATTGAAATCGGCGACTTTCAGAAGCATATCCTGCTGCCGTTTGGAATTCAGTTTCACAGACTGCTCCAGCATCCACCGCCAGCGGGCACCATCATTCGTAGCCGTTTCATACGATTGAGGGACGCGGTAATAAATCGGCTCACCTGCTTCATTAACGGGCGCCCCTTCAGGTCCTGCTGCCAGTGCCCCATACATTCTGCTTCCAAAGCCACGTCCAAAGCCACGTCCAAAGCCACCACCCGACGTCCCCTGAAGATTGTCGTAATCGGGAGTCTGATTCAAATCGGTCAATTCCTGCAGTTTCCAGGCATTTCTCCCCTCGCGCCCCTTCATCAAATACGCGGCAAAATCATAATGAATGTCGGAAGCCAGTACGGCATCCTCGTTGTTCTTTAACAGAGCGACCGCCCGGGTCATCAATCGCAGAGCACTTAGTCGATCCAGCTCCTGAGTATTCACATACTGACGGCCTCCCCTTTGTTGGCCGCGAGTGAAATTGCCATCAATGATAAAGCCAAAGTGCGGTCCCTGAATATAACTTTCCGCCACCTTCCATAAGACACGGGGCTGGTCTCCATGAGTTTTTAAAACCGATTCGCGAAACGCATCGATCTCGTTCACACGATTGAGTCGATTCAGACATTGAATGCCTGCCTGCAGATCATGCACGACTCCCTGATCGGAATTGCTTTTCTGCAGTGCCAGTTTCTGATAGAGCTGCCAGGCATCCCGAAAATTGCCCTCTTTCTGATACTTTTGCGCGACAGCCCGTTCTTCAGAGAGACTTTTCTCGTCAGCAAAGAGATAAACTCCCAGAAATGTAAAAGAAGCGAAAACGAATAACCATCGCACATTTTTCTTCATGCTCAAGTGCAACATCATAGAACCTGTATTATTAAAGATGGGACCTGCGTTTTGATTTTTCAGACGGGATCATACTATTTTACGCCTGTTTGACGAACTGAATTTGCCTTCTGTTCCCGGAATTCCCGGATTTTTCACGATCTCTCCAAATCAAGGTAGGAGAACCGCGTCAATTCCGACATAATCTGAATTCTTTTATCACTTTCTGAATTTTCTCACACAGATTATATATAAAGAGACACTTCTATGGATTGGCTGACAGCAGCTTTAACGCTCTGTGGTTATCTGATCACCCTGGCTCTGATTCCCAACATCCTGCTGAAAAAGAAACGTCACCCGGTTTCAACGGTCTCCTGGATTCTGACCATTCTGCTGTTACCCGGCCTGGGGGGCATCATCTATCTGTTTTTCGGAATCAACCGCGTCCAGAGACGTTCGCTCTCCAAAGAAAAAGCCAATCAGTCGCTCGCACCCAAGCTTCCGCAAGTCATACAAAATCAATTGCTCTCCCGGGAAGACTATCTGCCGCTTAATCAGAATTTGATGAGGCTGGCACAGAACATCACACACACGGTGCCCACATTTGGAAACCAGATCGAACTCTTAAACGACACAAATCGCACACTGGGGTTGATCAAACAGGCAATTATGAACGCCGAGCACTCTCTGCACCTGGAATACTATATCTGGCAGCCAGATCGCTCCGGTACACTCATACGTGATATGCTCATTGAAAAAGCAAAAGCGGGAGTCGAAGTTCGATTTCTGTATGATGGTTTTGGCTCATTGAATTTACGTAATCGTTTTTTCAAACCGATGCTGGAAGCGGGAATTCAGGTGGCACCGTTTCTTCCCGGTGCCAGTTTTCGAGAACGATGGTCGTTCAATTTACGGAATCACCGCAAACTGGTCCTCGTCGACGGTAAGATCGCTTTTACGGGCGGTATGAATATCGGCGATGAATACCTGGGACAGGACGCCGTCCTGGGGTTCTGGCGCGATACGCACCTCAAAATCGAAGGTCCCGAAGCACTGCAGTTACAGCAGGTCTTTGCCGAGGACTGGTTTTTTGCGACGGGTGAAGCCTTAACTCAGCCTCAGTACTATCCTCATCCTTCCACAACCGGGAACATCACCGCGCAAACACTTTCTTCAGGGCCGGAAAAAAACGCCGATGTCTTTTTGACCCTGTTTTTCGCCGCAATCAATGAAGCGCGTGACAGCATTGTACTGGCAACATCTTATTTTGTTCCGCCGGAATCACTCACGACCGCTCTCGAATCGGCTGCCCAACGAGGAGTCAAGGTGACACTGCTCGTCGCCGGCAAATCAGCAAACCCGACCACCGTGTATGCAGGGCGTTCCTATTACGATTCACTGCTGGATGTCGGCGTGGAAATTTATGAATATAACAAAGGTATCATTCACTCAAAATCGCTGACCATTGATGGCTGCTGGTCACTGGTAGGAACGGCAAACTTTGACTTCCGCAGCTTAATTCTCAACTTTGAAGTCGGCCTGGCCATCTACGACCGGAAATTCGCATCGCGACTCAGAGAATCAATTGAGAACGACCTCCTGGGTGCCGTCAAAATTAGAGAAGAAGATTGGGAGAAACGTAGCAAACTGGTCATTTTACGACAAAATCTGTGTCGGCTGTTTGCCCCGGTCATGTAGCAGTGCAAACTAAGATCAGCCGCGATTATCGAGTCGTATGCCGATATCCCTGTGAAGCCCCCTCAGGTAATGTTGTCAGATAGCCAAATAACTGAATCGCTTCTTCCTTGGTCAACAGATTCAGCAATCCTTCCGGCATTGATGACTTTTTCACGGGAATAATCTCGTCGACCTCGTCTTTGTTAACCAGTTGCTTCGTGCCTTCGCTAGTTAACAACATGATCTGATCCGGGCCCGCCGCTCCCATCATGCCCGTCAATGTTTTACCAGCCTCTGTAATAATTGTGAATGTCGGATACTCTTCTGACACAAAGTGCGAGGGAAAGATGGTAGCCGTCATTATTTCTTTCCGCTGTAATCTGCGACTGACGTGCGTCAGATCGGGTCCCACTTTTTCTCCCAGTTTCCCATAACGGTGACACTTCACACACGTTGCTTTGACATACGCCTTCTCACCCAGTTTCAAATCAAAAGATTTCTTGGATCGCTTCCGCAACTCGCTCTGTAATTCCTGATATTTCCAGCGACTGTCTTTCGCTTCAACCGGGAGGACTGCAGCCAACTCATCAGGATATTTTTCCGCAAACCATTTCTGCCAGGCAAGCATCGGCGACTGCTTCTCACTAGTCAGCTGTTTCAACTGCTTTCCCGTCCAATGCTCTAACAGATCAGAGGCAAGTTGCTGCCCTTCCGCATCCTGTTCCAGTCCGACCAGAATGGCCTGGCGAATCCATTGGGCTTTATTCGAGCGTCGACGAAATTTCGCTAACGTCTTCATGACTGCTTTTGCCTGCTCTCCTTCAACCATATTCAGAGAACGAACTAAAATTCGCCAGTCTGCATCCCGCCGCTGATTTTCCCGGGCATACCAGCTGATGGCTTCCGCCACATCATTCCGACGTTCCGGATAGGACTCATACAGTTCATGCAGATAGATCAACGTCGGTTCGTCAGCGATCCGTGCCATCGCGATCAGCAATGCATTGATCGTGCGGTCTGCCTGCTTTTCACGAAGATTTTTGTTTTGTAATTTGATTTCCAGATTGCGTAACGCGGGAAATTCAGCCCCCGTCATTCGTTCCAGAGGCTGGCCTTCGACCAAAATCCGATAATCCCCCGGAGACACTTCTTCCAGAATAGCGTTTTCCAGGTCTTCAATCGGCAGCGAGAGAGCAGGTTTCATCGCCATAACCGCCGACGGAATACTGACCAACAATAATACAATCACCGCACTAATACTGCTGAGTCTACTCCCGGTGATCATGGTTCGTATCCTGTCTATGCCAGAGGCTCGGCCTTAGATGCTAAAATGAAATCTGATTCCTAATCTTACTGAAGATAGCAGGCCGCACACTATGTTCATTTCCCGTTTTTGTTTAAAATTTAGCCAGTTCAACTTGAAAGAGAACGATAATTCACTGGTTGGATCAGAACAGAATTGAGCGGAATGGCGCTAGCCACCGGTACAATGCCAGATAATATTTCGGGCGGCTAGCACCGTACCACTCAACAATAATTCATCGTGACTGTCTTTCTCTTGAGAGCAAGTCAGCTTGTTTAAAATTTTTTCCGACGTTCAGGGACGAAACATGATCGCAACACATTCCACCTGCCGAAACCAGTTCCCCATCATCCTCGCATTGACACTGCTCTTGTTTTCCATTGGATGTACCGCCCAAAAAGAATCCAAACCAGAGAGCACAAAAACAGAGGCATCCAGTCAAACCGAGGTCGAAGCCCCTGCTGAAATATCTAAACCGGAAAAAACCATCGAGATCACACTGACCTTATCCGACGACAAAGGCTTTCAGGAAATCCTCGAACAACAAAAAGGGAAAGTCGTGCTCGTCGATTTCTGGGCGCTCTGGTGTGTTCCTTGTAGAAAGAATTTCCATCATACTGTCGAATGGAAAACGAAATTCGCCGAACAGGGCCTGACGGTCATTTCCGTCAGTATGGATGAATCCGATGAAGACACGCAAAAAGAGGTCTTGGAGTTTCTGGAAGAACAGGATGCCCAGTTCACAAATATACTGGCGACAGCATCCGACGATCAGGATCCAATGAAAACATTTGGAATTGATAACGATACTTTACCACATTATCGAATTTACGATCGAACTGGATCACTCGTCAAGAAATTTTATTTTAAGGAACCAGATCAGAGCTTCACCCAGGCAGATATCGAGACTGCTTTAGAGACAACTCTGAAACAGAAACCGGAATAACCGCCTTTTCTCGATTGAGTGGAAAACATGATCCGTAAACTCTGGTCGACCTGCATTGATGAACTGTTCGGCTTTTATCTCCTGCATCGGTTTTTCTATTACCAGAAACAACCGCTGGTCGTTTCCAACGCAGGCGAATCGGTCCCCGAACTCCACAGCGGAGATCTGACCACGTTTTTTTCGCCCGTTCCCACAGCGGCACAACTGGAATATCAGCCCCGACTAAGACCGGCATCGAAGCTTACATTTGATGCCGCCGAGGTCGAGGATTTCCAATTCCTCAGTTCGATTCAAACGACGTTTCCTGAGAATGATCTGGTAAAAGGCCGCCACTGGAAATCGACGGCTGTCTCACGCGAATCGGGAGCATCGCCGCGTTATACCGTGGTCGCCGTCGATGGAATCGTGCAGATGGGAATCCGCAGTTTTAACAGGCTTGCACAACGTCTCACGCCCTGCGGCGTGGATGTCGTTATGCTGGACAGCCCGTTTAACTACCGACGCACGCCGGCAGGCTATCGTCCCGGACAACTGATTGCCGGCGGTAACCTGGATCATCAGCTCACCGTCGCCCGTCAAGGCGTACTGGACCTTTGGAGCCTGATTCTCGCTTTGCAAAACCAGGGACATCAGATCGGTCTCGTGGGCATCAGTCACGGTGCCTGGATGTCCCTGACAGCGGCCTTGTTAATCGATCAGCTCGAATTCGTGATGGCGATCACCCCCCCCGTTGACCTGTTCCATATCCTGGAAGAAGGGGGAACAGTTGTAAACGCGATTCGCCGTGGTGTCGGCGATGATGTCACTGAACCGGAACGGCTGGAACAACTCACCCGCCCCCTGGTAGTCCCCAACTGGCAGCCCCGTCTGGATGCTTCTGCCATCCACCTGCACGTCGCCGACTTCGATCGCTTTGTTCCCTCATTCCGCATTCAAGCACTGGCCGAACAATGGCAGGCAAAATCCTCCCACCATCGATTAGGTCATATCGAAGCCACCACAGGTCCGAAAGTCGTCGCACAGGTCGCGGAAGACGTTCTTGATTTCTGGAATTTGAAGCCGCAGTAACATTTTTTTGAGCGCTCAAAATTTGCAGATCATTCACAGGAAATCGCCGCGTAAACACCAACCGTTATAATCTGTATGACCTGTCTCAATTCACTGACGTTTCTATTTTTCTATCCAGATTTCGTTGATTAAATGCATCATGTTGTCGCTTCGCAACTTATTCTTTCAGCATAGCCTCAATTGCAGAATGACTTGATCGTCTTCTGCTCAGTTGAAGCTTCCAGTGGGCCAGCTTTTTTATCTATTCAGTTAGATAAAAGAATTTAATTCGTCTTTATAGTAAACCTATTTTGATTCAGTTCAAAAAAGGGAAGCTGCCAAGGGAGCAACTATGCAGGTACGAGTTCGCGATTTAATGACGGTCAATCCGGTCAGTGTGCTGACAGGAACAAGCCTCCAGGAAGCGGCGACGCAAATGATCCTGGCTGAATCTGCTGAGATCTATGTGATCGATCAGCAACAAAGGCTCATCGGGGTAGTACCCGATTATGCGATTCTCAAGCACAAACTGATGCATCAGCATCTGAATGATCCCATCGACTCGATAATGAATGTGCAACTCGAGTCACTCTCCCCCGAAGACGACGCACTGCAACTGGCCCACCTGTTTCGTGATCGCCGCAATAGCTGCATGGCTGTTACCGAGCAAGGTCGACTGGTTGGCAAACTGAGTTGCCGGGATCTCTTTCGCACCATCATGACACTGGATTCAATTGAATCAACAGAAGAACAGTCATCAGTAGCAGATTCACAATCCACAGCAGAATCCGATTCACCTGCTTCTTCGATGAACCCACCTCACCTCAACCGCTACAGTCTGAGAAAACAACTGCTCCAGTTAAACGGCCCCAAATGCAAGTAACCTGCCTCTAACCTGTCAGCTTTGGGCCTTTAAATCTACGCCCATATCTGCAAACAGGTAAATCATATCATCCCAGACATTCTTCTTCGCGGAAGGATTACGCAACAAATACGAGGGATGGTATGTGCAGACAACCCGCGCCCGACCATACTCATAAAACTGTCCCCGCATCTTCCCGATCGGCAACTCGGAATGTAGCAGATTCTTCGCCGCCACTGAGCCCCAGCAGACAATGTAGTCGGGATCGACGATCTCAATCTGGGCATCCAGAAATCCACGGCAGTTATCAGCTTCTTCGTTTGTCGGATTCCGGTTTCCCGGCGGTCGACAACGCAGAATATTTGCGATGTAAATGTCGCTGCGTTTTATCTGGCAGGCTTCGATAATCTTATCCATCAACTTCCCTGCCCGACCAACGAACGGTTCTCCCTGTTTATCCTCGTCGGCACCGGGGGCTTCGCCGATAAACATGATTTTAGCTTTTGGATTCCCCACGCCAAAGACGGTTTGCGTTCGTGTTGAAGCCAGCTCCGGGCATTTTTTACATTTCGCAACCTTCGCGGCAACGATCTCCAACTCTGCCTGTCGTTCGGCTTTGGTCAATTTCGATTTTGCTGTTCGAGCCACACTCATTTCCTTTCGAGGGGTTTCAGTCTCGTTGACGACATCACGGGGCGCGATCTCGGCCGGTGCCGACGGCAGGGGTGATCCCGCTTCCAGCACCGGTTGTGTTTCCCTCTGAACCGGAGAGGGCTCAGGAGGCTGAGACACAACGGGCGCAGCCGGTTGAATCGCGGGAGCTTCTTCGACAGGCGGTTGTGGAACCGGAGCCATACGCTTCAAATGCGTGACTCCCGCACGTTGCCAGCTTTCAATTAATTGGCGGGCTGCCCGCTGCGAACGTCGGTCCGCACTTTCATTCATGACGCATGACCTGTCTTTATCGTTTCACCTTACAGCCCGGCACTGCAGCTTTGAACTTATCGACACCTTCATCAGTCACTTGAGAGAAACTGAGCTGAAGCTCTTTGAGATTTTTCAAAGCAGCCAGCTTCTCCAGGCCCGCATCACCAATTTCTGTTTTACTCAAATTGAGATATTCCAGTTTTTTGAGCGGCAACAACGCATCTAATCCGTCATCGGTGATCTGTGTTCCTTCCAGATTGAGACGATTCAATTCGGTGAAACCAGAAATGACCTTCAGACCCTCGTCTGTGGTTCCCGTTCCCCACAGCCCCAGCCGCGTCAGTTTCTTCAGATCTTTGATCTGTTCCAACCCTGGGTCACCGATCATTGATTCATCCAAGTCGAGATAAGTCAGATTTGTCAAACCGGACAGATTCTTCATCCCTTCATCGGTCACCACGGTATCTCGCAAATGCAGTGTCTGGAGATTTTTCATGTCCTTGATGTTCTCAATACCGGGATTGCCCACAAAGTCCCGCCGTAAATGCAACGCTTCCATGTTGGTCATGTTTTTCAGATGCTTCATACCCTCATCGGAAATCTCGGTATCGTCCAGTTCCAGCGAAACCAGATTTTTATCCTTGAGCAGTTCCAGCGTTTTATCGGAAATATTGCGTCCCCACGTATTCAACCGCTGCAGATTGGGAAGTTGCGCGACATCTTTCATACCTTCGTCGGTCACCTGAGTCGCCTGTACCTTGAGCACTTTCAGGTTCTTCATCCCTTTGATCAACGGCATCCCTTCATCGTTGATTTCTTTATTGAACCGCAGATCCAGGTCTTTCAACTTGGGAAATGCGGCAACCACTTTCAAAGCATCATTGGTAATATTCGTCGCCCGCAGTGAAAGCACCTGCAGATCCTGTAGATCAGCCAGATTCTTGACCCCTTCGTCACCGATGGCGGTCGCCTCCAGATTTAAGAACCACAGTTTTTTCTTCTTGCCGATCTCTTCGGTCGCCGTATCGGTAAAATTGGGGCCCCAGATGGTCAATCGCTCCAGTGAAGGCAGACCCTCTAGATGCTTCAGGTCCTCATCTTTGGCGTTCGTGCCTTTCAAATCCAGAATCAGCACGCGTCCATCATCCGAAAGCACCATCTTCGCATCCAGGTCTTTAAATGCCTGAACGGCTTCAGGCGAATCCGGTTCCGCCGCCGACTTCTGTTTCGCATCCTTTGCCTGTTCACCCGCACCGGTTGAGCTCGACTTTTCTTGAGAGGCAGGAGTCGGGGGCGCACTCGAACTGGGGCATCCCGTTAACAGACATAAACCTACCAGAGAAAGAATCGCTTTCATTTTCATACTAACATCCCTTGTTGTGCTCGATCCGGCTCATAAATTCAGTTGTTCAAATCATTTTGAGAGAGCATAACAGATTCTCAAATGTCTTTCAGCTTTCAAGACGAAAACCAATCAACATCAAAGATTCATCGAACCCTCCTACGATACTAACAATGATCCCCAAAATAGACCGCTGGCAGAAACATTGCAATTCAAAGCATCTGTTTTCTGCAACTACTTGCGATTCCCTACCCAAACCGAGTATACTCAAAAGGCATAAACGCGCCCCGATGCGTTTAGCTTGATGACAGACCTGTTTACCAGCCCGTACCAGATTACGACGCCAATAAATCAAAGGATCTACAAGTGACACACCGCCTCTCCCTCGCCCCCCTGAGATTCTTAAGCCTGAGCTTAATTCTCTGTCTGTTCTGCCAGCAGGTTCCCGCCAAAGACTGGCCCACCTATCTGGTCGACAAAGAACGAGCCGGTGCGACTTCCGATACCTTCCAGCTTCCATTAACTCCCGCCTGGAAGTACGCGGCTCCCGCTGCTCCGAAAACAGGTCAGACCGATCCGGGTGAGCGGGTCATCGAAGGGCATGATCTCGAATCACGCGTCGATTTTGATGACGCCCTCCATGTCGCACTCGCACAAGGCAAAGCCTACTTCGGTTCGTCTGTCGATCATCAGATTCGCTGTGTCGACTTGAAGTCCGGCAAGGTACTCTGGCGTTTTTATACGGGTGGTCCGATCCGTTTAGCACCGACTTATGACAACTCCAAAATCTATTTCGGCTCAGACGATGGTTTCGTGTATTGCCTGGACGCTGCGACGGGAAAAGAAGTCTGGAAATTACGAGCCGGGCTCAACGAAGAAATGATCATTGCCCGGGGAGAAATGGTTTCACGCTGGCCCGTCAGAACGAGCATTCTATTAGACGACGGCATCGCCTACTTTGGAGCCGGCATTTTCCCTCATGAAAATATTTACCTCTACGCCGTCAATGCCGACTCCGGTAAAGTCGTCTGGAAAATCGACAATCTCAGCCAGACCAGCGCCGGCCGCAATGAACTTTCTCCACAGGGTTACCTGCTGGCCAACGACGAATTTCTGTTCATTCCCTCCGGTCGCTCTCTCCCCGCTGCCTTCAACAAGAAAACGGGAGAGCAGGAACACAAGCGATCATACAGCTGGAGAAGCACAGCCGGGGGCGTGGTCGGCGGAACGCAGGCCTTACTGGCTGACGGTCAGATCTACTCCATGGGAGCACATCATATCCTGGCATTATCTCAGGATAAAGGGGACGTCGGTTTTGCCTGGATCAACGGTCAACAAATGGCCGTTCAGGGAGAGTTCGCTTATCTCGCGACTGGAAGTGAAGTCCTCAAAGTCAATCGGCAGGAACATGCCGTTGGCTCACAAAAGGCACACAAAAATGACATGACCATCAAGAGCCTGTTTTCCAAACTGCGAAAACTCAAGGGCGAAAAAGCAAAAGCCGCCCGCGCGGAAATCAAAACGTTACAGGACGAAAACAAAAAACTTGCTAAAGCAGGCTTGATCTGGGAACAGGCAACACCCGCCCGCGATGCATTGATTGTCGCGGGAGACAAAGTCGTTGTCGGCGGTCAGGATCAGGTTTTGATTCTCGATGAGAAATCAGGCAAGGTCCTGGAAACACTGAATGTCAAAGGGCAGGCACGCGGCCTGGCGGTCTCTGACGGTCAACTTGTCGTCAGCACATCCGCAGGCGAAATTATCGCCTTTCGCACAGCAACCGAGACCAAATCTTCCGAACAGCCTGTTGACGCCGTCACTCTCAAAACACCTTACCCCGAAGACAAGCTGACATCCCTGTATGAACAGGCTGCCAAAGATATTTTGGCTCATACCAATGTTAAAGACGGCTTCTGTCTGGTACTGGGTAATGAAGACGGCAGACTCGCCTATGAACTGGCACGAAACAGTAATCTTAAAATTTATTGTATCGAACCCGACAGCGCCAAAGTCGCAGCCGCCCGCGAAAAACTGAGCCAGGCCGGCTATTACGGTCACCGCATTACCATCCACCAGACGGAACTCTCTCCGCTCCCTTATTCACGGTACTTCGCAAATCTGATCGTTTCCGACACCCTACTCAAAACCGGTCAGATTCCGGGAATTCCCAAAGACATCGCCACACACGTCAAACCACTCGGCGGAACGATCTGCCTGGGTGCTCCCGCAAATTCAAAATCAGAAACAGCCGCCTCTTCGAAATTAACGGATTGGCTCAAACAGACCAAACTCGGTGAGACGGCGCAGATCAAAGACCTCGGTAGCTATGCCCTGCTCAAACGGGGTGCATTACCGGGAGCCGGCAGCTGGTCTCACCAGTATGGTGACCCGGGAAATACGGCCAGCAGTAAAGATCAACGCGTCCGCGGCGGCCTGGGGGTACTCTGGTTTGGTGATCCTGGCGAAAAGAAAATGGTCAACCGCCACGAAGGCGCCGTCGGCCCGCTGGCGATTAACGGTCGCCTGTTTATTCAAGGCGAAAGTACCATCATGGCGTTCGACGCCTACAACGGCTTGTTCCTCTGGGAACGCGAAAACCCACAGGCTATTCGAACCGGCGTATTTCAAAACCAGAACCCCGGTAACCTCGTTGCCAGCGACGATAGCCTGTTCTTCATGATGAAAGAGAGCTGCTACCAGTTGGACGCCGCGACCGGCAAAACCGTCGCGAAAATCCCACTGCCGGAAAAACTCAACGATGGAAAACATGAGTGGGGTTATCTCGCCTATCAGGACGGTCTGATTTTTGGAACCGCCACCACGCGAAATGAACTTGAAGCCCGTCTGAAGCGACGCGGTCGTAAAACCGATGATTCCACCGACGCCCTGTTTGCCATCGATGTCAAAACCGGAAAGCCAGTCTGGAGCTACCAGGGCAAAAATATCGCCCACCATACCATTGCCATCGGACCCGAAGCCGCTTATTTCATCGACAGCTCCATCACCAGCGAGCAACGTGCCGATATCCTGCGGCAGGATAAATCACACCTGAAAGAGTTGACGGGCAAAGAACGCGAAATTGCCGAAGATCGCCTGAAAAAACAGGACCTGCGTCTGGCCGTCGCCCTCGACATAAAGACCGGTAAAAAGCTCTGGGCGAATCCCGTCGACGTGACCGACTGTAGTGAAATCGGCATCGGGGGCGGCAAATTATCCCTGCTCTATCAGAACAATGTGTTAGTCATCTGTGGTGCGAATGCGAACGGCCACTATTGGAAACAGTTCATCGCCGGCGATTTCTCCCGCCGACGAATGGTGGCACTCAATTCCGCCGATGGTTCGATTCTCTGGAAGAAAGATGCCAACTATCGGCATCGCCCGATTATCGTCGGCGACAAAATCATCGCCGAGCCCTGGTCCTACGACCTTTACACCGGAATTCAACATACACGCAAACATCCCCTCACCGGGCAGCAGGTTCCCTGGAGTATTATGCGGGAAGGCCATCACTGCGGCATGCTCGCGGCTTCAGAAAATCTGTTGATGTTCCGTTCCGGCTACACCGGTTTCTACGACCTTGAAAAAGACGGCGGCACGCGGCACTTTGCCGGTCACCGCACCGGTTGCTGGATCAACGCCATTCCTGCCAACGGTCTGGTGATGATTCCCGAATCCAGTGCCGGCTGTGTCTGCCTGTTCTCAATTTCCTCCACGATTGTGCTCGAACCGCGCGAAGAACGAACGCACTGGACCATCTTCAGCTCGGTCGGTCCGAAAACCCCCGTGCAACACATGGCCCTCAACATGGGAGCTCCCGGCGACCGACGCGATGCCCATGGCACGGTCTGGATGGCGTATCCCCGTCCACGCCCCAGCCGGGAAACCGGACTCGACTTCAAATTCGATATCAAACCCAAATTCGCCGCAGGCGGTGGATACAACAGTCTCAATGAAATCACACACCCTGTCAAAGAAGCGGAACCACCCTGGGTCTATACATCCTGGGCACGCGGTTTACAAGAATGTACGATTCCCCTGTTAGGCAAGAACGATGCTCCCGCAACCTATTCTGTGGAACTTTCGTTCTCAGATCTGGAACCGGTCGCGTTGAAAGATCAGCAGGAACCGCCTCTGTTTGAGATCAAGCTGCAGGGAAAAGTCGTCAAAAAGGATTTCAATCCGCACGCGGCCAAAACAATTCAGGTACAGAAATTTAATAACGTCTCTGTGAAAGATAATCTGCAGTTGGAATTCGTTCCACAAAATGAAAGCGCAAAACAAATGCCGCCTGCATTAAGTGGAATTGAAATTATCCGCTCAGATTCATAGACTGGTCCTCTGATTCCGATCTTGAACCAGTTCTCTCTTTCAAGCGAGATAATGTGAATTATTCCCTGCAATGCAAACGAGCCTGTCTCTGTCTGATTTTGATTCTGTTCAGTTTCAGCGGGCTGACTTCCGCCCATGCGCTGGAGTTGACGCTCGATCCACCCGGAGATCGTGAATTCGTTCGCGATCTCGCAGGCATGTTGGACGAAAACACCACCAAGCAGATCAAAGAACTCTGCGACAAGCTGCTCACCGACAAAGCCACACCAATCATTGTGGTCACCATTGATTCGATGGCCAAACATGGCGGGGCCGACATGCGAATCGAAACCTTCGCCACACTTCTGTTCAATCAGTGGCAGATCGGCCATGCCAAACTGGGGGACCAGGACTGGAACACCGGCATCTTACTGTTGGTTTCGAAAGACGACCGTAAAGCTCGGATCGAACTCGGTGCTGGCTGGGGTCATCGCGAAGATAAACTCTGCCAGCAGATTATGAACGATTATATCATCGCCAACTTCAAGCAGGGAAAGTTTGACGCAGGTATCCTGGCCGGAGTGGAAGCACTCGACAAGATGGCGCGCAAGCTGGAACTGCCCACGAAACCTGTTTCTCCCTGGACTTATGTCATTATCGCGGTCGCCATCGGGCTGGTCATATTCACGTTCGTCTCGCTCATCCGTCGCGGCTCCAGTGGCTGGGCCTGGTTGTTCTGGGGTGTCGTCTTCGCCGTCATTGGCACGATCCTGTATCAAATGTTAAATAACCGTGGCGGCGGTGGTGGTGGCTTTAGTGGCGGCTCATTTGGAGGTGGCTTCTCCGGAGGCGGCGGGGCATCCGGTTCCTGGTAACCAGCCTCCCCCTCTCACACAAGTTTGAAAGTAACAACTCATGCAGAGCGCATTTACTTATTTAACCGAAGACCAACAGAAACAGGTCGAGCAGGCAGTCGTCGAAGCCGAACAACAGACATCCTGCGAAATCGTACCTGTTCTGGCAACGTCTTCAGGCCGTTACGACCGCCCCGAAGACATCGTCGGGCTCTGGCTGACAGTCATCACGGCGATCACTCTCTGGTTCTTGTTCCCCAGGACCGCCGGACAGGCAGGAGACTGGGGCGGCATGCCTGTAGTCGTCGAACTGATCCTGGCCGCGCTGTTATTGGTCCTGGCGTTCATCATTGGCGCCGTCGCCGGCAGTCGCATTGGCTGGCTCAGACGCCTCTTCACACCCCGCCAGCAAATGCAGGATGAAGTCGCCGCCCGGGCACGCGAAATCTTCTTTGACAAACGTGTCCACCATACCGAAGGGGGAACCGGCATCCTGATCTACATCTCCCTCTTTGAGCACATGGCCGTCGCTCTGGCTGATCAGGCGGTCATCGACAAGCTCGGCCAAACCTTCATCGACCAGCTCTGCCAGAAACTGACCGAAGGCCTGCATTCAGGCGATGCAACCACAGCAATATGCGATGTCATCCAGGAAATCGGCACACAGGCCTCCACACCCCTGCCCCGCGCAGAAGATGATCAGAATGAATTGCACGATGTCCTGGTACTCATCGACTAAGTCCGTCCGCTGCTGTTCCAAAAGTATCTTAACATTGTTATGCGGAATATCGCGTTTTTTAAACGCAATTCTGTGCCCGGTTTCTGGTAATAACCGTTACCCCTTCGCATACAACCTGCCTGTCTTGATGCAAAAGCATGCAGAAACTTCACTAAAAGCACGCTTCATTGTGTCGTATCGACGCCTATCGACCACACTTCACGCCACGTTCAAACCCGATCCCCCCTTTTCAAAGCATCTCGCGCCTTGATGAGAGCACTTCGAAAACAGGGAACATTCAGCACAACTCCCCTTTATTCAGCAGCATTTCATCACTAGTTCTCTCTCTTCACACCACATGTCTGCCAAAGAAAAGCATGTCGTTTCAGTTTGTCACTACTGTCGACATTCGCACTCATTTGGTATAATGAACAGACAGACGTAGTACGAATTCAGCACTGATCATAATCAGGCTGTATAAAGCGAACATCGTTTCCACTTTGAATAAAGGAAGACATCATGACTGACCGAAATCGATTGGATGAACTGATCGGCGCTCTGGAACAACAGCGCGATGAACTCGCATTGAAAATTCATCTCGGCAAACAGGAAGCCAAAGACGAATGGGAAAAGGTCACCGACAAGCTGAATCAACTGCAGGATGACTACAAACCGGTGAAAGACGCCATGAAAGAATCAGCCGGCAGCGTAGTCGATTCGCTGTTCAACGTCGGCAAAGAAATTCAGGAGAGCTTTCAGCGCATCCGTAAATCACTCTGATAATCACTGATGGAACTCCGGATAGAGCACAGAAACGTTACTCAGTAAGCATTTGATTTATGGAAATCTCAGTCACGCAAACGCTGATTATCAGTATTCTCGTGCTCTATGTCGGATCGTTCCTCATAGACCATCTTCGCTGGTTGAGTAAATACAACATCCCCTCAGCCGTGGTAGGCGGCATCCTCTGCAGCCTGATCGTGGCAATTTACTACACCGTAACCGGACGGGAAATCACGTTTGACCTCTCGTTGCGCGATCTACTGTTGCTCGTCTTCTTCAGCACCATCGGCTTATCAGCAAAGCTCCGGACCTTAGCGGACGGCGGCATCGCACTGGGCAAGATGTTGCTCATTTCCATCCTGTTTCTGGTTTTGCAAAATGTCGCCGGCATCAGCGTTGCCGCTCTGTTTGGTTTCAATTCGGGTTATGGTCTGATGGCGGGAAGTATTTCCTTCGCCGGCGGATTCGGTACGGCAATCAGCTGGGGAGAAGTTGCCCGGGAAGCCGGTCTCCACGGTGCAACGGAAGCGGGAATCGCCTGCGCCACCTTCGGCCTGATCGCCGGCGGTTTAATCGGTGGCCCGCTCGCTGAGTACTTGATTCAAAAAAACAGGCTCAATGGAGAAATTGAGCCGGAAAGCCTGGAAAACGAGACCGAATCGGGCACCAGTTCGATCCCCGTCACCATCGAAGGCATGCTCGGCACCATTCTGGCTTTGGCGATTTGTGTTTCTGCCGGCGATGTCGTCAATCAATGGTTACATACCAAAGGACTCGGATTACCCGGCTTTCTCACCGCACTGTTTGTAGGAATTGTGTTAACCAACACTCTGGACCTCTTTCAGAAAGAACTCCATTCTAACGCCATCCGACTCTGCGGAGATATCTCACTGGAACTGTTTCTCAGTATGAGTCTGATGAGTATGCAGCTCTGGACGCTGGCTTCCAGTGTCGGCCCGTTGCTAACCGTCGTCGTGGCCCAGATCCTCGTGATGGCACTCATTGCGTACCACATTGTGTTTCGTTTTATGGGAAGAAATTATGACGCAGCAGTCATGTCGGGTGGCTTCATCGGCCTCGGGTTAGGCGCCACCCCGGTCGCAATGGCAAACATGAACGCGCTCGTCAAAAAGTATGGCGCCTCCCCACAGGCATTTCTGGTGATCCCCTTAATGGGGGCCTTCTTTATTGATATCGCCAATGCCATGATCTTGCGACTGTTTTTGTCACTGCATATTTATTGAACGCCGTCCCCGTTGCAGACACCGATTCGCTATTCGTTGTTCAGCGATTTCAACCAGATCGAATTCAATCGCAGTCCCGGAATACCGCCGGCGTTGGCTGCCTGAATGGTGAGCGTCTGCTGGCCCGCTTTCAGTTCCAGTGTTCCCACGGATCGCTTGAGAAACACATTCTGGCTCGTGCTCATCGGCAGCTCACAGTTGAGCTTCGACTTACCGACTGATATTTCCAGCGTCCCTGCGGCAGGCGAGGCATCTCGATACCCGTAACTCAACTCCACCGTATATCGCCCCGGCTTCAGCACATCCAGTTGCCAGGTCGCACTGCCGGCGTTCGATTTCCAGCCGTCGATCGTATCCCAGTCGTAGCCGTCAAACGAATATTCCAGCCCGTCCCCTTTGAGAATCGCCCAGCTCGGCTGCAGTTCCACAACCGGTTCCTCGGAATCGCCCACCGGAATCGCCGCCGGCTGATAGACTTGGCCCTCGGTCACATCATCAAACCAGCGCAAGAATTCGTTCCGCAGTCGTGATGCTACCTCGGGGTACTTCCGTGAGACATCTTTCGTCTCTCCCGGGTCCGCCTGCAGATCATATAATTTTCCCGCCGGCTCCTGCTGTTTCTGTTTTCCTTGCGGATCATGGCCCACCAGCTTGAACCGTTCGCCGTGAATGGACCAGCGGTGCCACGGGTTCGGCGTATAACGATCCCACGTATGATACAGATATTCGTGTGGAGATTTTCCCGCCCCCTGTTCCATCAGCGGCAGGATCGATTTCCCATCCAGCTTGATTCCCTGGGGAACCGGCACACCCGCCAGTTGACAGAACGTCGGAAACAGGTCGGTCTGGGCGACCATCGCATCGGTCTTTTTTCCTGCCGGGAAATGGCCCGGCCAACGCACCACAAACGGCACTCGGGTCCCGCCTTCGTAGGCACTCGCTTTACCCCCTTTGAGTCCCGCTTTAAATGCCCGGCTGACGCCGCCATTGTCACTGGTGAAGATCACGACCGTCTCCTGCTCCAGCCCCAGCTTCTTGACCGATTGCAGCAACCGGTTCAGATTTTGATCAATGCGTTCGACCATCGCATATATCCGCGCTTCGCGCAGGGGCAGTCCCTTCGCCAGATATTGTTCGATCAGCTTATCCCCTTCCGGCTGTCCGAAATGAGAGGTATCCAATAAGAAAGGCGAATGCGGTGCGTTATACGCGACATAACAGAAGAACGGTTTATCTTTGTACTCGGTGATGAAATCAATGGCCGCGTTGGTAAACAGGTCGGTCACATAACCGCGGGTCTCGACCGGCTGCCCGTTGACAACGACCTGATCCGGGTTCGTATAACGTTCAATGTGTCCGTGATAATGACCGAAGAAATGGTCGAAGCCCCTTCGGTGCGGCTGATATTGCGCATAGCGTCCCAAGTGCCATTTCCCAAACAGTCCCGTCTTGTAACCGGCTGACTGCAGGACCTGCGCGATCGTCGTCTCATCCTGTCCCAGCGTGTCACCGCCAAACCGGGTGTTATACAGGCCCGTCCGCAGATAATGCCGCCCCGTCATCAGCCCGGCCCGCGTCGGCGCACAAACCATATTCGCGTAGAACCGCGTAAAAGTGACTCCTTCCGCGGCCATCCGGTCAATGGTCGGCGTTTCTATGAGTTTATTGCCGGAAATGCCCGTATCCCAATACCCCTGATCATCGGTCATCACCAGAATGATATTCGGCTGCCGTGATTTTTCTTTCGCTTGCAGAGCATTTCCACGATCACAGACCAGGCAACAAACAAATACAAACAGCGAAGTCAAATAGAAACGATGTACGTTCATAGGTCGGATTCACTTTCTCGATTTGATTGATTCGTTTTTTACGCCTGCTTCAGACACTTTTCCAGATATGCCCGCGACCTGTTAATCTCGGCAGTCACCTGCTCGGCAGTCGGCAGAATCGGAATGCCGCGCGGTACCGGATGCATGAAGATTTCCGTCCGGCCCTGGTAGTTGATCTTTTTGAGGGCCGCTAAGAGCGGCACGAAATTCAAATCACCGCGGCCCGGCAGTTGTAACAGTTCCTGCTCCTTAGGCAGTTTCTTGATACACCCCATGCCATGCTGCCAGCCCTGAAAATGCACTAGTCGCTCATCCAAATCCGTAATCAGTTTTCCGATCATCTCCGGGTTCTGCTCCAGATGATAGGGCGCTAATGCGATCCCGAAGTTCTTTGCCGGCAGCGCGTCCATCAGCCAGCGTTGGGTATCGGGATCGTTAATCAAACCGCCGCCATGATTTTCCAGACCGATGATCACGCCCTTTTCAGCTGCCGCGTCCACGTGCGGCTTCAGTTTTTCTGCGAACTTCTTGATTGCCGCCTTCAGCTCGGCCCCTTTCAATCCTTTCGGGCCGCCACTGTTGCAGATCACCATATCGCCGCCCAGCTGTTGGACCAGATCCATCTCCCCCTGCATGTTAAACAGGCCGTACTTGAAACAGGTGAAGCTCCCCAGTTTGACGTTGTACTTATTAAACAGCTGCTTTGTTTTTTCAACACCCAGTTCGTCGATCTGCTCCCGCTGATTACCGTGCCGCTCGGCCCAGATTTCCAGATACTCGGCACCGGTCTTAGGGACTTCCTGCAGAATCGTCTCCAGTGGCAGCTTCCCGTACATGCAGGAGGCAACAATGTAATTCAGTTGAAACGGCCGGGAAGAACCGTCTGTCCCCGCCGCCAGCACATTCCCGATCAAACCTGTTGAGCATACACTACCTATTAGCTGTTTATTAAAATCACGGCGAGTCAGTTGTTCGAACATGCGTCTGTCTCTCTCTAAAGAAGTCTGTCTGATCTCGGATTATACGTTGACCTTTTCCCCGTCCTTGAGGAACGGAACCACCAGATGTTTCGGTTGCCCGGTTTCCGGGTCGATGATCGGCGCGGGTGAGTACTGTGTGACGTAGGCCCGCCGCATTTTATCCGTTGTATTGGCACCGCTGCGGTGAAATGTGAGCGAACTGAAGACCGCCAGACTGCCCGCCGGCACGACCGCCGTCACTCCCGGCTCCTTACCAAAGTAACCGGTCTTGTCCCCCGTTTCCGGGTCCTGAATGTGTTCCACCAGCGATTTCACTCCGATGGTCGAATAAGGGAGTACGTCGACAGTCCCATTTTCGACCGTCATATCATCCACGGCCGCCCAGCAGGTCACATACGGACGATGTCGAAACCCGAGATATCCCGAATCCTGATGCCAGGAAAACTTAATCCCCTTCTCCGCCGCTTTGACCACATACTGATCGTAAAACAGATACGCGGTCTCGCCAATCGTCGCTTTGCAGATCTCCGCCATCAGATCGCCGAAGACGTACTCTTCCAGACGGGGTGCCTGATCGTATTTCTTGGCGATGTGATACCGCTTGCCGCGATGGCTGATGTGAATGTGATCGGTTCCCAGACGGTCCATTTCCTCATGCATCAGATCAATCAGATGCGCACAGGCATCGCGAATAATCTGCAGGTGTTCGTCTGAAATCACCTTTTCCAGTATGAAATAGCCCTCTTCCTGAAACTGTTTTTTATGAGCTTCCGTTATGATGCCCGTTGAGACTGTCATCGTTTCTCCTTTACCGTGATCGAAATTCACAGCGGCCTACTAGACTGTATCCAGTTTTAATGAAGCGTCTCCAAGGCCATTTGAACCGAGTATATTCTGAAACACGCTATACTAAAATGTGATGCGATCTGGCGTTTCTTAATTCGAACTGTCGTTAACTATGACGTATAACCGGGGCTAACGCCCTGCGGCTAATTAGGCTGTCCTGTTGTCGAAGTCCTGAAAGTAAAAGTAACAGCACACCGTCGACCATAGAGTATTTTTAGATGGCTACCACCGTACACCTCAAAATCAGGATCAGAACTATTATATAAATGCTACCAACACCGTGCGGCTGATCCGGTTTCTGGTAACTTTCCAACCGGAATAACCTATTAGCCGAAGGGCGTTAGCCCCGGTTCCTCCTATTTGCTAAGACGAGTTCGATTTACGAATCACTTCTTAAGTATCTTTGATCTCGTAACCGGCCCGCTGTTCGCGTTTGAGCCAGGCATTGGCTTCGTCGTCGCCGACGAACTGTTCCTGCTGCGGATCCCAGGTCAGTTTGCGCCCCAGGCGTTGTGAGATATTGCCGATGTGACACACACTCACTGAACGGTGCTGGTTCTCGACACTGGAGATCGGCGTTTCCCGCGTTTCAATGCAGTCGAAGAAGTTCCCCATGTGATTCACAATCGCATCCAGCTTGCCCATCCGGGGCGGACGTGAAAGATTGTCATGACCATAAACGTTGAACTTCTCGCGGGGCAGCGGATTCTTCGCCAGATCTTCCACCGGCTTGCCGGCGATGGTTCCCCGGTTCACGAACATTCGCCCTTTGTCCCCCTCGAACATCACGCCCGTTCGTCCGGTGTCGTTGACTTCCAGAATGACGCCGTTTGCATAGCGGGCCTTCAAATGATAATCGAGGGCCACGTTAAAACCGTTCTCTACATTCGGAAATGTCGCCGTCCCTTCAATGTCGACCGGACCGGAATCCTGCATGCCGGCGCCCCACTGTGCGATATCAATGTGATGTGCGCCCCAGTCGGTCATCTGTCCGCCCGAATATTCATACCACCAGCGGAACGTATAATGACAACGTTCCTTGATGTAAGGCACATCGGGCGTCTGTCCCTGCCATAGATCCCAATTCAGAACCGAAGGCACGGGCTCGGGCTTAAACGGACCGCCGGTCTTGTTTTTACTGAGCGTCACGGTCACTTTTTTCAAGTTCCCGATCCGTCCGTCATGCACCATTTCCACGGCTTGACGAAAACGATGATCGCTCCGCTGCCAGGTTCCTACCTGCACTACTGCTTTGGTTTCCTTGACGACTTTATTGAGAATCTTGCCTTCATCTACCGTCAGCGTCAGCGGCTTTTCACAGTAGACGTCTTTGCCGGCCCGACAGGCGTCGATCAGCATTTTGGTATGCCAGTGATCGGGGGCGCCAATCGTCACGACATCAATGTCTGCCTTCTCCAGCATTTCGCGATAGTCTTCAAACAGGGTCGCTTTGCCGCCAAACTGCTTGCGAGCTTTCTCGGCAATCTCCCGATCAACGTCGGCAATCGCCACAATGTCGCCATACTCTTGTGCCTTATCAGCGATCACCGATCCCTGATACCGCATTCCGATCGAGCCGATTTTCAATCTCTCGTTCGGATTGCGTGACTTCTCTGCGGCCCGTGCCGTATTCACAAAAACGCCCGGCGCAATACAGGCCAAAGGCAACCCGGCTATTGCTGTTTTAACAAACGTTCGACGAGATAGTTTCTGTGACGACATCGCTCTCTCCTGTTTATGACTTTTTGAATTCAAGACAATTTTCTAAAACTGGTCGCGTGCTTCATCCAGCATCTTCATCCACGGACCAATATATTGGCCATGATCGTGATAGGTACGACCGCTGACCATGTTCCCATCAATCACGCACGGTTCATTCACAAAAATGCCGCCACAGACTTCCAGGTCAAACTGGCACTTCGGCACAGTCGCCATCCGCCGGCCTTTCACACAACCGGCGCGAGCCGGTATTTCTACGCCGTGACAGACGGAGGCAACGGGTTTATTTTTTTCGAAGAAATGCTGGGTGATCCGAATCAGGTCCTCATCGTCGCGAATATATTCCGGGGCACGGCCCCCGCTGAAGAAGATTCCCAGGTATTCTTCCTCTTTAATATCCTTAAACGCGATATCCGCCTGAATCGTATAGCCTTCCCACTCTTTGGTGATCGTCCAGCCCGGTTTCACTTCATGCAGCACCATCTGATACAGACGCTTTTCCGGGGCCGCCACAACCGGTTCGTAGCCCCCTTCGATCAAACGATAATAGGGGTAAAGTGTGTCTACGGTTTCAGTTGCATCGCCAACGATGATTAACACCCTGTTCATTCAAACCATTCCTTCTACGTAAATTTCTAAGCATTGAACTGGTTTCCATTCTACAATCGAATCCAGCCCGGTCATTACGGATTTCCATAAACATTATCATGTTTTGCGTACATTTTCAGCGTCAATCACACGAGATACCACACAATTCGCGAACTCCCTTCGTGTACGTTAAAAACCATGCGTATTCACGATTCATCGCTCAACCGGAAATCTCTGGTCAGAACGACTCCTGGAGCGTTCGATCAAAGGCATGAATTTCGGCGCGATTCCTGCCTGATCGAAATATTTCAAATATCAGTCGCCGTACCTCATTTGATCAACTGATACCCCGTGCGTGATGTCCGGTACTTGATCTCATGCGCGCTCTTCAGTCCGCGGCTTTTGCCGTCACCGGTCATCGTTCCGTTTTCGCAACAAGCGACGACTTTCAACACCCCCTTCGCCTGCACGCTCACCGGCTCGCTAATCGTGATCTCGAAAGTCCCATCTTTCTCAACACGGGCCACGTATGGCTTTTGGAAATATTGGGTTTGCACATCAGGTGCCGTGTCGTAAACAATAACGCTATGCGCCGGGACATTCGATGTAATACGTCCGGTCAGATGTGCCACCCGTTTCTGGCGATCATTCTTAACGGCGATGTCATGCCATTTGACCTTGGGAATCATATAGCGACGCTGTGCTGTCCCCGTAAATAACGGAAGCTTCCACAGAATCGCTGCTGAAGCTTCCGTAACATAACCCCGCTCTTCCTTATTTTTCATCACTCTGCGATAGTTGGCGATGGTCGCCCCCATCAAAGGCATCCCTAGATCGCGTTTGATGAGTGGGCCATTGTGCGGAAGCCCGAGTGCATGACCGAATTCGTGGATGGTGCCCTTCAAAGTCAATTCTTTCAGAAACGGTTTCGCCAACTTGTCCTCCGGGGATATTTCTCCCGGCAGATTTGTATAGTTGACCTGTGACAATCCTCCTGCAGCCGCGCTCCCCGAGCCCAGATAACTGCTGTACTTCAATGGAGGATCACCCACATAAACCCAAACCCACCAAACGTCTAATGTTTTGGGAATCTTATATTTCTGCATTGCCAATAGCTTACCTTTTCGCGACAGGTTTCCGTCCTTCAATGGAAATTTTCCACTCGCCAGAGTTTCAGGCGATTTGACGAATAAAATCTTCACGCTGCCATCGGTGTTTCGCTGAAAGATTTGCTCACGTTTTGGCGGGTAGTCCCATACTTTCATCCACTTCACCAGCATCGCTTCCGTGTAGTCAGCGACCTGTGTCAATCGTCTGGAGACACCAGCCGGAGCATCAACGTCTGCCGGGGTTAAGAAGACCATCTGAACCTTGGGCATTTTTGGCTGGCCAAAGGCCGAAATGGGGAAAAAAAGTAATAGAACAGATAACAAGAGATAGCGCATCGCTCTTTGCCTTCGAAACAGAATGAGGATCACACCTGACGAAGCAACTGTCCATTCATGTTAGCCGATCACACCAACGTAGCAAGGACAAAATCCACTTTGTAACGTTTTCAGATCTGTTGGAAAACAGCCCCCATTTGCGAAAGCCGCATGTATGCGTGGAAGCCAGACCGATGCGCACTTTTGAAACAATTCTGCGGCTAATGCATTTTCGCCCGATAGACGCCTGGCGTCTCGCCGATTTTTTCTTTGAACGTGGTACTGAAATGCTGTGCATGGCGAAAGCCGACCTTTTGTGATATTTGTGCCAGTGACAGATCGGTCGACGCCAACAGCTCCTTGGCTCGCTCCAGTTGCGTGCGGATGATCTCCGCTTTGGGAGAGCGACCGATGGCCGATTTCATCTGTCGTTCTAAAGCCGTCCGTGATAGCGGCACCGCATTCAGAATATCAGTTACCTGAATTCCCCCGCAGGCATTCTCGCGAATGAACCGTAGGGCCAGCGCCAACTCGGGGTTCTCCACGGCAACCACGTCCGAAGATTGTCGCGTCACAATTCCCAGAGGATTAATCAGATAGGGTTCTTCCGGCGCCGGCTCCCCTTTCATCAGTCGACTCAATAGCGCCGCCGCCTCGTAGCCGATGCGTGATGAATTAAACGCCACACTCGATAACGGCGGCCGCGCCATCATGCACAGGATCTCATCATTCTCCACCCCAACCACGGCCACTTCATCGGGTACGGAAATCCCCGCCCGCTCGCAGGCATCCAACAACCAGAACCCCAATTGATCGGTACACGCCATGATCCCCACCGGCTTGGGTAAACCACGCAACCAGTTCGCCATCTGCTCCTGATGTTTTTCCCATTCGCGAGGGGCTTCCGAATCTTCCGATGCCGAAAAGGCGCTCACTTCATAGCCGGCATTCTGAATTGTCTGCACGTAATTATCGCGGCGTTCTTCAAAATAGACTTCGATTCCGATTTCATACACGCCAAAGTGACGAATGCCCCGTTCCAGAAAATGCTCGGCAACCATCCGGCCCATGGCCCGGTTATCAATTCCCAGAAACGGAAAGTCATGCTTGAGCTTGGTCGAGCGCAGTTCGACCGTGGGAATTCCCGAAGCCGCGATCGCATCGGCGACTTCCTGGCTGATGGTACGACTCAGAATACCATCCCCTTTCCAGCGGGAAATCCAGTCCGGAATCTGCGAGTCCAGCGAACGCGGCATCATGAATACAGACCATTCTTCATTCTTAGTAATATACTGGCGAATGCCGTTCAGTAACCCTCGTCCGTGGGAACGCGACGTTTCAATGAACAGGGCAACGTGAGGAATTGACGAACGGGGCATGGAAGAAACCAATGTGAATTCAGCAACAGTAAAGCGGCAGTTTCCGCTAATTTCAATTATTCTTTTACAGCAAGTCTGTTTTCTGTTCAATCATGATCGAAACCGATCTCAGGAGTTCGTACAATACACGACAATATCCTCTCGCTCTACAGCTTTGATAAGAATAGACCAGGAAAGGCTTTCGTGGATTACTTGATTAAACAGGCGTTACCGGAAGATTTTCTGGCTGTCGCAGCGCTCGACCGCACTGCCTGGCCTGAAGAACCAGACACGTTCATTCCCGACGGCGAACACGCCTGGCGGCTCTGGTGTGAATACGCGACCGTATTAATTGCCACGACCACCAATGAAAGCCAGAACCAGACGGTGGCAGGCGCACTATTGATGTTTCCCACCAATACGGGGGAAACGTTCCTGCATAAAATCATGGTGCACTCCGAATTTCGCGGCCAGGGAATCGGATCAGCGTTGATGAAACAGGCGCTGCAAAATGCAGATCAGGTAGTTCTGCTCACGGTGAACCCGGATAACAAACCGGCGGTCCGGCTGTATGAAAGTTTCGGCTTTCAGATCAGAACCCGGATTGACGGCTACTATCGCCCGCACGAACATCGACTCTTAATGGAATTTCAACCCTCAACATAAACTTTCGCAGAGGAATACGCGATGCAACAATCAGAGCGGGTTTTAATCCTGGGTGCCGGCATCAACGGCGTCGCCATCGCGCGCGAATTACTGTTGAATAACATCCCCGTCTGCATTATCGATCAAGGCGATCTCTCTCAGGGAGCGACGTCCAAATCCTCAAGGCTGATTCACGGCGGCTTGCGCTATCTGGAATACGGCGACTTTTCCCTGGTCAAAGAGTCGGTCCATGAACGGGGCATTCTGTTGAAACTGGCCCCCCACTTCGTGAAGCCGCTTCGCTTTGCGATTCCGCTGGCACACCGGGCTTCTGGCGTCACTTCGTCCGGACTCCGTTTTCTGAGTGGCTTCCGTGTGCCGGGCACGCACTGGCTTTCGACGAAATTTTCCTTCTCCTCGGAACGGGGACTGTATTTAGTTGATATGGGGCTGACACTCTACGACTGGTTCGCTTCTAAAGGAACGCTGCCTAAACATTCAGTTCACGATGTCGGTGATACAGGCCTGCCTCAAATCAATACCGACAAGTTTCGCTGGATGGCCTGCTACTCGGATGCGCAAATGCGGTTTCCCGAACGCTTCGTGGTCGCACTGCTACATGACTGCCAGAAAATCGCCAACGAAAGGCAGCTCTCTTTTGAGCTCTTGACGTACCAGCGACTCAAACTCAACGGCCGAACCGCTCAGATATCTTCAATACATGCTCCCGAACAGATTCATGAAGAATTCGAGCCAACGGTGATCATCAACGCCTCCGGCGCCTGTGGCGATTTAACACTCCAGCAGGCCGAAATCCCTTCAGAACGTCTCATGGGGGGCACCAAAGGCAGCCACATTATCACATTCAATCAAAAGCTCCGCGAAGCGCTTGGCTCACGGGCGATCTACTCCGAAGCCAGCGACGGCAGACTGGTATTTATTCTCCCTTTCGAGAACAGCACACTCATCGGTACGACTGATGTTCGCGTGAAAGGCAATCCGCTTGACGTCACAGCGACGCCCGACGAACTCGAATACCTGGTCGGTATGGTCAACATGGTCTTCCCGCAAGTGGGACTGACGACCGACGATATCAACCTGCATTACAGCGGCGTGCGTCCGTTACCCTATCAGCCACAAGGCAAAGCCGCCTCGATCTCCCGTGATCATTCCCTCAAGGAATATGAAGGTCCATCCGGCTGGATCGTCACCCTTGTTGGCGGCAAACTCACCTCGTGGCGCGCCTTTGCAGAAAAAGTAACCAATCGCATTCTGAAGAAACTCGGCAAAAGTTATTTCACGGAATCGAAAACCCGCCTGATCCCGGGCGCCGAAGGTTACCCGCAAACCGAAGATATTCTGAAAGCAGAACAGGACCGACTCTGCCAGAAATATCAACTTTCGCTGGAAAGCATCCAGGCGCTGTGGCACCTGCAGGGAACACAGATTGAAGAGATCCTGGATGCGTTGCCCGATCTCTCAACCGATTTAATCACAGGAACGGTCATTCCCCGCCAATATGTGCTCTGGACCATTCAACACGAGTGGGCTGAGACACTCGGCGATCTGGTCGAACGCCGTCTGATGCTGGTATTCGACGAAACACTCAAAGAAGCCACGCTCAAAGATCTGGCCGACTGCCTGGTTGAGTCCGGCAAGCTTAGCGCGGATGAGATACCAACATTGATTGCCGAATATCAGCAACATCTGGCGAAGTTTTACGGGAAAGCCGTGAGTTAAACGTTTCTCATTTCGCAGTCACTTCGCGGACAATGCGGAAGGCACCGCGCGAGGGAGAATTCGGAGCACCATGTCCGCGGACATACGAATTCAACTGGTCTGCCCCTTGTTGAAACCCGCCGCCACGTCGCACACGTTCGCTGCCCTGTTCGGGGCCGGTCGGGTCTTCTGAGGGAGATTGAGTGTAATAATTCTCAGCGTAGAAATCCTGGCACCACTCCCATTCGTTGCCATATAAATCGTACAGTCCGAAAGGATTCGGCTGTTTTTGCTTCGCCGGGTAAACCCGTCCTTGTGAGTTGTTCAAAAACCAGGCGTAGTTTTCCAGCTCGTCCATTTGATTCCCAAAGAACCAGCGTCCCTTGCTCCCCGCGCGACACGCATATTCCCATTCGGCTTCGGTCGGCAGCCGATATGTGTCACCCGTTTTTTTCGAGAGCCAGTCGCAGAACGCGACCGCATCGTTCCAACTGATATTGACCGCCGGTGCCTGGTCGCGAACGGGCAGGTCTCCCAACTGATTCCAGAAGTAAGAACCGGATCTGCCCCAACTTCCGCCTGTCATTCCGAATCCGCCACTGCGTTCGGCGTCTGTTTGATACTGCGTCTCTGCCACAAATTGACGGAACTGCTCGTTCGTGATTTCGGTCGTGCCCATGTAAAACGGCTGCGTGAGTTTCACGGGATGGGCGGGTACATCATGATTCGCTTCTGCACCAGAGCCGTCTCCCATCATAAATTGCCCGGGAGGAATGAGCGTCAGTTCCAACTCTGGCCCCGCGGAACTAAGGCTCACACTTTGATTAACAAACAGGTCCCATTTCTGTGCGTAGCCATTCTGTGCAGCCTTCGCATCCGTGCCAGAGGGAGGGACCAGAGAGGCATTCGGAGACTGCTGTGCGAGTTCTGTCTCTGATGGTGAATCTTTTCGGCCGAAAGGATTCAAGATCACCGCCGCGCATAAGACCAGTGCAACGCCAGCAACACCGATCCAGAGCAGCCCCGGCTTTTTCGCAGAACGCGTTTGTGGCGCGCTGGAAACCGTGGCACTCGCCATGGTTCTCAGTTCGGGCACCGGTTCTATCTGGGTGGGCGCACTGGCCCAGTTTTCCTGTACCGGCTCTGCGTTGTTAACCTCTTTCACCGGAAGATGGAACGTCTGATCTTGCAGCATGTCTTCATTAAACTGATTCAGATCGGCGAGCAGATCAGTTGCCGACTGATAACGTTCCTCGGGATCTTTCGCCAGCATCTTTGCGAAGATGTTGTCGAACTCAACAGGCACTTGAGGCAGGATTTCGGATAAACGCGGAATCGGCTGTTCCTTGTGTGCCAGAATGCGTTCAACTGTCGTACCGCCGCCGTACACGGGTTTGGCCGTCAACAGAAAATAGAGCGTGCACCCCAGACTGTAAATATCGGAACGATGATCGGCGAGCTTCGTATTCCGGGCCTGCTCGGGCGCCATGTAATCGATGGTCCCCATGAAAAACTGGCTCGACGTCAATTCGGTCTGTGAACCTGAGCCTAAAATGTCATCAGACTCCTGCAGGCGTGCCAGTCCCATGTCCAGAATTCTGAGATCACCCTGATCGTCGACCAGAATATTCGCCGGCTTGATGTCGCGATGAATGACACCCCGGCCGTGTGCATATTCCAATCCCTGTGCTACCTGGATCACACAATTGACCGCGTCCGGAAAATCAAGCGGGCCGGAATCACGCACCAGCTGTGTCAGACTCTCGCCATCAATATATTCACAAATCAGATAATGCACGCCCTGGTGCTCGCCTGCATCATAGGCGGTCACTATATTCGGATGCGACAACCGCGCCGCCGTCTGCACTTCGCGTTCAAATCGTTTCAGGCGATCGGGAACATGCTCCAGGTCAGAACGAATCACTTTCAATGCCACAATGCGTTTCATGCGCTGATGCATGGCTTTGTAAACTGTCCCCATACCTCCCGAACCGATCGGCTCCAGAATCAGATAATCGCCGATCAACAGCGGCCGGGCTTCTGATGAGGAGAGTGCGTGGCTCTGATATTCGGTCAGTGCTCCCGTTTTAAGCAATATTTCGGCAAGCGCGGCTGCGGACTCTGGCTGCTGATCTTGACCCAGGTTTTCAATCACGTCTGTCAATTCGTGTTCAGACAGAATACCCGCTTCGATCACTCGAATGCGGAATTGCTCCAGAGAAAAATCATCGAATTCATGCGGCCCCTCTTCGGAAGAATCGTCAACGGAAGCAGCGGGATAGACGGCTCGTGCCTCACCAATCACTGATGAGAGCCATTCCTGATCGAGTACGGGGAACTGCTGGAGGTACTCGCTCGATTCCGGCGTTTCCCCTTGCTGACAGCGATGTTCCACATCCAGCGGGATCAACTCTTTGAGGATCACCTCCCGATAATCGACGGCGACATCATCCAGATATGCATTGATCGAGGGAAGATCTCCCTGCCTCAACTCAGATTCATACCGATCGCAGAGTTGATTTATTTTCAGCATCAGGTCTGAAGGAAGCTGCTCGAAATCTGTTTCGTTTGGCGATTTCACAAATTGCAATCCTCTTGCCACAGACGGGTAATCAACTGAAGTTTTCGTTCAACGGTTCGGCGAGTACAACCTAGACTCTGTGCAATTTCAGTTGTAGTTTCCCCTTCCATTTTGGCCAATGCAACCTGTCTTAATGCCGAATCGCCGGTTTTATCCAATAAAATAAGTAACCGTTCCAGTTCTTCAGCTAACTGCACTGTAAATTCCGGAGAGGGTTCCTGCTGAATGATCTGTTCAAAGTCAACAGGCATGGACGTTTGCTTTTTGCGTTCGGCGTCGCTGTCGCTCTTACCGCTGCCCCCTCGTTTTTGTCGATTTTCGCTTCGAATCAAATCGACCGACTTATGGGAGGTAATCGCCACCAGCAACGGCCATAAATTTTCACGGTCAGTAATCTGGGAAAAGCGACCATTTTGCGCCCCCAGACAGAAACTTTTAAACGCACTTAAGGCGACATCTTCTTCATCTGCCATCGCCCGGGGCGCGCCGCGCAACTTCCGCCGCGCGACCTGGACCATTTCCTGAAAATAGGATTCCCACAATCGTTGCGCAGCCTGAGCATCACCAGTTTTTAACTGATCAATCCATTGCGTTACTGTCTCTTCAATCAAAGACATTCAACGTGCTTTCCAGAAAATACTACCCGCCCGTCAATTAATGCATTATATCGTAGAGTCCTTTGATTCAACAGGTTAGGTCGACTCTCAGTCAAAGTAAATTATTTTCACATTTTTTGTCGCAATTTAACATTCCCTGACGAATTGCCTGAGAAAGGGCCAAATTCAATATCGATTTCCGAGCCCTCCTCCTGAACATATCATTCGCATAGAGAGAGAGTAAAACAATGGCTCATGTTCGATTCTCATTGAAATGTCGTTTCCTGTTGTGTCTGTTATTTTTTGCAATTGGTTCGGCTGGCATCTCGAGTGAGGTCCATGCTCAAGAACGAAATCGCGTAAAGGATGACTTGATTTCACTTAGCGACGAGTTCGACGATGCTGCCACAATGGATCAATGGTTACGCATTTATGAGACAGAAAAAACCAACGCCAATCAACTGGAAAATTTCGATATCGCCAAAACGCGTCCCGGCTGGATGGTGATGATGCCTTACAGCAGCACCTGGTATATGGATTATCGTGGCGTGCTCGTCTACAAACGGGTCAAAGGCGATTTCGTTGTCACGTCTAAGATTCGCGTTGCCCGACGAGGCGGCGATGGTGCCCCGCGCAGCAACTATTCTCTGGCCGGACTGATGATTCGTACGCCTCGCAATGTCACGCCGCAAACCTGGCAGCCGGGCGGTGAAAATTATATTTTTCTCTCACTTGGCTCTGCCAGACGTCCCGGAGTATTTCAGTTTGAAGTCAAAACCACGCTCAACAGTCGCTCGACACTCGCAGTGACAGATGCCGGCACTCCCACTGCTCTGATTCAAATCGCCCGCATTGGTAACGATTTTATCCTGTTGAAGAAAACCCCCAGTGGCAACTGGAACATACATCAACGTTACCGCCGCGCCGACATGCCTCGGGAATTGCAGGTTGGTTTGACCGTTTACACCGATTACAGCACGGCCTCCCGCCTGCAGCCAGCTCAACAAAATACGCAGGTCATCAAAAATGGACGCCCCGATCTGGTCGCGGGTTTCGACTTTGTCCGCTTCAACCGCCCCCAGGTTCCCAGTCGCCTCGCAGGGAAAACCTTTTCCAATCCCAGCGAAGTGTCCGACGCGGATCTGCTGCAGTTTCTGGGTGACAAAGCCCATTAATAAAGAAGATTGCGTAACAATCAGGCCACATAAAACCAAGTCTCTCCTGTTTGCATTTGATTCGACACCGGGTTTATAATCAGATCAGGCATCCAGTTCGGTTAATTCCGGCTTGAATTGCCACTTTCATTTGATTGATCAGATACCCTAAGCGATTTGACGACAGGAGCCAGAAGGCATGCGTTTCACTTCCCGATTATTTTCTATTCTCACCGTCCTGGCGATGACGGTGCTTTCATCTGACTGCGTTTCCGCAGCCAAACCAACAGACGGTGTGCTGGTCGAAGCAGAAAGTTTTAATCAACATGGCGGCTGGAAACTCGACACCCAGTTTATCGAGATCATGGGATCTCCGTATCTGCTTGCTCACGGACTCGGACAACCTGTGAGTGACGCCAAAACAACGGTTCAATTTCCTTCCACCGGCAAATACCGTGTTTTCGTGCGGACCAAAGACTGGGTCGCTCCCTGGAACGCACCTGGAACCCCCGGCCGTTTCCAGTTAGCCATCGATGGCAAGCCGCTCAAAGAAACGTTTGGGACCAAAGGTGCCAACTGGTTCTGGCACGATGGTGGTACGGTGGAAATCACAAAACCTGAAATTGAACTTTCACTTCACGATTTAACCGGCTTCGAAGGCCGCTGTGATGCGATCCTGTTTACCAAAGACCTGTCTTACTCTCCCCCGAATGAAATGGCGCCAATGGATCAATGGCGTAAAGCCATGCTGGGGCTTCCCGCGCAACCGGAAAAAACAAAACCGTATGACCTGGTTGTTGTCGGTGGCGGCTACGCCGGCCTGGGTGCGGCGATCTCAGCAGCTCGCATGGGTTGTCAAGTCGCACTGGTTCAAAACCGTCCTGTTCTCGGCGGGAATGGAAGTTCGGAAGTACGTGTCTGGGCAAAAGGTCTGGTACGTCGTGGTAAGTATCCGCACATTGGTGAAATCATTGCCGAATTTGCTGACTCGGCAACGGCCTCTCCCGGCACCTATGAAGAATTCGGCGACGACGTCAAAGAAGCAACCGTCCGGGCAGAGAAGAACATCGATTTATTTTTAAATACGCACGCTTACGCCGTCAAAAAAGAGGGCGACGCGATTCAAAGTGTGACCGCCTTTAACACTAAAACAGGCAAGCAAACCGAATTTCAGGGCGCCCTGTTTGCCGACTGCACCGGCCATGGGCAAATCGGATATCTGGCGGGTGCCGACTATTACACACATGAAAAAGGCCACATGGGCATGAGCAACATGTGGACCTGGAAAGAAGCCGAAAAAACACAAGCCTTCCCTGAAGTCCCCTGGGCTCTCGACCTGACAATGGACGACTTCCCTTATCCCAAACGCTTTCACGGCGAATGGTTCTGGGAAAGTGGTTTCGATAAAGATTCGATCAAGGATCTGGAGTCGATGCGCGACTGGAACTTCCGAGCCGTCTACGGTGCCTGGAATGCCATGAAAAACAAAGATGGTAAAGACAAACACGGCAACGCCGTCTTAACCTGGATGGCCTATATCGGCGGACCACGCGAAAGCCGTATGTTACGAGGTGATGTCATTCTCCGCAGAAAAGACATCGTCAATAAAGTCGCTTTCCCCGATGGCTGTGTGCCCAGCACCTGGTCGATTGACTTACATTACCCCAAAAAGCAATACATGAAAAAGTATCCGGAAGACCCGTTTATCTCGCAGGCGGTCTTCGATCGTAGCGTCGACCGCAAACGCGGCTATCCCATCCCCTATCGCTGCTTCTACTCTCGTAACGTTCCGAACCTGTTTATGGCGGGGCGTTGTGTCAGTGTGACACACGAAGCGCTCGGAACCGTCCGGGTCATGAAAACCGGCGGCATGATGGGAGAAGTTGTCGGCAAAGCGGCAGCGATCTGCACAGAAAAGAAATGCAGCCCCCGCGCTGTCTATACCGATTTTTACCAGGATCTCGACCGTTTGATGTCACTCAAAGGCGTCGAACGACGGGATTCGATTGATGGTGAATTTTATACACCGAAAAACGCCACACAATTACCGCCTGTGATTGACGCGTATATCGATCCAGCCGCACTGCCGGGACTCGTCATTGATGATGAAAACAACAATGTCCAGTTCGTTGGCAAATGGACCAAAGGTGAAGGTCTCAAAGGTTATATCGGCAATCATTATGTGTATCATGGTAGAGGGAAAAAGGCGGAAATCCACTTTAAGTTCCAGGTCGATAAACCCGGTAAATATGAAGTGCGACTGGCCTACGGTCATCACGAAAACCGGGCAACCAACACGCCTGTCACCGTTCGCTCTCCACAGGAAACCAAAACCGTTAAAATCAATCAGCGTATTAAACCACCGCTGCCGAACGGCTTTATTTCACTGGGAACATTTCAGTTCGAAAAAGACCAGCCCATTGAAGTGATCATGTCCAATTCCGGCGTGGATGGAAATGTGCATGCAGATGCAATTCAGGTTCTGCCGGCGGAATAAATCAAAACGGTTTCTCACTGAGTAATTGATCCAGAACAAATAGTTCAGAATAGAGATGCCTCAAACAAAGTCCCGCTTTGTTTGAGGCGTTGAGAGAAGGATGACAGAGTTACCGCTAGTTCCCCTGCCTCCGAAACCACCGCGACCAGCAAGCCTTCTGAGATCAGTCTTGTTAAAATTTTATCGCATCGCGGTTCTGGTCCTGATTGTCTTTCTGATCCGAGATTATTACGTCCGCAAACGCGTACAAGGTGACGCGCCGATTCTGTTACACGAAGTCCAGGCCATTCTTCCTGCTGCAGACGCACTGAGTGTCGATCATTCAGAACGGCGAGGACTGTTTATCCTCGATCAGGGTCAGCAGGTCATCGGCTACGCCGTCCGCACCGCGCCGATCTCTGACGACATCATCGGCTACTGTGGCCCGTCAGATACACTGATTGTATTTGATCAAGCTACGGGAAAAATCTCCGGTCTCTCCATCCGTAGTAGCGGCGATACCACGTCTCATGTCAATGATGTCCGCAATGATCGTTACTATATGAATTTGTGGACGCAGTATTCATGGGATGATCTGTCAAAGCTGGATCTCCAGCAGGGTGAAATTGAAGGCGTCTCCGGCGCCACCATGACGAGCATGGGAATTGCCCATGCGATTGCGCATCGAATCCGGTACTCTCAACAACAGGTCCAAACGGCTCCCCCCTTTCAGTTCCGTACCAGCGATGCCGTTCTGCTTCTGTTCGGCCTGGGAGCCGCGTTGATTACATTCACCCGTCTGAAACGCGTTCACCGACTGAGAACGCTGTTTAAAGTCAGTGCCTTGATCTATCTGGGGTTTGTAAGTGGCGATCTATTGGCAGAGTCTTTGTTTGCAGGTTGGGCCAGGTATGCGGTCCCCTGGAGACAGTTACCAGGGCTGGTCGCATTGGCAGCACTGGCCGTTCTCGTTCCCTGGACGACTCGTAGAAATCTGTACTGTCAAAGCATCTGCCCGCATGGCACAGCCCAGGAGTTTCTGGGAAAACTCATTCCCACGAAACGCAAATGGAAAATCAGGCCAGATATCAAACGGGCCTTGCGCTGGATCCCCACATTATTATTGACACTGATCCTCTGCATCATTTTTTTAGACATCCCCATTGATCTGGCGGAACTGGAAGCCTTTGATGCCTTTCTGCTTGCCTCGGCAGGCATCGTCTCGATTTGTATTGCCGTCACAGGACTACTCGCGTCACTCTTCATCCCACAGGCATACTGTCACTATGGTTGCCCGACCGGTGCCATCTTTGAATTTGTCCGCTCGCATGGCAGAGCCGATCACTTTGGGAAGGGCGATTTTGTGGCAGGGTTTCTGCTGTTACTGGCAATAACGTTGAATCAGTATGCCGAGATTTTCAAGCAGTATCTGTTTCAATAAGCATATGAGGCATTATTTAAAATGGATCGTTGAATCATCGTGAATTTGGTGCCGCAATAAGGCCTTGCTTACCATGTTCACAAGTTTCTGAGGCTTATACGGCTTTTTCAGGAAGTGCAGAAACTCAGAGCCTTCCATTTGATCAGAAATATCCGTTTCACTCAATCCACTCGTCAGGACCACGGGGATATCGATCCCCTTTTCTTTCAGTAGATGATACGTCTCCACACCACTCAACCCGGGCATGGTCATATCCAGTAGAATCACACTGATTCCGTCGCGATTCTTCTCATAAACGTCAATTCCCTCGTTGCCGGAATGGGCCACCATGACCGAAAATCCGAAGCGGTTTAAGACGTGATTCACTACATTGCAGACGGCTTTGTCATCGTCGATCACCAGCACATACCCTGCATCCGCAGGCACAACCGTATCGACGCTACTGTCACTCTCAATCTTCTCTTCCGCTTCCGTTGCCACAGGCAAGATCACACGAAAACAGGATCCATGTTCCACCGTCGATTCAACATAGAGCCCCCCGTTGTGGCCTCGAATGATTCCGGAAACCCCTGCCAGACCAAGCCCGCGACCTGTAAATTTTGTAGTAAAAAACGGATCGAACATTTTGGACTGGCAATCTTCATCCATGCCGCTCCCGGTATCTTCAATCTCGAAATACACAAACTGACCGGGGCTGATATTCTCACAGAAAAAGTAGTTGGCACTATTTTCCGGAGTCAACGTCATAATTCCCGTACGAACGTGGATCACTCCCGCCTCTTTTTGATTCTGAATCGCTTCAGATGCATTCGTCAACAGGTTCAACACGACCTGTTCAATCTGTCCCATATCGCCGTGGATCAGCAATTTGTCATCGGACAATTCCAGTACAATATCTGCATTGGGAGACACGATGGATTTTAAGATCTCAACCGTTTCCTGAATAATCTGATTCAGATTGAACGTGGTTGTGACAAATGTCCGCCGCCCCGAATATGCCAGCAGACGTTCGCAGATTTTGGTCGCATGTCGTGCCGCGATTTCAATATTCTTTACGTTTTCAATGACAGTAGAATTGTCTTTCAATTCCATCAGCGCCAGATTCGTATTTCCCAGAATCGCCAGCAATAAATTGTTGAAGTCGTGCGCAATGCCGCCAGCAAGAACTCCCAGACTTTCCAGTTTCTGAGCGTGCAGCATCTGGGCATGCAACTGGTCTTTTTCTTCTTCTATCTGAATTCGATCGGTAATATCACGAATCACCTGAATATAACCGGTGATCTGATTATCAGAACGCCGTAACGGAGTCACGATTGTCTCACCTTGAAACTGGGTTCCGTCGGCGCGCAGGTACTCAACAATGAACGGTTTCAAAACCCGGGAATTGGGATAAGAAACCCGTAAAAACTCATCATCGAACTGGTCCCCCGATGTAATAATTTCCCGAATCGGCCTCCCCAGTAGATCAGCCTCTTTGCACCGGAAATGAATTTGAATCGATTCATTGCACATCACAATGTTATGACTGCGGTCAGTCACGATCATGGCATCCGTTACGGAATGGAAAATGGTCTGCAACAAAATCCGCTGACGGTTTAGTTGTTCGATGGTTTTCTTGCGGACGGTTACATCGATCGCCAGTCCAATACAGCCAATGATCACATCATCTGAATTTCGTAACGGTTCGATATGAATATCCAGAATCGTATTTTGCAGCTGCTGCTCAAACCGGACCGACTCCCCTTTCAAAGTCCGTTCATGCATGGCCACCATATTCTCGGATACATCGGGCACGTCCTGAAAATCAAAAATGGCCTGTCCCACTGGTTCGTTGGGTTGAATCCCTAACTGGTTGAGCCCCGCACCGACAATCGACGTATACTGATTATTACAATCAGTCGTCCAGAGAATGGCGGGAATCTGATCCATAATAATTCGTAAACGCGCTTCATTTTCCAGGCGGATTTGTTGCGAACGTTTCAGGTCATCAATATCAAGATGCGTACCTGTGACCTGAAGTGGTGTCTGCTGCGGAGTGACGGCGGAAACCTTTCCTCTCGTCAGGATCCATTTCCAGTCACCATTTTTATGTTTCATCCGAATTTCTGCTTCAAATGAAGATGCATTACCAGCAAGATAATCTTCCAGCAGCTTCATTGCGGACGGCAGATCATCAGAATGAACCAGTTTTTTCCAGGCATCAAAGGTCGCCAGAAATTCACCCGGTTGATACCCCAGCATCGCATACCAGTGATCATCATAATTGACCTGTCCGGTGACCAGATTGTAGTCCCACAACCCGATATCAGAGCCACGCGCCGCGAGTGTCATTCGCAGCTCGCTTTCCTGCAGCTTCTTTTCAGCCTGTTCGCGACTCAACTCTGTTGCAGCACGGAATGTATAGTTTTTAATGGCAGGAATTTCACACAAATTTTCGTGAATCGGCCGATCACTCAATAAAACCACATGGCCTTGCACCTCACCGCGTCGATTGATCATCGGCAGACTGAAATAAGCTTCAACCTGATGATCCACCAGAAATTTGTCATTCGGAAATAATTTTGAGACCCCACTATGAATCACATAGCAGTCAGGGCCCATCGCATTTTCACAGGGAGACCCGGTGGCATCATATTCAAAATCAGGAATCAATTCTCCGTCTATGAAGGCACCATTGGTCTGACACTTTTTGATTTGCTGATAAAAATATCGATGCTGTACCAGCAACACGCCTTTTAACTTGAGCGCGTCTGCCAGTTCCTTGACCAGACGTTTAAAAAACTCTCCGCCGGTCACACCGCTGGTCGCATTCGACAGCAAATGCAGCAAACGCTCATTTTGTCTTTGTGCGGTGATATCGTTAATCAGCCAGAGTTCCTGCTCTGTGTTATTCGGCAGGGTGACTTCACATAAATGTTGTCCCCCGTCACCGCGTTTGAACCAGATCTCTGCAAGCGAAGACCGTTCCTTTGAGTTCAAAGCAGATTGCAGACTGGACTTCAATTGAAATAACTGGGATAGATTTTCCTGAAAGACCAGGGAATGCTCTTCTGATCCCCCGAGGAGATCATCGGCACGCTGATTAATAAACAGTTCTCCCCCCGTGTATAAAATGGCGCCGGAAGGAATGCTTTCGATGATTAATTTAACAGAGGCGGTCGTTGTCTGCTGAGGATCAGATTCTTTGAGCGAATCCTTTACATTGAGTGTAGAATCTATACGGAACTGTTTTATTTTCCGTGATGAGCTTAATTTCGATTCCATTCAAACTGACTCCCCAGTGGACTACGGATGGGCAAACAACAAGACCCTGCCGTCACATCAAGAGTTTGATTTGACACAGGTAGTTATATGCTACAAAACCAGAGACCGAATCGGTATACCAATTATCGAATCCTGATGATTTGACTCACAAATATCCCCTCAGGATTTCTGTATTCGGCAGGACACAACGATAAAGCGTTAAGCGATGGCTGCAGCAAAGCCGCCAGATTTTTGGGCGAAGAAAAGAAACTCACCAAAGCCGAGTTCAAACAGTTCGTGGCAGACGTCAACGCCAATGACAACGCTGAGGACGGCGATCAGGTCTTCCGCCGTTCTGATCTCAGCTGTTTAAAAGGTCATTTCGTAAGCAAAGTCGGCGGGAAATAGACGTTCGTATCCCGAATATATGCCCCTACAGCGTTGGCTTAGGAGCTTCGATCGCGTCGTTGTCTGCCTTGGCTTCGGGAACATAGGGATGCGTTTCCTGCCACTCATCCCAGAATTTGGCTGCATGTGTATGACGCCAGAGCGCCAATGCATTTCCGACGTGGCTGTAAAACGTATACTTTTGCAGAATCTCATCTTCCGTGTGACTGGTGGTATTGTTGATGATCCATTTCGCCGCTTTCACAATCTGCTCGTGGGGCGGATGGAGTTCCTTCGGCGCAATCGCCAGCCATTCCAGATGATGCCCGGTCGCGATCACATTTTTATACTCGGGAATCTCTTCGGGATTCGTCAATGCCGTCTTCCCATCCATCCAGTTCGCTGGCCAGTGACCATCCTCAAACTGGCAAACGCTAATCAGGTCTCGCACACGTTCCAGGTAGCCATACGCATTGGCCCGCGCCCGATCTGATAAAATATCATATTCGTCATCCAGACGAATCAGTAACATCAGTGAATACACGCGATGTGTTCCCACACAGACTCCAAATTTCTTATGACCCCGAATCAGACGTTGCACAATCTGGTCGAACGAAACAGAACGCCCGTCGGTCGTCTTCCACTGTTTGACGGGAGGAATCCACAAACCGAAGGCCATCGCCGACCATTCCACTTCTCGTTCATCCAATCGGAAATCACGCAATGACTGCTGAATCACATCGTTAATATCCATGTCGCGTCTCGCCGGAGCAAAGACGGGTTCATCAAGATGTATGCCTGCCTCGGTCAGCGAAGCCAGCCAGTGATCATGGTGCACCGAGCCTCCCACCTGACTGCCCCAGCGAATCGAAATCCCTTTGGGCTCATCAACCAACAGCGGCGAAGCGTCATCGCCCCAGGAAGCCAGAAAGCGGGCATGGTCGATCAAAAAATCACGCATTTCAATTCCCGAAACAATACTCGGATCCTGAAAAGTAGATCGAATACTCCAGGTCCGCAGTGCATGTTCTACATGATTCGGCTTCATATGCTTCCGGGGAAACTTGGGCCGCACCTGCTTGAGCACCGCCGCCAGTTCTTCGTCAGTCACGACGGAAGGATCGTCGTACAACGGTTCCACCTGCAGCGGTACCTTGCGATCAATTTTTACTTCCGGATACGTGGCCTGATTGAGAAACACGCTATTGAACACCTGGCGTGAATCGCGAGAGCCCATGGTATAGGCGCCACAAAATGCGACCACCACCAGAACCTGTACCGCAATCAAAGTTTTCGATGACAATTTGCGTGACTTCATAACTCTTCTCTTACATTAAATTAGAATTGTTCCCACAACCAGCTTAATTTCAGGCAACAATTATTGAATTGGTTTGTTTCTTAGCAGCACCACCGAACGGCCATCTTTATATCCCACACGCCATTCACCATCGCGTTCTAATCGACGCATCAGATTATTTCGACGCGGCAAATCCAACACCACCGTATTCACTCCATAACGCTGCAGTAGTTCTTCCGCATCACTACTGAGATTGATCACCCGCAGATAATGATCCCAGACTTCGTGCGGCAGTAAATGCACGTGCGAATTCGCAAACACGGAGAGATCCTGCGGACCATCCCACAACAGGTAATCGCCGAGTTCCATGGAATTGAAGACCTGACCATTAATCTTCTTCTCATTCAGATAAGCCACGGCTCCAATCGGCGTCGCGTTGGAAACACTCTTCGCAAAATCAACCTGTTTACCGTGTAATATTTGAGAGCCAATTGGCGTAATCGCAAAACAAATCCAGATCATACCGACGGTAACGATGGTCCATTTCCCGGCATAATGAATTTCATGTTCTTCATCTTGATCTGTCATGCGCTTCCGTTTCTGTCCCCAGATCGCGGCACCATGTAATGCCAGATAATAGGCGGCAACCGGTGCCCACCAGATAATCATGCGAGAACTCCATAGAGCCGCTGTTCCCAGTCCGACCAGGAGCAGCACTTCCGTTGTTGCAATCCGCCGCGGCGTGAACCGGCAGGCAATTACCAGAAACAGTGCCAATACAGCGGCAGCTTTCCCTTGATACATGCGTAAGGTTAACGGATTCCACTCGATCAGGTCCGCCAGATTGGGGTTCGAAGAGAAGGAAAAGACTTCTGTATATAATTGCAAACCATATGGGTTAACCAGCACAGCAACCGCTGCGAGTTCCAGTAAAATAAAAAGCCGGCGTGTCACACTGTCCTGAAACATGGCTTTCCATACGCCCGATTTTCGGCCGACATCAAAGGCCCGTCCTGCCAGGAAACAGCCGATCAAACCCAGTCCCACTGGAAACGAACCATGCAGATTCGCCCAGACCACAAACAGGCCCGGAATCAGATACCAATACGATTTCCGCCATTGGCGCGCATTCAGCAGGGTAAACAGCATTACAAAACAGAGTAAGCCTGCCAACTGAGGCCGCACGATTCCAAGTTGCTTCCAGTCACACAACAGAAAACCGGCAATACAAATCAGGCTCCAGATAAAACTGTCCGTCCGTTTTTGCACACGATACAGCAACAGCCCCAGACAAGCAGTGATCGCAGCCGCATACAGGAATTTAATTCCCGCCACGCCAAACTGTTGAAACGTCTGAAATCCAAGCAACTGGCTCAACCAGGCTGTGTCAATAAAGGGAACCCCCGATGCCAGCGGCACGAGTGGCTCGAACGACGGAATACTTCCCGTCTCCCAGATCAATTTCCCATACGCCAGATGCCCCCAGATATCGGTGTGCCACAAGGGGAGTGAGCTGAATAATAAAAACGCAAGCGAAAGGATACAAACGGAGAAAAAGGTAAACCGCGAAAGACGAAGCGCTTCCGGAAAGCGATCGACGAGCACCGCATCCTCAGAGGTCTCTTCATCAGGGTTCTCATTGGTAGATTCGTTTTGGTTTTCCAAAGCTGTAGCCATAATAAACAGATCGAGATGAGAGGTTAGTCGAAAATATCATATGCTGTTTCGCGACGCCAAACGAGTGGAATCAAACAATTGTCCCCTGTTTCAGCTTGAATCAGAGCTAATCTCAGATTCCAAACCATTGACCGCGCAGCATCACGACAAGTTTGTTTACCTACAGCCTAGTTCAAGCTCTGTCGCGGCGTAAAATTCACTTTCCGGATTCCCGTCTGTTGCGAAAAAACAACAATCGTACGTGCCGCATGAAACAGACGTGACAGCTTTACCGATTCTACCGGTTCTGCCAGACAGTCAGAGAGAAACGCCTTCGGCTGCACTCTGAGGCGAACGGGGATCAACGGGCGGCGCAGTCAAATCGCGAGGTCTGATCGTCTGCGGCTCGGTCTGTTTCCGGAACAATAAATCGCTTCCCGGCGCATCAACCACTTCCGGCAAAGGCACCTCTGCCTGGGCGATCGTTGCCTGGTCCAACTGCAAACGTTCAAACCAGGCATCCGACTCGTCGCCGAAGACATCTGCAACAACCTCTAACGCTTTCGTTTTTTGCTGTTCCGAACCAAATTGCTTCCAGATCAACCGCGCAATTTCCACGCCCTTATCATAAGACCGGTTCTGTTTTAATAACTGCAGAATGATTTCCCAGGAACGGAACGGCTCTCCTTCGGTACGATACAGGCTCAACGCCAACTCGGCACCAATTTTCGGTTCGCCAGGAGCCAGCTCCATCCCCTTCCGCAAATATTCGATGCGTTGCGTCAAGTCATCCTCGTGCCGGGCCAGGTACCAGTAATACTTTCCATTCCAGACCGGATGGCAAATCAGATACGTACAGGGAATCAAAAGTAACTGTGCAAACACAAATGAAACGCGCAACAGCCCGGCATAGCGGGACCGATTGATCAAAACCGCGCCCGCTAATAACCCATAGAGAAACCCTGACACATGTGCGGCATTCGCGATGTGTAGAATCCCCAGGTAAGTAAAGACAAAACACAAGATCAGCCACCCCAGCCCCCAGGTGATTTCACGCTCGGTAAATTCTTCGGCCAGATCAGGATCTATCTTCCTGAACATCATCAACAACCCGAACATCGCAAACGCGCCACCCGACAGGCCTACGGGATAATGATCGAAATAGTATTCCGGCAGCAGCGAAATAAACGTCGCCAAAATCAGAAAGGCAGCATACAGCCAGGAACGCATCCGAGGTTCGATCAGTCGACCCAGATATCCGATGGCAATACAATTCATCAGCAGATGCAATAAATCGCCATGATGAAAACCGCTGACCAGAATCCGCCACCATTCCCCCGCCCACAAATCAAACGGGCCCCCGGTGGGAAAATCGTCTTCTTTGATCAAGGGATGGTCATACACAAACACCAGCGGCTGCACGGCCCCTAATTTCCATAATGCGGTATCAAAGACGCTATCCGCGGGAGTCCCCTGCTTGATCCGATACACCTGAACTGCCAGGAACAAGCCGACAGCCACCGCAATATAAGAGGCGGTGATCGGATATTTCGAACAGATTTTTCTCAAATTCTGAAACATAAACAGGAATTCAAATGACGTTCATAAAAAGGGGACTGCCATCAAAGAATAGCTGATTTGCACGCGTTTGACACTATTAAAGGAAAACAAGACACGGGAACTTCATGAAAAAAGATCGCTCTTTCCCAATCTGTCATTTTTCGTTACAAAACGCATCTAATTTTCTTCATAAACTATTTTGTAGACACCGGTATGATCCATTCAGGCTTGCGTCGAATTCCCTGGTCCATTCTCTGCTGCATTCTCATTCTGATGGGATGCGGACTGGCGGGCATCGCGCGTGGTGACGAACTTGCTGGTCAGGGACATTATTTTCAAAAGCAATGCGTCTGGATTCTGATTTCCCTCCTGGCACTGGGGGGCACCATCCTGTTTCCTTATCGCAACTTGCGAGGCGTCAGCTATCCTCTGTTTCTGGGAACACTCATACTGCTTGTTGCCGTTTTTTTCATCCCCGCCGTCAATGGTTCAAGGCGCTGGATACCCCTCGGTTTTTTCAAATTCCAGCCTTCCGAACTGGCCAAAATCACATACATCCTCGCTTTAGCGCATTATCTGATGTACCGTCAGAATTATAGGCGAATCCCGGGACTGATCGTACCCTTCATTTTGACCTGTGTCCCTGTCTTTCTGATTTTACGCGAGCCGGATCTGGGAACGTCCCTCTTATTCTTTCCGATTCTCTTCGCCATGCTCTTCTCCGCCGGCGCACGACCGAGGCACCTCATCACCATTGTCATGTTGGGAATCTGCACTCTGCCCGTCCTCTGGCTCGAAATGAATCCGGAACAAAAATCCAGAATTGTGGCTCTATTCACTCAACAAGATGGGGGAGAACTCCCCAAGGGAGATGGATATCATCTCTACCAGTCGAAACAAATGCTCGCACTCGGGGGCGTCTGGGGCAGCGAGATCGCCGGCATGCCCGTGGATGATCCCGCCGCCTATCATCTCCCCGCTGGACGCACTGACTTTATTTTCTGTCTGGTGGGCGAACGCTTCGGAATTATGGGCTGCCTGTTTGCGCTGTCCGTCTTCATCTTTCTGTTTTTCCGCGGCTTGCAGATCGCTACCGCCACGCGCGAACCCTTTGGCCGACTCGTTGCCGTCGGCATCGTCACGCTACTCGCGTCTCAAACGATCATCAACACCGGGATGACCGTCGGCTTAATGCCCATCACAGGCATGACGCTGCCGCTGATGAGCTACGGAGGCACCAGTATGTTAAGTACTTGCCTGGCACTCGGACTGCTGATGAATATCTGCATGCACCCAGGTTACGAAATGAATGCCGAACCATTTCGTTTTTAAATCCCTCTATAACTGCGTCAGACTAGAGACAATCAGTCGCCACTCTTTTCGAAACGTCAACAGAAAATAGTCACGCGTACACGTTCCCTGGTTTTCGAAAAGCAGATACAATTCACGAAGATTCACAGCACCTGCAGCGAGTGTGCTGATTACCGCGTTCGTTTGTAGCAAGAACCTCCGATGACCATCACAGATTCCGAATTCGCAGCAGCACAAGCCAGAATTCAAGCTGCCTATGATCCTGATTTACTGGCTGCTGCCAGCCTGAAGTTCTCCGAATTAATTTCGGCACACGCACAGTCAATTCAGACCGAGGACAGCATCGTCTTAAACTGGCATCATCCGGCCGAAAATATTGAATTAGCACGACAGTTTTTGCAGACTCAAGACAACACTGACTCAACTCCCCCCACTCAGCAAGACACGATTCAGGAATTCCAGCAACTCGTCCAGCTGATGCTGGATCGAGGCCACAACTTACAAAACCCGCGTTATATCGGTCATCAGGTCCCCGCTTCACTACCGCTGGCCGGCTTGTTTGACGCGATCACGTCAGTCACCAATCAGGTGATGGCCGTTTATGAAATCGGCCCCTGGGCTACCGCCGTTGAACTCGCTTTAGTCGAAATGGTCGGCAAAGAAATCGGTTTCACGCCGGGTGAATTTTCTGGCCTGGTCACAAACGGCGGTTCACTCGCCAATCTGACCGGACTGCTGGCTGCACGAAATTTAGCGTGTCCCGAATTCTGGACAGAAGGCTCACAGGCACAATTCGATTCAAAGCCTGTCATCCTGGCCTCCAGCGACGCGCATTACAGTGTGACGCGTTCAGCCGGCATTCTGGGAATTGGTGCAGACAACATCATCAAAATTCCTCTGGATGAACAGCGCAAAATACAACCGGCAGCTTTAGAAGAACTGATCTTGAAATGCCGGAAAGAAAATCAAACCATCATCGCGGTTGTCGCCTGTGCCTGTGCCACCCCGATCGGTGCCTTTGACCCCCTGAATGACATAGCCGACTTGTGTGAACAATACCAACTCTGGTTGCATGTCGATGCAGCACATGGGGGACCGACCTGTTTCTCTCAACAACACCAGCACCTCACAGCGGGTCTGCACCGCGCAGACAGTGTGGTCTTCGATGCACACAAAATGATGTTCATGCCGGCTTTGAGCGCGTTTCTGTTTTTCAAAAATAAGGCACACCAGTTCTCTGCCTTTCAGCAACAGGCGCCCTACCTGTTTGATCCCTCTGCACCGGAAATTGCAGAATACGATCTCGGCTTAAGAACCATTGAATGCACCAAACGTGCGAACAGCTACGCGCTTTGGGGAATCTGGTCTCTGTTTGGTAAAGGCCTGTTTGCGGATCTCGTAGATATTACATTCGAAACAGCCCAGATCTTTTATTCACTGCTCGAGCAGGCTGCTGACTTTGAAGCATTACACACCCCCGAGTGTAATATCGTCGTCTTTCGTTATCAGACAGCTTGGTTACAATCGCTGCCACTTGAACAGCAAAATCTGTTTCATTTCCAATTACGTAGACAACTGATTGAATCGGGTGAGTTTTATATCGTGCATTCCGTTCTGGACGGACAAGCCGCTTTTCGCATTACGGTGATGAATCCGCTCACTACCAAAGTGCATCTATTGCGGCTTCTGGAAACAATCCGCCACAAAGCCAGCGCACTGCAACACGCTTTTCCCGCGACTCAACAGGCAGATCCCTGCGAACAGACTTGACAATTAAGTCTGAGATCGAAAGAATCATCGCTCAGAAAAGACAATTGCGATCTGAATTGTTATACTACAACAACATCATTACAAAATACGTTTCATTTGAACTTACCTTCAGGTGAATTCAAAGACTAACGGAGAAGTGAGATTATGAGCGGCCCCATAGTTCGTACTGGTACAACACCTAAGTTCTGGGAAAATTACGACAAAATTTTTGGAGACACTCCCAAAAAAGGTGCGAAAAAGAAAGCAGCGAAAAAGGGAAGCACAAAAAAGAAAGCTGCTGCGAAATCTTCCCCAGCTAAGAAATCTGCGAAAAAGTCTCCTGCCAAAAAATCACCAGCAAAGAAATCACCCGCCAAAAAAATAACGGCCAAAAAAGCAACAGGCAAGAAAACGGCAAAAAAGAAAGCCAAGAAAAAATAGGCACTCGATGGGTTGCGCTCGCTCAACCAGTGTCTCGTTCGGATTTCATTTGATGGCTTAACAAGGTGCTCAAGTTCAGTGAATCCTGAATCCACAGCTTCCAGATTGACACCGCAAGCCATTCTTATCATCACATTGATCGGCGGTTCTTTTGCCGCCGATTCGTTCTTGCGGTTCCCGATTCCCGGAACAAATGAACCACACTATCTCTGCAAAGCCAAACACTATTGGAATCCCCAGTGGTGCGCCGGAGATTTTTTTCTCGAATCGTCTAACGCACATGCCGTCTTTTATCAGGTCGTCGGCCTGCTTCCCCAACGACTGTCTCTGCGCGACACGGCACTGCTCGGCAGACTGGCTGGCTTTTTGCTATTGGCGATTGGCTGGTTTCGACTCTTTCAGGTTTTAACACCCGGCCGCTGGTCACCTTTAATTGCTGCCTGGATTTATCTGGGAATCGCAGCAATCGGCAACTTCTCGGGGGAATGGATCATTGGTGGCATTGAGTCCAAGGTATTTGCCTACGGCTTTCTCTTTTTATCTCTCGCCAACGCCAGTGAGCAACGCTGGAACCGCAGCGCCATCTATGCCGGGCTCACCATCAGCTGGCATCCCGTTGTCGGAGTCTGGGCGCTGTTATGTAGTGCCTTTTCACTTTTGTGTCTCTGGTTGTTACAAAGAAAATCCCCAACTCGGGTCACACTCCGAGATGCAATTTCAAAAGCTGTTCCTGCAGCGGGGCTCCTCATCCTCTGCGCACTCCCCGGTCTGATCCCTGCCGTCAATCTTCTGCTGCACAGTGATTCCCGCGACAATTTTGCAGCCAACTATATTCAGGTCTTTTACCGCATCAAGCATCACCTCGACCCGATGGATTTTCACACCTTCGGCTACCTGATGTATGCAGGACTTCTGGGGCTCTGGTTTTTCCTGAGACGAAAACAGAATACCACATTTGCCAATCGATTCTTCCAATGTTTTATCCTGGGAACGATTGGCTTGGCGTGCGTCGGCTTTTTGCTCGGAGCTGGACCTCGGCCCGCTTCAGAAATGCCCTTTTATGCATTTCGGATGTCGCTGTTAAAATTCTATCCGTTTCGTCTGTTCGACGCGTTGCTCCCACTGGCAGTCACGATGGCACTGGTCAATTCCGTTTCTCAACGATTCTTTGAAACCAGACAGACAGACGCAGCATCGCCGTCCGCTTCACACTCCTCGCGCAAAGCAGTGGTTGCTGTGCTGAGTCTGAGCATTTTTACAGCCGTCCTCTATTCGGCCTGGGTCTTCCCCCCCATCCACAAAATGTCTCCTGCGCAGCGTCAGGACTGGATCGACGCCTGCCAGTGGATCAAACAAAATACCCCCGAAACAACTCTGTTTCTGACACCGGCCAGGGAATCCGACTTCAAATGGTACGCCCAGCGTCCTGAATATGTGACCGTCAAAGACTGTCCTCAGGACGCCCCCGGCGTGGTAGAATGGAATCGTCGCCTGAAATACCTTCGAAATTGGGGCCAGAAGTATTATAATGAAGGCTTTGATGATCGGGCCCTGGAGGCTCTCAAAGAAAACACCAACATCACACACCTGCTGGTCAAACGACTCGGCCCTTTTAAAACCATCAAATCCGTTTATCAAAATCAAACCTATAAAATCTACGAACTTCCCTGATCCCCGCCTATGAATGGTTCTTCTCATGCATAACTTAGACAAGTTCATTGATCACCGCGTTCAAAAATGGTTCCTGTCCCTGCTCGTGGGCGTAGCCTCACTGCTGATTCTACCATTACCGTCGGCGCAGACCGGTCAGCTCGATTCACAGCTCAGTGCGCAATCACCGGCTGTCAAACCGGGTGACTGGCCTTATTTCCTGGGGCCGCTCCAAACGGGAATTTCACCGGAAACCAATCTGCTCGACCAGTTTCCCGAACAGGGTCCTCCCCTGCTCTGGGAGAAAAAAATCGGAACCGGCTACAGTGCCCCTTCGATCCTGGGCAACAAACTGGTAATCCATCACCGTCCTGATGGCGACCGCGCAGGCAAAGAAGTTATCGAATGCGTGGATGCCAGTACGGGCAAAGAACTCTGGAAGTACGAATACGCGTCCGATTTCCGCGACCCTTACGGATACAATAACGGCCCGCGTTGCTCTCCCTTGCTGACTGACAAGCACTGTTACACTTTCGGCGCACAAGGCAAATTGTATTGTCTGAATTTCAAAGACGGTTCACTCGTCTGGCACATTGACTGCCTGAAAGAATTTGACGTCCCCCCCGGATTTTTCGGCGTGGGCTCAACTCCGATTCTGGAAGGAAACAAGCTGATCGTGATGGTCGGTGGCAAGCCCAATTCCGGTATGGTTGCCTTCGATGCACTCACCGGAAAAAAACTCTGGGAAAACGTCGGCAAGGATGTCTGGGACGGAGCTTCTACCGGCTGGGAGCGACTTCCCACTTATAAATGGCGCAGCAACAATAAAATTTCCAGCTATTCTTCCCCTCTCGCTGTCACCATTCACGGCAAACGACACCTGCTCTGCCTGATGCGTCAGGGACTGGTTTCCCTGAATCCCGAGGACGGTTCGGTCAATTTCAAATACTGGTTCCGTTCGATGATCAATGATTCCGTCAACGCCGCCCGCCCGGTTGTTGTCGACGATAAAATTTTTCTTTCCGCTGCCTACCAGGTGGGCTCAGCTTTGCTACAGGTCAACCCGGATGGCAAAAGCTATCAAGAACTCTGGCGTAATCCCACCAACATGATGACGCACTGGTCAACTACCATTCATCACGATGGATACCTTTACGGTTTCAGCGGCCGCCATGAACGCGGCGCAACGATGCGCAGCGTTCGGCTTTCAGATGGCAAAGTCATGTGGGAAACAGACGGCACCGCGCCCGTCGTCGGCAAGGTAAAACGCAACGCGTTAACGGGGCAGTTCCAATGGATTGACTCCGGCAAGACAGCCCCCTGGCCCTTTTACGGACGCGGTTCTGCGATTCTGGCGGACAACAAGTTCATCGTGCTCGGCGAGCGCGGGACTCTGGCGATTGTAAAAGTCGACCCCGAAAAATTCAGCGAAGTCTGCCGGACGTCGTTTCCGCAAATCAAATATCCATCCTGGGCCGCGCCGGTTCTCGCCAACAAAAAGCTGTATCTCCGCAGCGAATCCCACTTACTGTGTCTGGACTTTGAGAAGAAACCAGCTGAAAAATAATAAACGAACTGCTTAAGAACGCCTTACGCGTCGGACGGTTTCGGCGGCTGCGCCAGTTTGTCACTCGTAGTCTGATTCCAGTGCGGCCCCGTTAATGCATCCAGCAGTTCTGAATAGCTGGGTCGGCTTTCGCCATCGGTCAGTTTCAGACTGTCCGGCATATTCTTCGGTTCGTCTTTCACGCGCTGCACGTTAGCGCCAAGTGCGATCAGCTTTTCTTCCAGCTTTTCATAACCACGATCCAGATGATAAATCCGGCGAATCACGGTTTCCCCTTCCGCCGCCAACCCTGCTAAGACTAAAGCAGCACTCGCTCTTAAATCAGACGCCATCACACAGGCGCCGCTTAAACGCGAGTCGCCATTCAGAATCGCGCTGGCCGATTCACGGCGAATGTTGGCTCCCATTCGCGCTAATTCCGAAGCGTGCATAAACCGATCCGGGAATACTTTATCGGTTACAATGCTGATTCCGGGAACACACGCCAACAGCGACATCAACTGCGCCTGCACATCAGTGGGAATCCCGGGATACGGCAGCGCAATACAATCGACTGACTTGAGAGGCTGTGTGACACGAACAAAAACGGATTGCTTTTTCGCCGGCTGATCGGGAAACTCCAGTTGGATCGTCACTCCAATTTCCCGCAGTTTTTCAATCACCGCAGTAATATGATCGGGACGTACCCGGTTTAATCGAACGTCACCGCCGGTAATTGCCGCAGCAATCATCAACGTCGCCGCTTCAATGCGATCGGGAATCACTTCATGTTCGATACCATTGAGTTGCTCCACGCCTTCGATGGTCAGGAACGGAGTCCCCAGTCCTTCAATCTGCGCTCCCGCGGCGTTGAGAAAATTACCCACGTCCACGACTTCCGGTTCACAGGCGGCTGACTCGATCGTTGTTGTCCCTTTTGCCAATGCCGCCGCAATCATCACATTGCACGTCCCGGTCACGGTACTTCCAAAAGCGCCGCCCAGGAAAATATTGGCTCCCCGCAGGCGATCGGCCCGCGCGATGACATAGCCGCGGTCCACACGAATTTGTGCGCCCAACGCAGACAGTCCTTTCAGATGCAGGTCAATCGGTCGATCACCAATGTTACAACCACCGGGTAACGAAACGCAGGCCATTCGGCGTTTCGCCAGCAAAGGACCCAACACGCACACGCTGGCCCGCATCCGCCTCACCAGATCATAGTCGGCAATGCAGGAGGTCTCATCAACGGTCTTCAAACGCAGCGTGCCTGATTCATCACGGTCCACCTGCATACCCAGCGAACCAAGGACTTGAGACTGGGTGGTCACATCCACCAGATTGGGAATGGAATGCAGAACGGTTTCCCCTTCACAGGCCAAAGCAGCCGCCATCAATGGTAACGCCGAGTTCTTGGCACCACTGACTGAAACGCAACCTGAAAGCTGCTCGCCTCCGCGAACGAGAAACATATCCATCCCTGGATCTCCTGAAGTTTTTTAACCTGAACCGCGATGTAAGAAGTATAGGGAATTCATTTATTTTAAGATAGGCAATTTCTCGCTGATGATTACCCGCGCCCGGCCAGCCAGATCTGCTTTGACACGCACATTCTCGTATTTCCCTGAAGCTTCGAACAGTGCTTTCAACGATGCTTCCTGCTCGGGAGAGAATTCCAGCATTAAAAGACCACCATCTTTTAAAAACTGTGGAGCTTCATCAATAATTTTGCGGTAAAAGTCCAATCCATCCGCCCCCCCCGCTAATGCCAGCCGTGGTTCGTGCTGTTTGACATCCGCGTCCAAAGTTTCAATTTCGGCGTCGGGAATATAAGGCGGATTGCTGACGATAATATCAAACACTGTTCCTTCCGTGATCTTGGCAAAACAGTCACTTAGCAGGAACTGAATCTTTTCTGACAGCGCATTGGTCTCAGCATTTTTCTGGGCGATCTCCAACGCACGTTCGCTGATATCCGTCGCCAGAAAAGAAGCTTTCGCACAATTCGCAGCCGCCGCGATAGCAATGCAGCCGCTACCCGTACAGAGATCGAGAATCGAAGGTGCTGGAAGCTGTTGTGCGGCATCCACCAGTTCCATCACCAGCGTTTCGGTATCCGGACGTGGCACCAGGACATGGGAGTCGACATAAAAATCCAGCCCGAAGAATTCGCGATTGCCCACAAGATACGCCACCGGTTCTGATTTGGCACGTCGTTGAACCAGTTCCCGCATCAAGCCGCGTTCCTGTTCAGAAACTTCATCTTCATAGTTGGTATAAAGACGAATCCGCTCACATTTCCGGGCGAACGCTAACAGCACTTCGGCATCCAGGCGGGGAGAATCACTTCCATGTTTTGTCAGATGTGCCGTCGTCCAGTCCAGGATACGACGCACGGTCCACGGCTCTGCTGCAGTCTCTGAAGTGTGCTCCGATGAGGGTGGATTATCTTTCACAACGCGATCCATCGAAATAACAGTTGACAGTGATACTGCAGACGACGCGTTTAGTTATTAGCGCCATCGCCGAGCAGTCGTTCTTCACGGTCAAACTGTAACAGGGCTTCAACCAGTTCATCCAGGTCGCCCTGCATGATCTGATCGATTTTATAAAGTGAAAGGTTGATGCGGTGGTCAGTCACACGACCTTGTGGAAAGTTATAAGTTCGAATTCGCTGGCTGCGGTCCCCGGAACCAATCAGAGTCCGACGCTGATCGGCCCGTTCGTCTGCTGCCTGCTGCTGCATTTGTTCCAATACACGACTACGCAGCACGCGCATCGCTTTGGCCTTGTTCTTGTGTTGACTTTTTTCATCCTGACATTGCACAACCGTGCCCGTCGGCAAGTGAGTGATCCGCACGGCACTTTCCGTCTTGTTCACTTTCTGACCGCCGGGACCGCTGGCATGAAACGTATCGAGGCGAATGTCGTCCGGTTTGATATCGACTTCAATTTCGCTCGCTTCCGGCAGTACGGCGACGGTCGCGGCACTCGTATGCACGCGGCCCTGCGTTTCAGTTTCGGGAACACGCTGTACCCGATGTCCACCGCTTTCAAACTGCAAACGGTGAAATGCGCCTTCACCGGAGATGGAAAACGTGACTTCTTTGATGCCCCCCAGCTCTGTCGCATTCAGGTTCAACACTTCAGTTTTCCAGCCCTTTTGGGCTTCAACGTAATGCTGATACATATCGAACAATTCACGGGCGAACAAGGCGGCTTCATCGCCCCCCGCTCCCGCGCGAATTTCCATGATCAGACCACCCCGCGTGATCGAATCGCCGGCAACGACCAGATCTTCCAGGTCTCTGGTGTGTTTCTCGTGCTCTTCGCACAGCTCGTCGAGTTCCTTCTGCGCGTAGGCTTTGGCATCAGGATCGGTCTCTTCCTCCAGCATCTCACGCGCGACTTCAATATCCTCGGCACGGGTATTGAATACGCGAACTTCTTGAGCCACTTTAGAGAGACCACCGTACTCGCGTTGCACTTCAACGAGCTTGGCATTGTTAGTCAGAACTTCTGGATCCTGAAGCTGTTTTTCCAGCTCCTCAAATCGTTCCAGTTTTGCCTGCAGGGTGGGAAATTTCATTTACCCAAAATCCACGAAGAAGCCTGTCTGATCACGATCGGATTTCTTCGGGGCGCGAATGAGCCTCGAGAAATCAAAAAACCAGACGTAAAAAAGAGAAATACACGACTATGCACTAAATGAGGCTCATACGGAACTATCCTCCGTAGAGCCTCATCGATAGACGATTCGTCAATTTGCTAAGCGTCTTCTTTCTTGGCATCCTCTGCTTCGGCGTTGCGCTTGTCCCAGTTGTATTTCTTCTGGAACTTTTCAACCCGACCGGCACTGTCAACAAACTTCATCTTACCGGTGTAGTAAGGATGCGATTTGGAACTGATTTCCACAGATACCAATGGGTAAGTGTTGCCATCTTCCCACTCGACTGTTGCTTTGGAAGTCGCCGTTGACTGAATGAGAAACGAATCACCTGTCGAAGTATCCTTAAATACGACAGGATGATAATCTGGATGAATGTCTTTTTTCATTTTACTCAGCTTCTTTGTTACCTAATAACCTTGTCGATCTTACGGATTGTCTGCTGCCAATCCTCTATGATGGGGGATTCTGAAAGTCCATCTTACCAGATGAAACCCCGTTTCGTTTTATCGCTACTGCCAGTAGCATGGCCTCGTTTTGCTCAAGAACCCGCTCAGACAAGTCAGACCGTCTGCGGAATCAGTTCCTAAAATCAGGAGGCAAAACAGCTTATCATCATATCTGTTTTATGAAACATCACAGTTTACGTTCCGATGCACCAATGAGCAAGCGCAAAGGGACTCCTCGCCAATTTTACGCAAACCGTTTACCGAAAAAGACATACAACTATTCATCGCAGCAGAATCCAGAACAAAACAAGCATTTTTTCTCATTTTCTCTGGCAGGTCCCGAACATCTTCGCGCCACTCGCAAAAATATGACGGCGAATGATGCCCTTTTGATGACCTCGACAAAAATCAGGGGTAGATTGATTCCATATTTTTGAGGACTCTCTATCTGTTTTGAAAATCAAATGTTAAGTAACTTGGACTCCCGCCGCTGACCGTTTAGAGTGAAACAAAATAGAGTCAGCGGACCAGATTTCATTCTTATTAACTACCAGGAATCCCATTGATGGAACAGGCACTGAATTGGAACAGTCTAAACTTGACGCACGGTTGGCAGCGGGGAGTGACCGCCTTTTATTACGGTCTCGGCTTTTCTGATGAGGATTTTGACAAGGCCCAGATCGGAATCGGCGTCCCTTTGCTCGACGGGAATCTGTGCAATGTCCATGCTTATGAACTGGCTAAGGAAATTGCCGAGGGATGCAAATCGGCCGAGATGATCGGACTCCCCTTTGGTGTTCCCGCAGTCAGCGATAATATCACACAAGGCCAGGAAGGGGGAAATGCCAGCCTCCCCTCACGTAATATGATCGCCAATGCGGCAGAATGTGTCGTTAGTGCACACTCCTACGATGCGTTGATCGGGCTGCATAACTGCGACAAAAACGGTCCCGGCTTTGCGATGGCACTGGCACGATTGAATTACCCTGGCTTAGTCGTCAGCGGCGGAAGCATTATGCCTGGTTGCCATAAAGGTCAGGATATTTCCATTCTGGACGTCTACGATTCGCAGGCGGCCGCCGCCGTTGGTGCCATGGAAGAAACAGAAGCAGAACAGATTCTCAAGACCGCGTGTCCCGGGCCCGGCGGATGTGGCATTGCCGCGTCCTTCAACACCTGGGGCATCGCACTCGAAGCGATCGGCCTGATGCTTCCCTACAGCAGTTCCACCCCCGCCATCGACAGTGCTAAAAAAACAGAGTGTCTGAATGTGGCGTCCGCGGTAAAAAATCTGCTCAAACAGAATATTCGCCCGCGCGACATTCTAACCAGAAAAGCATTCGAGAACGCCGCCGCCACAATCGCCGCCGCCGGTGGTTCCACGAACGGCGTGCTGCATCTCCTTGCACTCGCACGAGAAGCGGGAGTCGATTTTCAGTTACAGGACATTCAGGAAATCCTCAGAAAAACGCCTGTCCTGTGCAGCTTTGCCCCACGCGGTAAAAAAACAATGGTCGACCTGCATCATCTGGGGGGAACTCCCATGCTGCTGAAGCATCTGCTCAAAGCAGGCATTATTGACGGCAGTTGCTTAACCGTCACCGGGAAAACCATGGCGGAAAACCTGGCAGAAGTGGGAGACGTCCCCGCCGATCAGGATCTGATCGCACCGCTGGACCAACCTTATAAAGAGTACGCTGATATGCAAATCTGCTTCGGGAACCTCGCTCCCGGCGGAATCGTCTTCAAAGTCTCCAGCATGCAGGAATCACATTTCACCGGTACCGCCTGCTGTTTTGATGATGCCAAAGCAGTCGCCGATGCGGTCGAAGCCGGCAAAATCAAAGCAGGCAATATCATTGTGTTACGAAATCTGGGCCCCGTCGCTTCGGGAATGCCGGAAGTCCTCGTCGCAACCGCTGCGCTCGCCGTGCCGGAGCTGGACGGAAAAGTCGCCTTCATATCAGACACACGTGTTTCGGGGGTCTCACACGGTGCGATCGGCGTACATTGTTCTCCCGAAGCCGTTGTCGGTGGCCCGATTGGTCTGGTTCAGGACGGAGATCAGATTTCGTTTGATCTGCTCAAGGGAATCATCCAACTCGATATCAGCGATCAGGATTTAGAACAACGCCGCGCCAACTGGACCCCGAATCAGGTTCAACATACACGCGGGTACCTGGCTGACTTTTCAGCCACTGTATCACAAGCGCATCATGGTTGCGTGAGTAAAGCACTGCTCCCCTCATGCGACTGAATGGGAGCTTTCAACTGAACTACCAGGAATACGAATAAGAATGACAATACCAACTTCCTTTCCAGAGGATCTTTTCCAAAACTTGAAACAACACCAGCAAACACAACTGTTGCACTGGTGGGATGACCTGAATGATCAACAGCGGGCAGAGTTAACCGGGCAAATCCAGCAAATCAATTTTGAGCAGATTCAACGCCTCTACTCAACCGAAGGTTCCTCTAAAGCAGAAGAATCTCCCGCTGAGAAAGCAGAGCGTGCCACACGTCCTGCGACGGTGATTCGTCTGCAGGATCGGGCCGCTTCGGACGCAGAATCGGAGTCCGCAATTCAGGCCGGAAACCAGCTACTTTCGGAAGGGAAAGTCGGTGCGATTCTCGTCGCCGGCGGCCAGGGCTCGCGGCTGGGATTCAGTCATCCCAAAGGCATGTATCCCGTTGGCCCCGTCAAACAGACGTCTTTATTCCAGATGCTGGTTGAGCAGTTGACAGCCCGAGCCAACAAAGCCGGCAAACCGATCAGCTATTTCATCATGACCAGCGACGCGACGCACGCTGAAACAGTAGAGTACTTCCAGCAGCATCAAAACTTTGGCCTGGCGGAAGAGAACTTGTATTTCTTCAAACAGGGAACCATGCCGGCCGTCGATGCGACAACTGGTGATATTCTTCTTGAAGAAAAGCATCGCATCGCCGTCAGCCCGGACGGGCATGGCGGAATGCTGGCTGCGCTCAAAAACTCCGGCATGTTTGAAGTCATGCAGAAAAAAGGGATCGACACACTCTATTACCATCAGGTTGATAATGCGACTTCCATTGTCTGCGACCCGGAATTCCTGGGTTACCATGTGCAGCGCAATGCCGAGGTCTCCGTCAAAGTCGTTTCCAAACGATCGCCTGAAGAAAAAATGGGCATTGTGTGTGATGTCGATCAGAAAACGCAGATCATCGAGTACAGTGACCTCCCGCCGCACATCGCAGAGCAAACCGACGCGGACGGAAACTTATTACACTGGGCCGGCAGCACCGCCATTCATGTCTTTAACCGCACGTTCCTTGAGCAAATCGCCGATAATGACGATCTGCTGCCATTTCATCAGGCCAATAAAAAAGTTCCCTTTGTGGATTCCTCGGGCACCCAGGTTTCTCCCTCAGAACCGAACGCGATTAAATTTGAACGGTTCATTTTTGACGTTCTGCCGGTCGCTAATACGGTTCTGGTTTATGAAATTGATCGTCAACGTGAGTTCAATCCGCTTAAAAATGCAGCCGGAGCTGACTCCCCTGAAACCGTACACGCCGCCCTTTGCCGGATTTATTCGGAATGGCTCACAGACTGTGGCGTCTCGGTTCCTGAAGGCGCAGACGTGGAAATCAGCCCTCTCTATGCGTTAGATGAAACGGAACTGAAAACGAAAATCGCTTCCGATACGCAATTAACATTTCCCCTTTATCTGGGAGAATAACCAGGATGCTTCACACGGTTGTCATGGCGGGTGGCAGCGGCACACGCTTCTGGCCTCAAAGCCGAAAAGCGATGCCCAAACAACTGCTCAAACTCGTGGGTGACCACACCATGATTCAGAATACAGTCGCCCGCTGCGCGCAGCGAACGAAACATCAACAGATCTGGATCGCCACCAATCAGACGCTGGCCCAGGAAACTCACCGCCAGTTACCCGAGGTCCCTCAAGACCAGATTCTGATCGAGCCGGCTCCCAGAAATACCGCCCCCTGTATCGGCCTGGCGGCGGTTCATCTTTTGAAATCAGATCCCGATGCGGTCATGCTGGTCGTCTCGTCAGATCATATCATTCAACCTGACGCCGGCTTCATCAACACGGTCGATCAGACAACCACACTCATCGAAGCAAATCCGGACACGCTGGCCTTGATCGGCGTTTCCCCGACGTTCCCTGCCACCGGTTATGGATATATCCAGTGCGGTCCCGCTTTAGCCACTGATAATGTCCACGGCTTCCAAGTGGAAGAGTTCAAAGAAAAGCCCGATTCGAAAACCGCACAACACTATTGTGACAGCGGGAACTATCTCTGGAATTGCGGCATCTTTGTCTGGAAAGCCCGCACGATTCTCGATGCACTCGCCCGGTTTGAACCCGAAATGCACCAACAGTTGCTACAGATTTCCGATGCGATTGGAACGCAGCAATACTCAGACGTACTGAATCAAATCTTCCCGGCCATGAAATCGGAGTCGATTGACTACGCCGTTCTGGAACATGCGAAAGAGAATCTCGCCGTCATCCCCGCAGAGTTTGAATGGGATGATGTTGGCAACTGGAATACGTTACAGAAATATTTCCCCACTGATGCGAACGGCAATACTGTCGTCGGCCTGCATTGTGGCCTGGAGACATCAAACAACATCATTATCTCTGCCGACGATCATCTGGTCGCGACATTTGGAATCGAAAACTGTTTGATCGTGCACACTCCCGATGCCACACTGATGGCCCGAAAAGATGATGAATCCGCCATCAAAAAACTGGTCAACCTGTTTGAGGAGCGTGGCTATGAACGATTCCTCTAATGCAAACCAACCCTGTGACGCAGAATTCCCAGCAGAGGGCCGTCTACTGGGACTCGATTATGGCACCAAACGAATCGGCATTGCCATCTCTACATTTGAGCAAAACATCGCCAGCCCTCTTGAAAACTATACCCGGCAAAGCGAACAGCAGGACCAGAACTTGCTCTCGAAAATCATCAAAGAATATCAGTGTCAAGGTCTCGTCGTTGGACTCCCCGTGCACATGAGCGGCGATGAAGGACAGAAAGCCAAAGAGGCACGCCAGTTCGGTAACTGGATCAGTCAATTTGCAAACATCCCGGTCCGGTACTGGGACGAACGATATTCATCGGCCACTGCCGAGGAATTTCTGGCGAACCTGAACATCAGCCGTCAAAAGCGAAAGGCTTATCTGGATAAACTGGCGGCTCAGATTATCCTGCAATCCTTTCTGGACAGTTCAGATCGAAACCAGATTCCCGGATCTTTTTGAACCGTTTGCATGATGTTTCCCGTATAATATCTAACAGAGCGTCACTCTCGCTGAATCACAGTAACCCATCTATTCGAACGAGCATCGATGAAGCAACCGCCCCTGGATCGTGAAGAATATATCGAACAGGTCTATTTCTTCCGCAACTACCGTGAGCGTCTGGAAGATTCCATTCCTTCGCAGGAGATCCTGGCCACGATCTACGAGGAAATTCTGGCCACAACCAAGCTGCCGATGGCCATCGACTTTCTGAAAGGCGAACTACTGCTGACAGGTCGTATTTCAGACGGAATGGAAAAACTCTCCCATTATTTCACACCGTTCCAAGCGTTCATTCTCAAAAACGCAGAAGACGACAAATCCAAATTCGACCAGAAAACCGGTTTGAAAATCCTGGAACGCGAAGCGGAATACCGCTCGGAAACCCCCAGCAGTGCCGGGCTGTTTATCTACCAGTTTGAATGCATTGCCCGCAACAGACTGGGTTACCATGCAGGTCTCAGCGCCATCTCAGCAGACACACAATACGATGAAGACTGGTCCAGCTGGATTCGCAAACTCAAGATCCAACTGGGGACCATCGACTTCGCGGATTTGCTCTATTTACGGTCTGAACATTTCATGGACGAGCAACGCAGGCTCCCCGGAAATGAGAATTTCACCCCTCGCTATCCGATTCTGTTCAGCAAACAGGATGGCCGCATCGCCAAAGCGAATCACAACCGCGATCCGCTCTACATGTTTGCAGCGCTACAGCGACAATTGGGCTATCCGAAAGTACCCCGCGTTCTGCCACAAAGCGATAAGTCTCTATTTCATCCGGCCTTAGAAGCACGATTACACAAAATTGAAGCACGGCTGCAACTGATTGATGCAGAATTAAAAGGGAATATTGACCTGAGCAAGATGGATGTAAAAGATTTGAATCTGAACAATCTCTTTGACGATAAAGAACTGAAGTAAAGCAAAACGAGAAACAAAATGTATCCATACGTTCCCTCTTACATGTAATTTCTTAAATATGACTTGCCAAACACCAGCCGATTCCCATAACATGGAATCAAATCCCGCCTGCTGAAGAAGCAACAAACCTGCCCCGTACTCGCCAAGTAGAAAAGTCACTGTATTCTTGAAATATTAACTCGTTCACTTTGTTGATTTCACATACAGGAGGTAACATCCCACCAGCTTTGAGTTTCCCACCTGAGTAAACTATCAAATGCCTTAATTTCCCACCCCTTGCCTACACCCACCTTAAGTAGGACTTATAGAAAGGCTCTTCAATGTCTAGTATTACCATCGACGCGCCCGAATCGCGCTCTGCTTATCCTTCATCAACGGTTTCCACTGAAAAAGATTACCAGTCGATCATTAAAATATCAGTCTGGATCCTGGGAGCCATTATCTTCTGTCTGGCAATGATCGATTTCTACGCCCAGACCTATGCAAACGAATCGGGATTCGCCTTGCAGACTGCTCAAGAAGATTTGCTTAAATTAAACGAGGATCTGAGAGTCTCTGATATTGAAAACTACCTTGTCGGCTCACCTACTGTTCAAACCAGTCCCGCCGACAAATACACACATATGTGTAAACAAATGAAAAAATACACCTGGCAAGGGTTTTTCCAGACGTATTCAATCTCAGTTTACCTCGGACTGGGCAACGACCCTTCTGTGGACTTTGTGCATGTCTCTGGTGAAACGACTGAAAAGCCAAGCGTGCTTGCTTCCTATTCTCATAATTAAACGGCAGAGTAATGCGCCAGTTGAACATCAGCCTTGTGGAGACTATAACGTCTCCATGAGGTTTTTTTTATGAGTGTTCTCGTGGACAGAACGCCTGCTGCCTCAGATGACTTGCATCGATCTACCTTTTCCCAGACCCGACACACAACAGCAAGAGAGCATAATGGAAACGATCAAAGGGCACCTTTACGACTATCCCAAATACTATGACCTGATTTTTGGTGATGACTGGAAGGCAGAGTTTGATTTCCTGCAAAACTGTTTTGAAAAACACGCTACCCGAAAAGTAAAACGCGTTTTTGAACCCGCCTGCGGCACCGGACGATTACTGATCAAACTGGCGCAGGCAGGCTATAAAGTAGCCGGCAACGATCTGAATGAGCACGCGATCAATTATTGTAATGATCGCCTGGAGCGAGCGGGCTTTCCGCGGTCCGCGGTGATCGGCGATATGTCTGACTTCAAACTCAAAAAGCCCGTAGAGGCGGCTTTCAATACCATTAACAGTTTTCGCCATCTGCCGACGGAAACCGCCGCTGAAAATCATCTGAAATGTGTGGCAGACGCGCTCGCCCCAGGTGGCCTCTATATTTTGGGGCTGCACCTGACGCCTACAAAAGGCGAGCCGATGCAGAGTGAAAGCTGGTCTGCACGCAGAGGCAATCTTGCCATTAATTCACACATGCAATCCATCTGGACCGACCTGAAGAAGCGAAACGAACATCTCGAAATGACGTTTGATGTCTATACGCCTACCCGTCAGTTCCAACTGTTTGACACGATGGACTACCGGACTTACACCGCGCCCCAGTTTGATGCACTGCTGGCAAAGGTGCCTGAACTGGAAGTGGTCGAACTCTACGATTTCATGTACGAGATGGACTTCACAATTGAAATCGATGCCCAGACCGAAGACGTCGTGTTTATCTTACGCAAGAAATAAACAGCCAGCGAATACGAGACTTTGCAACAGAGCCTGTGATACAAGCCGCGACCTGACCGCGATGGTTCCGATTAAGACTCAACCGTTGGAAGCACGCGTGTTCCGATATTTTCGCCGGCAACCGCTTTTTCAATATTGCCCACTTTGCGAAAGTTAAATACCAGAATTGGAATTCCGTGTTCCATACAATGATGTAACGCCTGCGCATCCATGACCTGCAGATTCTTATGCAGAACGTCCTGGTAGCTGATCTCGGAAAACCGGACCGCGTGCGGGTTTTTCTCAGGATCATCAGAGTAGATGCCGTCCACCTTCGTTGCTTTCAGCAGAATATCAGCGTCAATCTCGCGGGAACGTAATGCAGCCGCGGTGTCCGTGGTCACAAAAGGACTGCCGGTTCCCGCTGCTAAAATCACAACGCGTCCCTTTTCCAGATGTCGGATACAACGTCTGCGGATGAATGGTTCGGCAACACCTTCCATACGAATGGCTGTCTGTAAACGCGTTGCTACTCCCGCCATTTCCAGTGCATCCTGCAGCGCCAGACCGTTAATCACTGTCGCCAGCATCCCCATATAGTGGGCTGTCGCCGGATTGATCGAACCACTGGAAGAAGAAAACTGCTTGCCTCGCAAAATATTTCCACCACCGCAGACAATCGCCAGTTGGACTCCCGAATCGACGAGCCGCTTGATCTGGGCGGAAATCGATTCCAGCTCGGACATACTGATGCCACCTTCTCCGTCTCGACAAAATACTTCTCCACTCAACTTGAGCAGAACACGCGTGTAAGCAGGCTTCAGCAAAGGGGCGGGAGAATCAGTCATCCGTGGATTCCTCAATGTCGGAGAAAATTTTTAATTAAGAATGAGCAGGAAATGTTGTGACTATAAAAAAACGCACGCGCGCCATCAGCACGCATGCGTCTCTGAATAAAACTGACTATTCGCCAATCGTCCAGCGAGTGAACGAAACTGCTTCCAGTCCTTTTTCGGCCAAAGCCTGGCTGACGGTCTTGGAATCATCAACAGCAAACGGTTGATAAACCAGCACTCCCTGTTCCACAAAGAATGTCTTCATACGACCATCAACGATCTTATCAATGATGTTATCCGGCTTGCCAGTCGCTTTTGCTTCGGCAGTCAGACGATCCCGTTCTTCCTGGATCACGGCAGGATCAAGCCCGGATTCATTAACAACGGCTGGCTTCAAGGCAGCAATATGCATCGCCACGCCTCGCAGCAAATCTGCATCGGCTGTGTCGCCTTTAGCCTGAAACAGCACGCCGGTCTTTCCATCGTGATGAACATAGCCGCCTGTAGGACCTTCTGAACGGGCAATCCGTGAAACCACGATTTTTTCCCGGATCTTATTCAGCATGTCCATGAAATCATCGTTGACGGTTTTACCGGGAGACTTCTCGGAAGGAAGTGCCATCAGCTCTTCCACCGTATTGACTTCAGGATGGGCCAGAAGTTGTGCAGCACAGGCATCTGAAAAATTGACCAGATCTTCACCGGTCGCAACAGGCGCTGATTCACAGACGACTTCCAGCATGACGGTCTGCGAGCCATCTTCACTGGGAAGTACGACAATTCGGCCTTCTGTGGTCGCGTTGTCACTCCGCTTTAACTGAATTTTTCCAGCTTCTTCACGCAGAATTTCAATTGCTTTCTCCTGGTCCCCGTCAGCCTGCTGTAATGCTTTTTTACAAGCCATCATGGGTAAGTCAGTAAGCTCACGCAACGCTTTCACGGCTGCTGCTGTAATTTCAGCCATCTCACTAATCTCCTTTTAAAGCAATTTCTTGATGAAATGCTTTGAACTGATAATCCGATTTGATTGTTATGTTTCAACGTGAGTCTGCTGATCTGAGAATCATCTCCTGTCAGCAGACACCACGGTTACTAATTATTTGTTTGAAGTATGGCTTACAGTGAAGGAACAGGCTTGTGTTCTTCTTCTCCGCTCTCGCCTTCATCTTTTTTACCGGTATCAGGCAGCTTGCCTGTTCCAGCGAGAACAGCTGATGCCAACTGATTCATAACCAGACGAATGGAGCGGATGCTGTCATCGTTTCCTGGAATCGGCAGATCCACTTCATCAGGATCAGAGTCCGTATCGATAAGACCGACCACTTTGATACCCAGGATATGTGCTTCGTGAACAGCGTTCTTTTCTTTGGTCGGATCAACGACAACCAGCGCTTCCGGCAAACGGTTCATCGTACGAATCCCGTTCAGGTTGCGGAATACTTTTCGCTTTTCACGCTGCAGCGTGGATTGCATCTTTTTGGAATAAGAATTGATTTCACCAGTCTCTTCCAATCCTTCCAGCTCTTCCAGACGCTTCAGACGATTACGAACGGTACGGAAGTTGGTCAATGCACCACCCAACCAGCGTTCGGTAACGTAAGGCATACCACAGGCAGTGGCAGCGTCTTTGATCGGGCCTTGTGCCTGTTTCTTGGTTCCGACAAACAGGATCAGACTTCCCTGTGAGGAAACACGTTCCAGATAACGTTTACCGCGAATAATTCCGCGTACAGTTTCTTTTAAGTCAATAATATGAATCTGATTGCGACGCCCATAGATATAGGGACGCATTTTGGGGTTCCAACGGCTCGTTTTATGACCGTAGTGTACACCCGCCTCTAGAATATCTTTTACGACCAGATCTGACATTTTCAAACTCCTCTTGTGAAAGGGCACATGACCTTCTATGGGCCACGTTCTTAAATAATTACAATCAATAGACTTAACTACTGAAGGCGTCTAACGCGATCAACAAAATCGCTGGGCGCACATTGAGCGAAAAACACGGCAAAGTGCGGCTGGGTGGATACTATCGGAGTTATTTGCGCCCGTCAAACCTTGCGACCGTTAATTCGTTGAATTGAATCGAATTTGAAGCACCAGAACCGATCAATTGGGCTCATCCTGATTCGAATGAATCGATATACTCAAAATGCGTCGATTCCCCTAAGAAACAGGATCCCTGTGCGAATCTGACTTTGTAACTTCATTACTCTCATTGTCATTGATCTATGTCATCTACACTTCACGAATTTTCAAAGATCATTCACGAGCTCAGAGACCATCTGCGTGCGCTCGAACAACGTGCCAATCAGCTGGATCTGGCAGAACTCAGCGGACGCGAATGGTTTGATATCTTAGAGCGAAAACTGATCCCGCAGCTTGCCGACAACCTCTACCTGGTCGTCGCCGTCGTGGGAGGGACCAACATCGGAAAAAGTGTAGTCTTCAATCATCTGGTCAATCAGCAAACCAGCGCCATCAGCCCACTGGCATCACAGACAAGACATCCCGTCTGCCTGGTTCCCCAAAATTTTGAACAAACGCACAATTTGGACCAAATCTTCCAAGGCTTCCAGTTGATCCCCTGGTCTTCACCGGAAGATCCCCTCAAACAGGACGAACAACACCTGCTGTTCTGGAAACATAGTGAAACCCTGGCTTCGAATCTACTGGTACTGGATACGCCCGACATCGACAGCGATGCGGAAGTCAACTGGGAGCGCGCCGAACGAATTCGACAATCGGCGGATGTTCTGGTAACGGTCCTCACACAGCAAAAATATAATGACGCCGCGGTAAAACAGTTTTTTCGCGAGGCAGCACGAGAAGACAAAGTCATCATCACCATTTTCAATCAGTGCCAGCTCCCCGATGATGAACAATACTGGCCCCTCTGGCTCAACACCTTCTGCCAGGAAACCGGAGTTCATCCCGAACTGGTCTTCATTGCTCCGAATGACCGTCAGGCCGCGACGAATTTACAGCTTCCGATTTACCCCCGCTCATTTGAACCGGCGGCACCTGAAACCGCATCTGAGCCACAATCGACTGCCCCTTCCGCTGACACGCCAGCTGATTTAATGCAGGTTCTGTCACAAATGCAGTTCGGCGAAATCAAAGTCCGTACCTTAAAAGGGGCCTTGCATTATCTGATCGAACAGGACACCGGCGTTCCCAGCTACCTCCAGCAAATCAAGCGACGCAGTAACGAATTCCGCTCCGCATCGGAGCTCCTCTCCGAACAGGAACTGGCGGAAATTGAAAACTGGCCCCTGGTTCCGAATTCCATCATTGTGTCGGCGGTTCGCCACTGGTGGCAGGAACAACGGGAAGGCTGGTCGGCTCAGGTTCATGGCTTTTACAACACGATCGGCAAGGGAGTGCTCTGGCCCGTTCGCTACATCAAATCTCTGACAACAGAAGAGAAACGCCCCCCGATGGAGATCTATCGGGAACAGGAATGGTCGGTCGTTTTACAAACCGTCGAAGGAATTTACGACCGTCTGACATTGGTGAGTGAACTCGGAAACGAACTTCTCACCAATCGACTGAAGTCAGTATTAAACGGCACCTCACGCGCAGAACTGATAAAGATTCTACACGAGGAGCATGCCAGCTTCGATTTCACAGCGCAACTCGAAGAACTGATCGACAGTGAAATGACCTTTTTCAAGAGCGAAAGCCCGCAGTATTACACATTCCTGAAACAGCTGGACCACATCGCCGCTGTGGCGCGGCCTGCATTAAGCGTCGGCCTGTTTTTCGTCGGCTTTGGTGCCGTTGGTGATGTCGGAACGCAGATCGTGACTGATACGATGATTCAATCCGTCGTGAATGTCAGCGGCGATGTCGCAGGAGGTGCCGTCACCACTACCGTGGGAGAAACAGCTGTCAGCAACACAGCCGCGAGCGGCGCGGGTTATCTCGAAGCCAAATTTCGCAGGTTCCACGCCGTCTTTGCACAAAAACGAACAGAATGGCTGGCCACAGCGATTCGAGAACACTTATTGAAAACACTGCCGGAAGAACTAAAATCAGCGGTAAGTCTGCCGGACTCAGAAATGTATCAGTCCGTTCAAAATTCAGTCTCAAAGCTGGAAACGCAACTCAGCCAACTACGGATTTCACTCTAAAACAGATCATACTTAATTAACAGAATCAAGAATTTCGGAATCTATCAATCAGTCTTAGCCAGGACCGCAAGTACTTAAGACAGGAAATCATTCCCGCATGCCTACATCGGAATTAGCCCAAATTGAAATGCTGGCAACGGTCGATCGTTTAATCCAGCAACTCAAACAGTGGAGTGAGCAGACAACCCACTGGAAAACCGCCCAGCAATGCCAGGCAGTGATCCAGCAGCTACTCCCCCGTCTGGACATGCTGCGCGTGCGACTGGAGTCACCGCTGGTGATTGCCACGTTCGGCGGGACCGGCACCGGAAAGAGCAGTCTGGTCAATGCGTTGATTGGCTCCTACTGCACCACGTCAGGCAGACAACGACCAACCACAATGGAACCTGTGCTGATCGCTCATCCCGAAACGGACCTCGATCGGCTGGGACTGGACCTGAGCCAGTTTCATGTGGAGCAGAAAAATCTCGATCAGCTTCGCAATATCATTCTGATCGACTGCCCCGACCCCGATACGTCTGAAGTGACCGAGGCTGAAAGCAACCTCACCCGACTGCAACACATTGTCCCCTTGTGTGATATTCTGCTCTATACGTCGACACAACAGAAATACCGATCGGCGCGCGTTTCCGAAGAACTGAAAGAAGCGGCCGTCGGCAGGCGACTGATTTTCGTACAGACACACGCCGGCCTTGATGAAGACATTCGCGAAGACTGGAGAGAGCTGCTTTCAAAACAGTTTGAAGTCCCGGAAATCTATTTCGTCGATTCGGTCAAAGCGCTGGAAGACCAGTTAGCAGATCGGCCTTTGGAAGAAGAATTCGCCAGTTTAAAAAACATTCTGAGCACACAGCTAGGAAAGTCAGAACGCCTGCAGGTCCGTCGCGCCAACCTGCTGGAACTGATCCAGAATGCCATCGATCACTGTTCGCAAAAAATGGATGCCGCCCTGCCCGCCGTACGCGAACTGGAAACGTTCCTGAAACAGCAGCATCTCACATTGACCGCACAGATGTCGCAGGAACTCCGAACAGAACTACTCGTCAGCCGTAATCTCTGGGAGCGTCGGCTCATCTCCTGCGTCTCTGATTCCTGGGGCTTCAGCCCCTTCTCTGCAATGCTCCGACTCTACAATGGCTTGGGAAATTTCATCGCCTCGGCCAGCCTGTTCCGGGCAAGAAACTCGGCCCAGGTCGCATTGATTGGAGCACTCCAGGGTGCCCGCTGGATTGGAGAACGAAATAAAGAACAGGCCGCCGAAGATCGACTGAAACGGATTGGTTCGTTCGGCCTGGATGATAATAAGCTCAGAGAATCGCAATTACTCATTGATGGCTATGTCCAGTCCGCAGGCATTGTATCCCAGCAGGATCACCTCGCCGGCTCCCTGGAAAATATTCAGACAGAAGCAGCACACGTGGAAGAACAATTCCTGAATGATGCAGGTACTAAAATTGACACCATCATCAACAGACTGGCCCATAAAAACTCGGGCTGGTTCACCCGCGCTGTTTATGAAACGCTTTTTCTCTCCTTTGTGGTATATGCATTGGCACGGATCGGAAAAAACTTCTTCCTGGATTCCTTTCAGAACGAATCACATATCCTACCCATTGATTTTTATGTGACCGCCGGCGTCATTTTTCTGATCTGGTCAGGCTTCCTGGTGATGATGTTTACCCGGAAACTGAAACGAGGACTCACACAGGAAATCAACCAACTGTCAAATGATCTTGCACAGGCAAAATTAGCACATGGACTGTTTCCACATCTGGAACAGGAATGCCAGCAGGTTTCCTCAATGCAGCATTCACTGGAGCGCATGGGCGGCGAAGTGCACCAGTTGCGCAACGAAATCGCCTCATCCAAAATACTCGGCGCCTGGAAAGTAACAGAGCCGACAACAAGTGCCGGCTCGTAATTTTTCTATATAACTTCGCGATGAACTTATTTGCGATTGTAGAACATCTCTGCGATGCTGTAAGCATTGAGAGCCCCCGAGCGGCTCACTTCCTTACCATCGACGGTCAAAACCAACGTTGGTAAAGATTGAATATTGTATTTGTCTGACAGCCCCTGATGCTGATCGACATCGATCACGCGGATATGACTCGATTTCTTCGTACTAATTTCCCAGTTCTTTGCTTTCAATGCCGGAAATTCATTATTCTTTAACTGCACACAGGCAGGGCACCAACTGGCGGTAAACAACAGAATTTGATGACGGGAGACATCCTGTTCGGCCTTGAACAACTTCACAACGTTCTCAGGTAGTTCCGGGACTTCCACAGTTTTCATCGGTGCCAGCGAAAGCGACAGCACCAGAGTAGCTGGTATGAGTGTATTCATTGTGTTCCATTACAATTGTGAAAAAGACATTTGGAAATGTTATTTACAATTCTGCACTACGATAGCGTCTCTCACCAACCGGTACAACCGTCAAAGTTGACTCAAATTGACAAGATTTCAATTCCTCGTTATAGAGTCTTCTGAATATCTCAACCAGGGTTCTCACTGAGTCCCCTGCCACACATTACCCCTTAAGCCGTTTAAATAATCGTACTTACGACATTCACTCTGATGACGCCCTTTTCTCGGGAAATGCCTTTGAGTGAGTGAACCGCCAGATGATTCTATTGGCGCGCCGATCCCCTTAACTGAAAAAGACTGATTCATGACCTGGTTAAAAATGATACTTCTGTCAATCATTCAGGGAATCAGCGAGTTTCTCCCCATCAGCTCATCAGGCCACCTGGTGATCACCGAAAGCCTGCTGGATATTCAAGCCGACCAGACAGACGTCAACATTGTGCTGCACGCGGGCACACTGCTCTCTATCCTGATCTTTTACCACAGAACAATCTTTCGGTTATTAAACCAGGACCGTCGCGTTATTCCGCTACTGATTGTGGGAACGCTACCCGTTGTGGTGATCGGACTCACTGCGAAAAAATTTGCCGAACATATGCTGGAAAGCCCTTTGCTGGCGGGCTGCATGCTGCCTGTCACAGGATTATTTCTATTGATGATTCCGCGAATTCCCCAGAAAAATCAAAGCTACACCGAAATCACCTTTAAACAGTCGCTGCTGATTGGCTTTGCCCAGGCCATCGCGATCCTGCCCGGCATCTCCCGTAGTGGCAGCACGATTGTCGCAGGTCTGCTCACCGGAATGTCTAGACAGTCCGCGGCCACCTTCTCTTTTCTGCTGGCCATCCCTGCTATCTCAGGCGCGACGATTCTCGAACTGGGAGAAATCCTGTCTAACCAGCATCTGAGCACGCCCCTGAGCCTGTTGGCTGCAGGAGCGATTGTCTCAGCATTGGTCGGGCTACTTGCCTTGTGGTTGCTGGTGCGCTGGCTCGAGAAAGGCAAATTGCATTACTTCGCGTACTGGTGCATTCCACTGGGAATCATCATTGTGATTATGCAGCTACTCGGGTGAACGCAAATTTTACCGACGGTTCGCGCGGCGTACATAACAACGTAACGACCGTGCGGGCAGTACAGCAACACGAGGATACAACGTGTTCCCATCTCGCTTCGGAAAGATATCCAGCGGCGAACGGGCCGAAGTATCGACGGTCAAATTCCATTCCTTAGGCTTGATCCCGAACGGCAATTCAAACGCCTGCGCATCAGGGGATGAATTGACGATAATCATCAAATCGGAACCATCACGGACCCGGCGTGAGGAGTGCTTGGCGCCAAGAATACACAACATGCAGTGATGATCATGAGCCCAGTCGACAGGGTGGCCCATCACATTGAACCAGCTGACGTCAGGAAGCTTCTCCACGCCATCTGATTGACCGGTCAGGAAATTCCGTTGTCGTAATGTCGGCTCACAGAGTCGGAAGTGAATCAATTCCTTAGAGAACCGATACAGACCACTGTTCTTCTCAACCAGTGACCAGTCAAACCAGGAGATCGAATTATCCTGGCAGTACGTGTTATTGTTTCCGCGCTGTGTACGCCGGCATTCGTCGCCGGAAAGCAGCATCGGAACACCCTGACTCAAAAACAGCGTGGCCAGAAAATTCTTAATCTGGCGTTCGCGCATCGCGACTATCGCAGGATCATCCGTTGGACCTTCGACCCCGAAATTCATACTGATGTTGTTGTTTTCGCCATCCTGATTGTCTTCACGGTTGGCATAGTTATGCTTGTATTCATAGCTCACGAGATCGTTCATCGTGAAACCATCGTGCGCGGTAATGAAGTTGACGCCATGAAACGGTTCGCGTCCTGTTTCTTGATAGAGGTCACTCGATCCCGAAAGGCGCGTTGCATAATCTCCCAATGTAGGAGTATCGCCGCGCCAGAACTTACGGATATCATCGCGATAACGACCGTTCCACTCAGCCCAGCGAATGTGCGAAAAAGAACCGACCTGATACGCACCGGCGGCATCCCAGGCTTCTGCGATCAGCTTGGTATCTGCCAACAGTGGATCTTCTGCGATGGCTTCCACCAAAGGCGGATTCGGTACAAGTCTCCCGCTCCGATCCCGACTTAAAATCGACGCCAGGTCAAAACGAAAACCGTCAATATGATAATTACAGGTCCAGTAACGCAGACAATGGAAGATCATTTCCCGCACAACGGGATGGTTTCCGTTAATCGCATTACCACAACCTGAATAGTTCTTATAGTATTTTCCACCCTGCTCTAAATGGTAATAAACCTGATTTTCCAGGCCTCGGAAAGAAAGCGTAGGGCCATTCTCATTCCCTTCTGCCGTATGATTGAATACGACATCCAGAATGACTTCGATGCCAGCTTCATGCAACGCCCGCACCATCTGCTTGAACTCGCGCACCTGAGCACCAGGCTCAGTACCTTTCGCATAGCCACGATGTGGGGCAAAGAAGGCCAGCGTTTCATAGCCCCAGTAATTCTGATGATCCGTAAACGTGCCATCGGCTTCATTCATGGGGAATTCATGAATCGGCATTAACTCAACCGCAGTCACACCCAGGTCAATCAGATAGGGAATTTTTTCAATCACCCCCAGATAGGTTCCAGGATTTTCGACACCACTGGTGGGGGAATTTGTGAAACCGCGCACGTGCATTTCATACACAACGGTATCTGCCAGATGATGCCGGACATGACGATCGCCTTGCCAGTCGAACTGGTCATCGACGACAACACACTTCGGCGGACGAACGATGCCATCAGGTGAAGGCTGGAAGTTTCCTGCCAATGCCTTGGCATAGGGGTCGATCAATCGGGCGCGCTTATCGAAACGATGCCCTACCTCTGGCTGGAACGGACCATCGGCTTGAAAATGATAGAGTTGGCCGGGACCGATTCCCGAAACAAAGGCCGTCCAGATATCACCCAGGCGTCCATACTCTTGATTGAACTTAATGATCTCAGACGGTTCTGAATCATCGACGTGATCATACAACAACAACCACATGGTTGTGGCAGAACGGCTGTAAACCGAAAAAAGCACCCCGTTGTCCTGCGGAACCGCTCCGTAGGAAAATGTGTGCATCGAGTGAATCGGGGAGCTGAGTGAGTGTACCAATTCGCGACCCATTAAAAACCTGTTCCTGACAATTACCGTATTGACTCCATGGTGTGAAAATTAAGTCCTCTTTTCCTGAGCGCCAAAAAAAGAATTCAGAACTTTCGTTTCAATACAGTAATTTTATCTCTAATATTTCAACAGACAATCCTGTAAAACTCAGGACCCGTCTGATATTGATGACTGACGTTATACCTGTTTCTATTCTTCGACGTCCCCTTCCGCGAATGATTATCCTTTTTTGTGTTGCAGGATACTTCGTGAAGATCAGTTGAAGCATTAAGAAATTATTGTGATAACAATCGTTTTGTATTTTATTCAACCAACTCAGAGTTTACTCACAAATTAGCTGATACCTGTAACTAGTCTAGCAAGTAAAATAACTTTACCCAGATCAATTTCACAGAAATGACAACTGAGCTACCGGAACTGTCCAGTAGCTCAGTATTTGCACAAACGCATTCTCAATCCTGTTTTAAAGAACCTGGATTCGTAAAACTCCCTCTTTCGTCTTAGCGGAAGAAAGGATCATTGCGGATTGAATTGGTTCGCGAAGGTACAGAAGGCCGGTAAACAGGCTGGCTTACCGGACGGTAGGTAGAGTAGGGCTGAACACTCCCCTGATTGACTCCCCGATATCCCGTGTAAGTCTGGAAAGGCAGTGTCTGGTAACGAGTTGTCCCACAATTTCCGCCTGGGCAATTTCCATAGGAATAGCCGGTTCCACAATTACCAGTCGTACAGGCCCCAGCCGCACAATTACCGGTGGTACAAGAACCGGTTGGACAGTTCCCATTCGCACAGGAGTTGCCATAACCACTGGTTGTGTAGCAACGACCGTTAACACAAGTCGTTCCGCTGGGACTACGATAATTTGACTGGCCATAATACGGAGCATAGGCCTGCTGACGTCCGCGATAGCTGGTATTACCTGTCAATGCCCGAAACGGCGAAGTCAGTACATCCACAACACCACCGGGACGTGGCTGAAAAAACGCAGTCTTTACTTCAGGTGCAGCAGTCATCGTACTGTAATCAGAGGCATCAGCCTGATCAGACACCATCACCATTGCAGCCAGACAAATTGCCAATGTCGTACATAAACGTTTCATTTAAATATCTCCTGATTCTGAACACATAAATTTGTTATCATTTAAACCACCAAGTGGTAATTCCATCTAATGCATTCAGTGTGCCAATCAGTAAAATCACAAACAGACTTTAAACCATATCCCAATACAATATATAGACATACAATTTATCACTCCAGAAACAAAAATCATTTACGCAACACACCACACCAAATAATTGTAACTATTACGACACCACATCTACAAAATCACCTCTCGCAAACAGACAGTTATTAATCCAGGTAATCTGCAACGCTAAAAAACCGGTCTACACCTTGAAAACAGGCACTTATAACTTTTCATCCATGCAGAAAATGTCATCATATTGATTCTCAGCCAAATTCGGCCTGCAAAGTTGATCCGATTATTCTGAATAGGCGCTTTTGCCGATATCAAATATAAATCTCATCCCCATCCTGGCATCGAGAGCGCCGGTATCTCGATCTGTTTTTTACAACACCATTGATTTGATCTCGAAAACTATGAATCGATATATCAAACAAGTCGATCAGTTTGCCACCGCCCCCATGTTTTTTGGTGCGGTCTTCTTTCTCGCTTTTTTTGCAGGGTACCTGCATTTGAATAACCTGGAATCTCCGGGCATTGCTTTGGACATCTGCAGGTGGTGCCTGTTTCTGCTGTATCCACTCTTTATTCTGGAAGCGATCGTCCATCTGGCTCTAGGCAGTCCTCGCTGGAGATTCAATCTTCTCTACTGCCTGATTCCACCACTCCGAATCTGTGCGCGTGACCAAATGACCGGACGCGCCATCTGGTTTCCGATTCTTGCCTGGCAGGAAGTGACCGACGCATTCCGAGAGAAAATCCAGAAATCGTTTTCGGCTCCGATGCTGGTCATGGCATTACTCGTACTCCCGCTGTTTGCGGTAGAGCACTATTGGCAAAAACAAATTGAAGCCAATCCAACACTGGCCGACCTGACTGCTCTCGCTACAGGCTTAATCTGGTTTGCCTTCACGCTGGAGTTCATGGTCATGATCTCCATTGAAGAAAAACGGCTGGAATACTGTCGCAAACACTGGATTGACCTGGCCGTCATCTGCTTGCCCATGATCGCCTTTATGAGAGCCCTGCGCCTGGCCCAGCTCTCAAAAACAGCCAGAGTCTTCCGCCTCAAAAGCCTGGTGATGAAACTCTATCGGGCACTGCTGGTGCTTGAAGTCATCAACCGCATCCTGCAACGTAATCCGGAAAAGCGAATTGCGCGTCTGGAAATCGTACTGGCTGAAAAAGAATCGGAAATCGAGGGAATCAAAGCAGAAATCGCTTTTCTCTCTGAGAAGGCGGCCCTGAAAGCTCTGCCTGCTGATGACAACGTAACATCACAACCAGCCAACAGAAAAGCCGCCTGAAACGACCTTATTCGTCGTCTCGGTCCAATCGATTTCTGCGATCTGCCCAATCACCGGGAAGTTTTTTGAGAAACACGTCCAGAAACTTGATAATCTCAAGCTCTATTCCCAGTCTTCTTCCCAGCATATCAGTACCACGCAGTTTTCCTGGAAACTCTTTCGAAAACATGCGTTGTTCCGAATTAGGAACGGAACTCAACTGCGTAAACAGTTTCTTGCTCGTGCCCCGATCAAGCGAATCTCCCTGAGCACTGCAAACAAAAAAGCTAATCCCAAACAAGGGAGACTTCAATTGCACAGTCGGACGCGTGGAAGAAAGTCCGGGCACACTGGATTCCGGCGAAATCAAAACCATTGCCCGAATGGTCTGCCCTTTCGGCGTTTTGGCAGCTAGCACCGGGGCATCATCGTAAGGCAGCTTACTCCAGTCAATCAAAGCGTAATTTAAAGCAACCGGCACACTGATGTCAGAGGCGACAATCGCCGTCTTTTGCATATTTAAATGCTTTGCCTGGTGCTCTTTGAACAGAAACTTCCAGATGGTTTCCATATCCACAACCATCGCTTTGTAGTCCAAAGACGACAGTCGATTCTTTGATCGTGATTTTTGATTTTTGCTTCCGCCTGCAGTCGCAGCCGCTGCCTGACTCTTTCCATGCTTCCGCAGATCAACAGAAACTACCGCAAAGCCGTTTTGCTGTAGCGTTGGTGCAAACTTTTGATCCCAGACCCGTTTACTGCCCGCTTTTCCATGCAGCAACACGACCACAGGAGAATCAGCGGCGTTACTCGATTCATAATACGTAATCGAAATCGGCCAGCCCCCCAGCGACGATAAGGTAATCTCCTGGGGCTTTGGGGGACCTTTTGTATCTTTACTCTGTGCAAATAAAACACTTGTCGCCAAGAGCGTCATAGACATAAATGTGAACACAGAGCGCGCGAGCTGACGTTGTTTCATACAGAGTAATAGATACTTCACAGAACCCCCTCGACGTTAGAATCAATGCTTTGTGGCTGAGAAACGGCAGTTTGAACCAGCCTCAACTTTGTAATCTTTCTACTGATTGATACCTTTATTCTATGAAGAACACATGACGAGGTCAAATAGATGTCTGCTCTTTTAGCTTTTTAACAGCACTGGTTTACAAAAACGCCCCAAACATTTTTTACCCACCCCAGTTTCAATCCCCTCCCTATCTGTATACTGTATTAATCTATGTAACGAATATTCACGTTATCACCTGATTGGCAGCCAGCGCATGCAGAATGATCCTTCGGAAGAAACACCATCCAAATCGTTTCTGGGACTACAACGCGACGATCAGTTCTTCCTGGGTCTACTGTTCATTGCCATCCTCATCCTATCCGTCGTTTACCTGGCCCGGCTTTCCCGCTGGGGGACTGAGCCGATTGAAATCAAACGGCAGAAACAACTCCCCTATCAGTACCAGATCGATATCAACCAGGCCTCCTGGGTGGAATTTGCACAACTGAATCAGATTGGTCCGACCCTGGGAAAGAAAATCGTCGCACACCGTGATACGCACGGCCCCTTTCGTTCGATTGACGATTTACTAAAGGTCAAAGGAATCGGCCCCCAAAAACTCGAGGAAAATCGAATTCACCTCAGACTGTCAACACCGGCCCCTGAATAACAAGCCAGCACTCTGTTCACCCCGCCCGTCCGATTGACCTCTTTGCTTTTCATAAAAAATGCCTTCCGATTCCCAATTCTTTTCTGCTCCCCTTCTGATCTTAGTTGATTCCTTGCTCATTTCCGGTTTGAATAGGCATTCCCAAAGATATTTCTAATCTGGCAATTCTGGCTGACCGAGCCCGAACAAGCGTTTCAACTAAAGGGTTTACTTCTTATGGCAGGTTTTGACCACGGCCCCAACGAGCCTGGTGAGCAGGAAAATCTCGAGACGATTTCTCGAAATACCCGCTTGGGGCTTAAATTATTCATTGTCTATCTGGCTCTGTACGGCGGATTCGTTTTTCTGAATACCTTCTCTCCCGCCCAGATGGAACTGGTTGTCTTCGCTGGTCTGAACCTGGCGATTGTTTACGGCTTCACTCTGATCATCGCCGCTTTCGCACTCGCCATGATCTATGGCTGGCTCTGCCGCAACGATGTCTCTTCCTCTACTTCGGAAAGTAAGGAGGCATCAGAATGATTTATGAACCTTCCCTCATGGCGGTGCTCATCTTTGGCGCCATCGTTGCCGTCACCCTCGGCCTCAGCTTCTGGCTGGGCGCAAAAGCAAAATCTGCCAAAGGCTACTTCGCTGCCGGCGGTGGGATTCACTGGTTTGTCAACGGCGTTGCTTTTGCCGGCGATTATCTGTCCGCTGCTTCGTTCCTCGGCATCTGCGGCATGATTGCCTTCTATGGATACGACGGTTTTTTGTACTCCATCGGTTATCTGGCCGGCTGGATTGTCGCCCTATTTGTGATTGCCGAACCACTCAAACGCATGGGACGCTTCACCTTCGCCGATGCACTCGACAGCAAATTTCAATCGCGGGGCATCAAACTCGCCGCCGCCATCAGCACACTCGTCGTCAGTATTTTTTATCTGATTCCGCAAATGGTCGGCGCCGGTGCGTTAATCACACCCCTGCTGGGCTTCCCACATTATGTCGGCGTGCTCATGGTGGGGACCATCGTGATTCTGATTGTGGTCACCGCCGGTATGGTCAGTACAACTTATGTGCAATTCCTCAAAGGCTCGCTGCTGGTTATCTTCAGTACCGTCCTGACCGTCCTGATTCTGCAACGCGGATTGACCACGGATCCCGAAAACAACGGCAAACCAACACACCATTTTGAGATCCTGGGCCCCACTGCCGCCGATGATATTGAACACTGGAGATCAGAGCTCGATCTCAACGAGCAGGACTCGCTCATTCCGTTGAATCAGGGTCCCTGGGAAGACAAAGGCATCCTGCAACTGACCCGAGCTGACAAAGTCTCCTACTGGAAACTCACCGAAGATGCAGACAATCAATTCTTCCTCTCCGAAACTCAGTATCGACAAACAAACGAGAACGGCTCGATTGTGATCAACGGGCTCCCCCAGGGAACCGGCGAAGGAGAAACCGATTTCTATCCCGTCGGTCGCATCAGCAAACTGCCCGGCGATAAAACGGAAACCGGTGCGCTCGGACCAGCCGAATTCCTGAGTACGATCCGGGAAAGTGAGATCATTCTCTGGGGCTCAGAAACGATCAAGGAAGACGACGGCTCTGTCATCACCGTCTATTACCCCAAACCCACATCAGGGAAAAAAGTCCTCAGCCCTGGAAATCACCCGAAATTCGCGGGCATCCGCGGGACTGACCTGAAAGGCAAACTAAACTTCCTCTCCTTGATGCTGGCACTATTTTGTGGAACGGCGTCCCTGCCTCATATCCTGATCCGCTACTACACGGTGAAAGATCAGGCCAGTGCCCGTAAAAGTACCATCGTCGGCATCGGCAGTATTGGTTACTTCTATATCCTGACCCTGTTTATGGGTCTGGGGGCGATGACCAGTGGCTCACTCGATGTGACCAACAGTAATATGGCAGCCCCCCTGCTCGCCAAGAGCATCGGCGACTGGTTATTCGCGATCATCTCTGCCATCGCCTTTACCACCGTGCTCGGAACCGTCAGCGGCCTGATTATCGCGTCCAGCGGCGCCGTCGTGCACGACCTGATGTCGAGCTTCATGAAAATCGAGATGAACGATTTCGCCAAAGTACGCATCGCAAAAATTGCGTCTGTGGTTGTCGGCGTTATCGCGATTATTCTCGGGATTCTGTTTGAGAAATTTAACGTGAACTATCTCGTCGGCTGGGCCTTCAGTGTCGCTGCCTCGGCGAACCTGCCCGCGCTCGTGATGCTCTTGTTCTGGCCTAAGACAACGAAGCAGGGAATCACAGCCGCCATCTTTGCCGGCATGATTTCTTCCCTCGGCTGGATTCTGCTCAGTGCCGACTCTTACAAAGGTATTTACGGACTCGATCCGGAAACCGCCATTGTTCCCTTCAGCCAACCTGGTCTGGTTACGATCCCACTCGGATTTATCATCCTGATCATCGTTTCATTAATGACACAACCCAAATCACAGGATACTTAACGTTGACAGAGCCACAACCAGAACAAGAATGGTTAACCGCGACCGCCACTGAAGAGGACATGACCGTTCTGTTTCGACTCCTGCCGGAAATTCCGCAGGACATTACCCCAGCCGATTTTCCTGCGCGAATCGAGATCATCTGGAACTATCAGTCTCCCAACGAAACCGGCATGCCCGGACCGGAAGATCTGGAACTCATGAACCAGTTCGAACAGAAACTGGTTGACGCCTGGCAAGAGACAGCACTGGGCTTCATGACCATGCTAATTACGGGAAACCAGATGTGTGAATGGCAATGGTATCTCAAAGACGCCGACCAGGCTTTGGTGGCGCTGAATGAAGCAGCCACGGAACTGCCTCCGCTGCCGATCGATATTCACACCGAAACCGATCCTGACTGGTACGCCTATTCTAATTTCATGCGTCAGGTCACAGAGTAAGCCTTATTCTGAATCAGCGTCCTTTGTTTAAGAAGGGGGCTGTTCAAAGGAAATCGAAGACGTTCCCGGCCGAGCGATTTCGCCCGCGTTCTTTCCGAAGCGGTCCAGAATTTCGTTCACCGTAGAACGTATCGTGATGCATAAACCGTCCAGGTCCAAATCGTCTTCATCCAGACCAAACGGCTCTTCTACAGAATGCGCAATCACTTCAATCCCGATCATGAAGTAAGCCAGAATAATTGTGATCGGGATCGTCCAGAAATCAAAATCCTCTACAAGTCCCCAAGGCAGCGTACACAAATACAATCCGATACAGTGCCGCACGAACAATCGATACGAAGGCGAAAGCCGGGTACGACGAATGCGTTCACAACCGCCACAGATCTCCATCAATTCACGGGTCTCGGAATCCAGAATCCGGAGTTCGTCGCCGTCAATTAAGCCGGAGCGTTTCCAGCCAATCACGCGGCGGTAGATCAAATCAGAAATATACGCTGGTATATGCCGTGGGGGCGGATCGATCTGCTCGATTTCCGGAAACATGTCAAAATCGTCGTCTTCACGCAGGTGATCGCGCAGCGCTTCGGGAAAGGCAACAATCAGATCTCCCAATTCGCGAAGTTCATCGGAACCAAAGTTCGAAAACTCACGAAATTTGATGGCCATGTTACGGCTGATATTGACCAGTTTCCCCCACAACTTGCGCGCCTCCCACCAACGAGAATACGAGCTGTTCGTTCGGAAGACTAATAATAAACCCAGCACCAAACCAAGAGTGGTGTGGATGTCAGATGATACGTCACCCATATTCTTGACATCATCAATCACGTCGGGGGCGACTCCAAAGGTAGCAAGAAAGTCGATATGATCTTTCAGGACTGGTATGAGACTATAAACGCCAAATAATCCCGCGTAGAGAGAAATACGCCCCAGTGTCCCCAGTTTTTTCTCAATGAACGACAGGTTCAGTTCTGCATCAGCAGCCATAAATCAAAGTTTCCTATATCAATCAGACAAACGTCGCCAATCAAGTCGCGCTACCAGATAATACAGGAACTCTAATTTTTTCGGCCCAATAACACAACAGACGTATCATCGTGTCTGCCAGATCCGTCTGTAAAAGCATTCGAATCGCGGAATAAATTGGACAACGCCGTCTCCAAATCATTTGACCGCGACTCCTGTAAAGAGTTCATAATGCCGGGGATTCCGAACTCGCCGAACGTCTCTTTTTCGCCGGGAAATGCTTCTGCCAGTCCATCAGTAAAAATCAGCAATCGGCTGTCGGCAGGCACAATGGAGGTATGAATGTCGTATTCGACATCAGGCACGATGCCCAGCGGGAGACCGCCGTCATCATTCGTTCCCAGTTCATACACTTTGTTGGTTTCCAGCTCGTGCACAATCGGAATCGGCGCTCCGGCTGACGTCCATTGAAATTCATTCGTCCTGGCATTCAAGATCCCGTACAGCAGCGTTATGAAGCCACCATCATCATTCACAATTGCCTGGTTACACAAACGATTATTCACATCTGACACAAACGCCGCGGTATCCAGATACTTATTCGAACGGATCATGCCCACCAGGGTATGCATCGTCATAATCGACATGCAGGCTTTCATCCCATGCCCCGATGCGTCTCCCACCAGCAACACCAGATTCTCATCGTCGAGCATGAACACATCATAATAGTCGCCCCCCGCAAGCGTCACAGGCTGACCGCCAAACACGCGAATCTGCGAAGACTCATAACGGGCCGTCACATCAAACCGATCGGGAGATTCCAGATCGCTGGGAATAATCGATTCCTGTAATTTCCGCACCGATTCGATTTCTTCACGCAGACGCTCTGCTACAAATCGCTCACGTTCGGCTTTGACGGAATCGACCACACTCTGCAGCGTGGTTTCCAGTAGGAACATAAAGTCGCCGCCTTCATCGCGGATGATATAAGCCCGCATGCCCGCGGTTAAAAAGCGAGCGACATGAAAGGTCCCCTGAGTCGGACAGGCCCCCACGATCGGCGTATCAAGATGCTTCTGGCGGATCTGTTCAAAATGATCAAACGCCGTCTGCGGATCAGGACTCATGATCGACATCAGAATGATGTCCCACGCGTTTTTCTCTAATGCCTGCTCCAGAAATTCTTCCGTCGTAGAACAGATGACTAAGTCATTCTCACTCACTCCCAGATAGAGAGAAATGAGATCACACTCTTCGGGATTATCCCACCCGATCAGAATCCGCATAGTTGGCCCCACAAATTCGAATTCATTGAATATTAACCCGCCCATCATATTAAATTTACATGCGAATATCGACAGAAATCCCTCAGAATGATGCAGACAGATAGAGATACCCGTTCAGCGAACACAGAACTGAACAGTTTTTACTCCACTGAAGAAATCCGACTTGACGATCACGCGCGCATCGGCATGATCATGCGGAGATAACGTCGGGCGCGCGAGTGAGCACCACTGGTTCAGTTGTCGTTTTCAAAGCTCTGAAAAAATCAGCACCATAAAAGCCGCTTGTTTCAGCAAGATTTCCCAAACCACTACTTGCACGCACCTCAGTTATCAAACGATATCGCAACGCTTCGCTCCGCATTCTCTGATCTTCATATAGGCATCCCTGACAGTCACAGGTCGTTCGCAAGCAAAATAAGCGTCTCCCCCTTGACGCCCCCACGCCACTGACAATGATGTTTTTCACAAACATGATTTGAGATCCCATAAACCGGGTAAGCTCGGATGCATATCCGGACCGAGCGCAGCGAGCAGGAAGCCAACAGATCAAACAACGGTTACAGATCACGAATCCATCCTCAAAAGTAGGGGCGTGCCCGATGTGACCGCCCGCCTGACGAGCCAATCAATGGCACAAGGTTGTGTGGCACTGTTGGCTTGCCAACAGTGATCAGTTCACCAACCAAAAAAGACATTCAGAAAACCCAGCATGCCTGTACCTCTGAGCGACTCGGCACTAGCCTTCGGTACGAACCTCCGCCGACACACAAACCACCGGCACCCCAATCCTACCAGATACCACCGGCAGCAACGCAGCTGAACCTGCCGTACTGAACGTGAATAAAACTCCCCTGATCCAGCCACCTTTCGACCAAATCATTTTGTAACGACACTCCACTCTCTGCTAGAATGGCAAAACAATCAGCACCGCCCCATTCTGCGAAAGCGACCTCCTCTGAAAAGAAATCACCAATGACATGTTGACTGTATTTAGCAATGATCAACTGCTTCATGAAGGCAAGAGCGAATTTCATCGCGGTCAATTGCTCCCCTGCTTCGAATCACCAAAACGCGCTGAACTGATTCTAGCCGAACTGCAGGCAAATAAATCGGGGGACATCATCGCCCCCGATCGCTTTGGATTAGAACCAGTCTTGCGGATTCACGATGCGGCTTATGTGGAGTTTCTGCAAACCGCATTCGACAGGTGGCATACCATTCATCCCGATTGCGATGCCCTCCCCCACACCTGGAACATGCGCGGGGCCCGTGACATCTTACCCAACAACATCTACGGTCAACTCGGCTACTATTCCTGCGACGCGAGCACACCGATCATGGCACATACCTGGCAGGCCGCAAAAGCGTCAGCAGACGCCGCGATCATGGCGCAACGTCTCGTTATGCAGGGACACCGTTCCGCATTTGCCTTAACGCGGCCCCCAGGTCACCATGCGACCTCAAACGTGTACGGCGGTTATTGCTATCTCAACAATGCCGCCATCGCAGCGCAAGCTTTTCTGGACGGAGACGCCAAGCAAGTCGCCATTCTGGACATCGACTATCATCACGGCAATGGAACCCAGATTATCTTCGAAGACAGAAACGACGTGCTCGTGGTTTCAATTCACGCCAACCCTGCCGAAGCCTATCCCTACTTCCTGGGATATGCAGACGAAACAGGCACCGGTGCAGGCAAAGGCTATAACCTGAATCTGCCACTCCCAGACGGTACTGACTGGAACTCGTATCAAGGTGCACTGGAAACAGCCCTGGCTGCAATCTCGCGGTTTACTCCTGACTATCTTGTCGTCTCACTCGGAGTCGACACCTACGCCGGCGATCCCATTTCAAGTTTCAAACTCAGCTCGAACGACTTTTCCAAATTGGGCCACCATCTCGGCAAAGCAGATTTCCCAACCTTGATCCTGATGGAAGGCGGCTACGCAGTCGACAACATCGGCTGCAACGTAGTCAAAGTACTGACAGGCTTCGAAGACGCAATCTGATTGCTTCTGATAATCTGCACTCCACTTTTCAAAAGGGCCGAGCAAAGCGAGCAGGAGGTTTATAGGTCGACTCAAGAATCCAGAACAAGATTCCATACTAGAAGAATAACAATACGCTGTTAAATGGGTCCCTCAAATGTGGCATTGTTGGCTTGCCAATAGCGCTAAGTGAGCGTTCTCCAACCAGTGTCAGGAATCAAAAACAGGCCAAATTTCCCACGAATGAAAAGACCACTAGATGTTCTGTGAATTTGTCTTTACGAATTGCTGATTCGGTATTGGAACCAAAGGACTGACACTTAACATTTTTAGGAAACACATAAAAACATGTGTCCACATCTTGATCATCCCCCCATATACGCTATGTTATATATTTCACCTACAATCGGGAGCCAGGTTGTTGAATTTCTATAAAAGAAGCAGCTTCCATGTTTTGTTCCTAAATTCTAAAGCTCAGTCACACATACGAACAAAGACTAGCTTGCTACTATTAAATGATGAGTCAAGCGGATGCAGCATTTTATAAACATCCTGCACCTTACGGATCTACATATTGGTGGTGAGCGAACTGATATTGCACGCGCACAATTCAACAATGCAGTTGATGCACTTTATCATTGCTTGGAATCTATCAAGAATGAACCGCGAGGTGAAGCAGCAAACGACGACTGGCGACCTCAGATGATCGCTATATCAGGCGACATTGCGTATTCTGGTTCCATGGAAGAATTTCGAGATGCGGGTAAGTTAATCAGCCGAATTTGTCAACTATTCAATCTTGACTCTAAAAGCGTAGTTCTCTGTCCAGGAAACCATGACCGAAATACGCGGAGAGTTAGCGGAATAACATATCCCGGTTCTTCTCACGAGGCAGATGACTGGTTAGCTCCTGAAAACTTTGTGATCGACAAGAAAAATGACGCAGCCGCACCATTATCCATTCCCTTTCAGAATTTCTACAGATTTTGTGATTCTTCAAAGTTCCTCAAACCTGAAGGGTTGAGTGGACTTGAATATTTAACAGGAGTTTGTCAACCAAGTACTCAAAAGGGCTTAGACTTCATCGTTCTGAATTCATCCTGGTTTTGTAAGCCCAAAGGCAACGATATCCGAAATTTATGGCTTGGCTTACCGTTGTTGGAAAAAATGCAAAGCAGCAGGCAGATTACACGAACAGACGTCCTCACGGATCACCGAATTCGTATTGCTCTCGTCCATCATCCCAAGGATTGGTTAAACGAAGAAGAACATGACACATACTCAAATCGACCTAACACTTTCAGATACTTGGCTGAACGATGTGATATCATTTTATCTGGACATGTTCATGGTGCCCTAGAACCTCCGACACGTTCATATGATCGGGCTCTGGTATTTTCAGGCGGCGCAAGCTATGCCGGACACCGTTTTCGGAATAATTTTTCAATTATTCAGATTGACGTGGATGACTTAACTGTTCGTCGGCGTGGCTTCGAATATGACTCTCGCGAAACAGTCTGGATTGAAAGCGAACGTGCCAGAGGCATTTACCCCCTACGCAAAAAGTCGCCGCCAAATACACTCTTCCCAAATACAAAGGCTATCCAACTATCTGGCGAGTGGGAAAGTGACTTCTGGATCGAGGGGGCAAATGATCTGCGCAAACCAAGCCATAGGCTGCAAATCGAGCAAAAAAAGCAAGGCAAGAAGATTTCTGTAACAGGAAAAGTAAAGACGGGTGATGAAGCACTCCGTTTCTCTTTTGATGGGTTTCTTAAAAATGGCTACATTACTGGGACATGGGAAGGACAAAGTCGTCCAAGCCCTCGCTATGGAGTTTTTCAGCTCAGAGTCGAAGAGAATCAACAGACTTTGAGCGGACGTTGGCTTGGTTTCAATCGAGATGGAACGATTAACGTTGGAAAGTGGAAGGCTGTGAAAATAAATCGAACCAGTAAGAAAAAATCATCCCCTTCCTGACCTATTCACTCTCCTAAAAATGTCTATTTCATAAACATACTCACTTTCAGACATAGGGGCGGCCACCACATGTCCGCCCGCCAGGTGAATCGCAATCCCAGATCACCAATTAAATGGAACCAGAGCGGCCCACCCAAAAGTGAGCGGGTCGGCACTAGCTGCCGGGACACAACCCACCGCCCCCCCAATCCTACCAGATACCACCGGCAGCAACGCAACTGAATATCCTACACTGATCACGCCCCCACCCTTAAGATAATCCAGGAATCCTGGATACGATGCGACTGTCGGACAAACCGATCAGTGGCACACGGCAGGGAAAACCTACGAGGTTTGTTTTCATTTTCTGACGGTCCGGTGGCACTGGTGGCTTGCCAACAGTGAATGTGATGACGCACGATTTTCACAATAAAATATGCTGGACCGGAGAAGCACGAGGTTCGTCTTTTTTCTCGCAGCAACCGCAACTGTCAATGCATCGAATCGAGCAGCATGTAATATTTCAAATCGAAGTAGCCGGCGTCGGGTTGGCGATTCGAAAAATTCCAGTCGGTTAACCAGTCCAGCAGCGGCCAGAAGCCGGCCATGTTGCGGAGTGTGCCGAACTTCGTTTTCCAGGCAGTCCATTCCTCTGTAGTCGAAACGGCGTCGAGCTCTGTGAGAAACGCCGATGCGTCTTCGAGTTTCAGATCAATGATCAAATTGGGAAAGTCGCCGACGAGTCCGTGGTAGGCACTCACTGTATCCAGCTCGGGTTGCCGGGCGCCGTTTTCGTCGAACACGACGTTGTTAAAGGCATACGAACGATTCGCCACCAGCGAGTAGACGCGGCTTTCTTTTCCTTTGGTCAAACGCACAAACGTGTTGCTGGGCAAAAACCGTGTGAACGTGAGCTGGGTCCGCATGGTGAGCGTGGAGACAGCCGCTTCCCAGCCTGCGAAGTCGTCTATCGGATCGGACAATTTGACGTCCGGTTTCCTGCCGGGATTGAGCAGGTCGTGTGGGCCGCTGACCACTTCCGTGAAGCGGCGTTGAATCTTACCCAGCACACCTGAAATGGGGTCCGTCCCTTCTACCTCGAGCCCCTTGCCGACGTTTTCGCCGGGAAACGGCATTCGGAACAGCAGTTCCTGACCGATGCCCCGTGTCCAGAGGTCACGATATCTCTGACGTTCATCCACAGGGAGCAACCGGAGAAAGTTGTCTTCAAACTCCTGCCGTAGCCGGCTCATGAATTCCCAGGTAGACAGCTTTTGTTCGACGCTGCCATAATATTCATAGTTGACCACCAGCGAGTAGTAAAGTCGCTCGAAGCCGCTGTAATCGATCAGCCAGAACGTGGGCGGAATCCCCCCCTGTCGTCCCCGCAGTACGGTCGCGTTGGTTTCATTGCGCAGAATGGTCAGCCAGGCGTTCGAGTTTTTCTGATTCCCGTCCCAGATGTCGTTGATCTCATAACCCGTCGGTTTGTATTTATCCAGCATCCGGTTATAGGCATCGTTGTATTTGACATTGCCCGTGATGCCATACCCCATGAAATCATTCCACGACTGCAGACCGAGTTCCGGCTTCAATACGGACGGATCATGTGCGGGATCGACAAAAAAGACCCAGAAATTATCTTTAATGGCGTAAGTCGCCAGGTTCCCGACACAGACCGGCCCGCGAATCATGCCGCTGACGATCAGGTGAGAGTTCTCTACCATGAACAGGGCCCGCGACCGCGCAGGGATTGCCTGAAAGACTTCGAACGGGTTGTGACTGGCAAAGTCAGACTTCAGGCTCTTCCCGGGTACCGGTTCGACTTGAAAAAAAAGTTCGTCGAGGCGCTTCAGTTTAGAGTCGTTCAGCTTCCACAGGAACAGCGACTTCTGCACCCGAGATTCGGTCACCTTTTTCAACCGGTAGTAAAACTGGTCGACTCCCTTGAGGTAAGGCGTGTCATAGGGTCGTGCCGTCTTGATCTCGTGAACCGGACTGGCTGTGACAACTTCTTTGCCGTCCTTGTCCGTCGTGACCTGAATCGGCGGCGTCGTGGAGCGGACCAGTCGGAAATACTCGCCTGGCGACTCGTCGAAATGCAACGTCGCCAGAAATGCATGTTCGAAAATAAACCGACTCACCAACGGCGACAGTGGAACATCCTGATTCAAAAACGCTTCCCAGCGAGCGATGACTTCCGGCTGTGCCAGTTTCCCGACCTCGGCCATCACACGTGCCGTCGGTCCCGGCGAACCGGCAGAGATCCACTCGGAAAAGAGTTGATTCTCCTCAGGCGACAGCGCGGGCATCGCGAACGGCATCCCCGCCTTCGGTCGCTGCTTCAAATAGTCGTCGATCCCCTGTTCGCACGGACAAACATGTTTGTTAATCGCCTGGTAAACCGGCTGTACCGGCTTCAAACTAAAGGGAGGCTGGTTATGCTCGGTGCCAGCGACCAGCATCCGAAACAGAATACTCTTCGCGGGCCGCTCTGCCGACGGTCCTTCCTGTTCCACTACCGGACAAAACCCCTGCTCACGCCAGGCTGCTAAAGAAGGCTGGTCAGTCAGACGGACCGGCTTCTCGGCAAACAGATGTGTGCCATCCGGGTTCCCTTTCCGCGCACCGCGGAGTAAACCTTCGTAACAAGTGAGTTTGAGCAGACAGGGTGAATCGAGACAGCCATGACAGACAATACACCGTCGGTTAAATATCGGCTGAATCTTATCGAGATAGAATTCACCATCGAGATCAGAGCCGGTTGTTTCCGGATACGCGGGTGGGACATAAACAAACGGCCCCCACGCTGATTCAACGCGTGCTTCCTCCCAGAGCAGACTGCCGGCGATCGCACCCGCCACAACCAGAATGAGCAATCCAACAACCGCGTGGTGTACCTTGAGTTTCAAAGCTCTGATCCCCTACTCCATTACGAGACATCAATTCCGGATCGCAGTCGACAAGCACCCGGCACAAAATTGAAGATAGACCTGAATAAATAAGGTGTCAACCCACGAGTTTATTCACACAGAGATTATCTAACCAACTGTCGCCCCATTATCACTCCTCCAAATAACCGCCCACTATTGCCCTGCACACTTTCGCCCGGTTATCATGGCGTGTATCCTTTCAGGATCGAATCCTGTTCTCACACGAACCTGATTCGCCGCTGACCTGACTTTGGTCAGTTCAGAATGATAACTTTTAAAAGCGCCTCCTTGTCGATGTGGAACCCTTTGAATTGAGATTGTACCAGGACTGATCACGCCGATAGATTTCCGGGTTTTCCCTACCATTTTCCCGCCCTACTCATCGCACTGATTTAGAATCATTCCCACGTGTTTCGATTCTTTTCGGAATACGCATTCCTGTTTCAATCCCACAAAACGAAATCGTTCGCATCGACAGCCCATGACACGAATTGAACGTAAGGAACTGAGAGTATGCCATCCTGGCCAGAAAAAATGTTTATCGATGGAAAATGGATCGACGGTCATTCCAGCACCAGTTGGACGATCACCAACCCGGCGACCCGCGAACCGCTGGCAGAAATTGCGATGGCCGATGCCAGTGACGTCGACCTTGCCGTCACCGCAGCCCGCCGCGCGTTTGACAAAGGCGAATGGCGGCGGATGGATGGCCTGGAGCGCGGACGTCTGCTGTATAAGCTGGCCGAGAAGGTACGTGAGGCGGCTGAAGACCTCGCCATGACCGACACGCTCAATATCGGCAAACCGATTCGCGATACACTGGGCTTTGACATTCCCTGTGGTGCCGACATGCTGGAAAGCTACGCCGGGCTTCCCGATAAAATCGCCGGTCACTCCTATGGGGGACTCGCCGATAACGTAACCATGCAGTTCCGCGAACCGATGGGTGTCATCGCGGCCATTGTTCCCTGGAATTATCCGCTGACCAACGCCGCCATCAAGCTGGCACCAATCCTCGCCTGCGGAAACACGGTCGTCCTGAAACCATCCGAAGTCTCTCCACTGTCTGCCTTGATGCTGGCGAAGCTGGCCGAAGAAGTCGGCTTCCCGCCCGGCGTGATCAATGTGATTCACGGAACGGGTGCGGAAGCAGGAACGGCGCTGGTGAAACATCCCGGCATCAATAAAATCGCCTTCACCGGTCGCCATGAAACCGGCGCCCAGTTGATGGAAGCCGCCAAAGAGGGCATGAAAGGCGTGCTACTCGAACTGGGGGGCAAGACGCCGAGCGTGGTCTTCCCGGATGCACCGCTAGACCACGTCGTCAATGGCGTGATCACCGGTATTTTCTGTCACCTCGGTCAGATCTGCGTCGCCGGCTCTCGTCTATTGGTACATGAAAGCCAGCACGATGAACTGCTGGAAGCGATCATCGCTAAAGCCAAAGGACTGAAGCAGGGGGATCCTACCGATCCCGAAATGCACCTGGGTTGTCTCGCCACGCCGACGCACTGCGACTTCGTTCGCACCCGCGTCGAACAGGCGAAACAGGAAGGGGCCCGCCTGGTCCTTTCGGGGGAAGTCTCCGACGATCCTCTCGACTGCTTCTATCCGCCGACCATCTTCGACCAGGTCTCTCCAGACATGGCCGTCGCGAAAGAAGAAGTCTTCGGCCCCGTTTTAAGCGTGTTGACCTACAAAACGGAAGAAGAAGCGATCCGCATCGCCAATGATTCCGACTTCGGTCTGATGGCCAACATCTGGACCACCGATGGCACACGGGCGCTGCGGGTTGCTCGCGAATTGCAGGCCGGCCGCATTTCGATCAACGGCGGCGGTTACCTGCGTCCCAACGTGCCGATCTACGGTTACAAGAAAAGTGGCTTCGGAGCAGAACTCGGTTTCATCGAAGCGGCCCACGAATTCTGTAATTCGAAATCTGTCATCTATTCACTGGCGACAGAGAAATCTCCCTGGCCCGAGTAATTGCCACGAGTTTAAAAATGCAACAGGAGCAGGATGCGGTTATACTGCAGCCTGCTTCTGTTTGATTCACTCACTTAGAAAATGAGAACGACCATGCGCTCCCTCTTCTGTTCTTTGTTCTTCATCCTCGTTTCCGCGAAGTGTGTTGTCGCCGATGAGAAAACAGCCGCCTCTATCAAGCTGACGATGGGGGAACCGCGGGTTATCGTGCGGGGAATTCGGCCCGAGGAACAGATCTGGGGGCCCTACCAGTTTCCGCGGCCCTACAAAGTAGGGGACCGGTATCTCGTTTCCGTGCATGTGAAAAACGACGACATCAGCAACTACGGTTCGACGGCCCTCTGGTTTGAGAGCCGTGACAAAGGGGAGACGTGGAAAGAGGTCGACGCGTCCATCGCACAAGAGTGCGGCCTGGTGCTTCCCAATGGCGACCGGGTCTATATGCCGCCGGAATCGGGTATTGACGTCAGCGATTACAAAACCACACCCTGGAATAAATACACGCCCGCCTATGACTTTTCGAAACAGGCGAAACCGGGTACGCTGCCGGTCCCCGACGGAATGACCTTTTGGATGGGAGGCACAACGATCTATGCTTTTAACGCCGATCGTCTCCCAGCCAATCTGTCGAAAAAAGAATGGACGTTGTTTCGCATTCCCAAAGGTGAAACCGAACCGAAGCTGGAACATGCTTCCGTCGACTGGCCTTTTCTGACGCGCGTGGTGCATGTCAGCCGCAGTGGTAAAAAGATTCTGAAGTCGATCTTCCCCCGTGGCAATCCCAAGATCGGTCCCGACGGCGCGATCTGGGTCAGCGTCTTTTCGGGCGAAGGCCATCTCAATCCCGCGAATGGACAATACAGCCCCTACTACTCAGCCGAAATCTTTCGTTCGGAAGACAACGGGAAATCATTCCAGCGCCGCGCCCATCTGGAATACGAGGCCGACGGTCACGAGTTCCCCTACAAGAGCGGCGGCTTCAGTGACAGCGATTTCGAATTCATGCCCGACGGCTCCATCGTCTGGTTCCTGCGTTCGACCTGGTATTCCTACACCGGCAAAGAGTGGGACCCGATGTATATGACTCGCTCGACGGACGGCGGCCACACCTGGTCCAAGCCGATCAAGTTCGACAACGTCGGTATTCTCCCCCGGCTCTGTACCCTTGAGAACGGCGTCACCCTGCTTTGTTACGCTCGCCCGGGAACCTTCGTCCGCGCCGCTCTCAACGACAGCGGCACCAAATGGACCGAACCATTGGTAGTCATGACGCCCGACGACCGTAGCAGCCTGGCGAACAAACCAGTCGCCGACCCCACCTTCCACGACTGGGACGGCTCATGCAACAATCCCGAAATCATCCCCCTCGACAAAAACAGCGCCCTGATTTTCTACAGCGACTTCTACTACCCCGACAAGAACGGCGTCAAACGCAAGACGATTTTGTGCCGGAAGATTACCGTCGAGCGGTAGACGAATTCACGACCTCATCATAGCCAGCGGGCCGGCATTAGCCGCCGGTGTTAAAGGTTCTAATTGTGTTGCCAAGGACTACAACATGATCAAGTATCAATTAACAAACACCGAGATTGAACAGGTCCCTAAGTTACAGAGACATTGAACGCAGTAAAGACTCATTAGCCGCAGAGCGTTAGCCCCGGTTAACGTCTTTGGTAAGAACCGTTCGTACTATTCAACACTGTCACGATGAAGAGAAATCTCGACGCCGTGTTCTGTATCCCAACTGGAAGCAAAGTAAAAGGTCAAGACAGCGCAGTCATCACGAATCTCGGGACCAATGCTGATTTCGTATAACCCATACAGGGAATCAATTGCCGCGGGGGAATCCCAGTCGACGAGATCACGTATTTCTTCCCAGCCATCCGTATCTTCTGTGCGATCGCTCTGAAAACCTGACCAGCCAAGTTCGTGATGCGCCAGTAACTCCGCGCGTAAGATCTGTTCCACGGTATCGCAATTCTCTATCAGGTAGTTCCACGCGGCCTCGTAACGGGCTTTGTCGGCGTCAGTTTCGATACGATCCATGGTGACTGCAAAACCAGCGGGATCTTCGTCTTCCTCTTCCCAGCAGGAGTAGACAGACAGATCAAATCGGGATCGCGCGTCTCGCATGACGGGACGTTCGGTCTCCCAGATCAGATATCCGACTTCGTGCAATTTGAAACTCTGTAAAAACTGGCTCATCAGGATTTCATCGATCATAGGTTCCTGGATTTGATACTTCGCGAACTACTTCAGCATAGCCGGTGGCTTGCGATTATCACAGATAAAAAGTCAATTCTCTTGAGGCAACTTATTCTTTTCCTGGCAAGTATTAATTCATCATTTCTTCGCAATTCTTTTTTTTTATGGTTCGCTTTCAGTGCCACTTTTCTTCAAGATTTTGAATCGGTACGATGTTGTCTTACGAGTCTAAAGCTGCACTTAACAATGAGCTTGTCGATTGCAGCTCGCGACTCGAACAGAGAACGTTCCCGGCCCTTCTTTCTGATTCCCTGTTTTCTGCGAATTCCTATTATGAGTCCTCGAGTTACCCTGCTGATTCTTCTCGCATTGACACTGACCACGAACGCTCGGGCCGAAAAACTGATTCCGATCAGTGAACTCCAAAAAGGGGGACTGCCGAAGAGGATCGGCCAAGTCACCCTTAAAAAATCCGGCACGAAAATCCTGATTGTCAAAATGGTGGTCAGTCGTATGAAGTCCATTTACAAACTGCTGGATTTCGAAACGGGGCAACCGGTCACCTTCCAGGCCAATCAGATTGCCATCACAGCTGTTGCAGACAAGCCAGCGACGCTGGAGAACTTTCGCCAACAGCTGGATTCCGCGAACAATTTCCTGATCAAGGTTCATCCGATCCGCGACAAGAAACTGATCACTTCGGAAGCCCGGATCATTGTCGTGATCACATCGAAAGGGGCTCTCGACACCACGTCGGAAGGGAAACAGATTGAGAATGCCTTTCGTGGCCTGCTCAATGATTCCAAAAAGCTCCTGGTCTTCCAGAAAACGAAGGTCAGAAAACTCGCTGATGAGCTGGATGCCGTGGGAAACAGCTGGGTTAAATTCCACAAAAGGACGGAAATCGTCCAGGCGCTGGAATTTGTCGAGCGGGGACGAAATCGAATTGAATCGTTAGCGTTCAGCCTGTCGATCAGAAATCTCTGCTTGTCCGATGCAGATCGAGTACCAGAAACGTTTGCTTTGGAAGATGAAATTGATGCCTATGTCGCGGAACTGAAAATTTACTCCCGGCTTTACAAAGAGCTGAAACGAAAAGAGCAATTGGCCGAAGAGATGAAACGGCAGAGTGCTGCTCTGATCGCGTCTATTGAGGCATTTCAACAAAAGCAGCGAGAACGACGTACCAAAACCATAAACTCACTGATCGCGGAGTTTGAAGTACTGACCGCCAAAGCCGATCTGATTCGGGCCGACCAGGAGTTTCAGCTGGACAGCTTATTGATCCGCCACTCCATTCGTGAGCAGGAAATCGAAGAATACCGGCAATGGCTGGAAGCCGAACAAGCGGCCGAGGCAGAACGTGTTGCCCAGGAGTATTACGATCAAGTGGACTACGGCAGCGACTGGAACAATTTCCAACTCATGCACCAGACCGACCGAATGATGTTCAACTCATTCTACAGCAACAGCTGGGACCATCGACCGGCGACTGACGGTCGACAGTAACCCTACCCATCCTCAAATCTCAACAGGTACCAGCGTCAGACTCACCAGCACCTGTCCGCTGGCGAACAATGTGATTGTGGTTGCCAAAATGGGGATCAGCGCGAAGCGGCGGCTGCGGAGTTCCTGGCTGAAGAGAATCGTTGCGTACAAAAATACAATCAACGAAGCGACCAGCATCAACGGTATTAAGGCAAGCCCCAGCCTCGTATACGCCGCGACGATCCACAGGAACAGCCAGCCGACTCCATACCCAGTTAACAGCAGCACCGCAGGTTCGGGGCGGCGGATGCGAATCCATTGCCAGATCAGAAACACCGGCCCTAGAGCGACCGGGGCCAACACTGTATTGACCAGGGTACCGTCGGGGTTATATCTCGAAGACGAACCATGCCCCACCAACCAGTAAGAGAACGCGTACAGAAAACACAACAGGCCCACCGCAGCGAAGAGCCGATGCAGGCCTGATGAAACATATTGTGATTCTGTATTCAAATCTTCATTCCTTACCGCTTCAATTGTTCGCCCTACTCGATGTTACCTGTTTTACACGATCCTCGACAGATTTTTTCGTGTGTTTTCGTGCTTTTCGTGGTAGTCCCTACCGTTCCACGAATAAAACGCCTGCATTTCGCTCAATCGATCGACCAGAAATCCGCCTCTTCCGTTCCCGAACACTGGACCTGCTCATCGAAGTCAGTCAAAATAAGAGAGAAGCACGACCTTCCCTCCGAGAAGCGACTCAAACCGACCCGCTCTAATTTCAGGAACCAATTTCATCATGCCAAGTTTTACGCGCCCCTTGTGGACCGTTCCTCTGACTTTATTATTACTTGCGACTGTTTCCGTACAGGCGGCCGACTGGGCTCAGTGGCAGGGACCCAACCGAAATTCGATTTCCCCCGAGACCGGTCTGCGTTCGACCTTCCCCGCTGACTTCAAACCGGCCTGGTCGTTTAAAGACTGCGGGATCGGCTACTCTGCTCCCGCTGTCGTGAATGACGATGTCTATCTGCTGGGAGCCGACAAACAGGAGAACGGCGATTATGTCGAATTCGCCCTCGCGCTGGATCCCAACGGCAAACAGCTCTGGAAAACCGAAGTCACGAACTACAAAGAAGGCATCATGCTTTCCAAATGGGGGCACGGCCCGCGGAGTACTCCTTCCATCGCGGACGGTCGGCTGTTCGGCATCGGCGGTAACGGCGATCTATTTGCCCTCGATCAGAAAACGGGCAAGATCCTCTGGCAGGTCAACATGCGGGAAGCGTTCGGCAGTTCCCTCAGTGGTGCCCGCGGCAAACCGGAAAACACCTGGGGCTATTGTGAATCCCCCCTGGTTGACGGCAAGCATGTCATCTGCACACCGGGCGGAGATCAGGGAACCGTCGTCTCCCTCGAAGCCGCGACCGGCAAACTGGTCTGGCAGTCCAAAGAACTGACCGATGCGTGCAGCTATTCCTCCGCCGTGATTGCGGACTTCGGTGGCGTCAAACAATATGTCGTGTTGTCCGCAAAACAGCTGGCAGGTGTCCGCGCTTCCGACGGAAAACTGCTCTGGACGGCTGAAGTACCTGTCAATGAAATCGCCGTCATTCCGACTCCCATCGTTTCGGGCAACCTTGTCTATACGACCTGCGATTACGACGCCGGCTGCGGACTCGTTGAAGTGAATAAAGCGGGTGACAAGTTCACCGCCAAGGTGCTCTACAAGAACAAAACCATGAGCAACCACCACGGCGGCGTGGTTCTGATAGACGGTAAGATCTACGGCTGGTCTGGAAAAACCAGCGCTCGCGGTCGCTGGGTCTGTCAGGATCTAAAGACCGGCGAAAGCGTCTGGATGGAAGGCCGCGCTGCTCCCGCGGGTTGTGTGATCGCGGCCGACGGTCACATTTACTGTTTCACCCAGGACGATGGAGAACTGGTCTGCATTGAAGCGAACTCCAAAGAATTCAAAGAAACGGGCCGCTTCACGATTCCGGAACGGACCAAACAACAGAGCCTCCTCGGCAAAGTCTGGGCCCGCCCGGTGATCTCCAACGGCAAGCTCTACCTCCGCGACCAGGACCTGCTGTTCTGCTATGACATCAAGGAAGACACATAGCCGCCACATACTCGTTAAGCCAGTTTTAATTCAAAGTCAGGTCTCGCTTCGTTGAGACCTGACTTTTTTATATTACATGTCGTCCGTAGTCTGCGACACGACAAAAGGGAGCCATGCCCTCGATCTACTTTCTAAACAATACATTGGCACAGATCGCGTTTTTATCAATAACCAATGAATTTAAATGAGGAGATGATGTCATTTGGAATATTAGCATCTTCAACCCATCGGTATTGTCCAACACCCAAGTCCCAATAAGCGCCTCTGTACTCTGAATGCTGGTAGAAACGCCAACGACCACGGTAAATCACGATTGACGATATTTTGTCGTTCCACCAATCACCAACATATCGCCAATTTAATGAAGTAATTGCACTGCGCCCACCAAAGTCAATATGTTGGTAAATTTGAACTTGAGGTAGCGATAAAGTATCAGCTCCTGCTGAAGCATAATCCCCTCGCGTTTGGTTATCCGAATGTGTTAAAGTTCCTAATGGTTGGATTGGCTTCGGAGGATCAAAGTCAAGTAGGTCTGGTATGCAACCATTGCCAGAAGAAAGATCCGAAATGGGAAGATCCGTTGTCATGGTAAAATCCTCATAATTCTAGTTTGGAAAATAAGTTGATTGGATGTTGTTGGTACTTGCCAAGAAACTGCTATTTAAATAGGAGCTACTTAGTAACCGTAAGCCCCTCTCCTAGTCGATCATTTTTTCTATTTTTAATTACTTAATGCTCAAGATAACCAAGCAGTAGGTTTTAATTTTGGAATGTGAAAATATCGACAAACTTTTTCTACCAACTTCATTTTCAGGCTTCCAATCCAATATAAAACATTCCACTCATGCTTTTGTTCTCCCATTCATGCTGACTATGCTTAAGCGCCCTGAAACGTTATCTTAGCGAGACGCGGTGCCGGGCGTGCAATCGGCCAGGAGAGACGGATCATTTAAGCTACAGGAATTGAGATGAGCGATTTACCAAACTGCCCGGAATGTCACTTTGAATACACCTACGAAGACCGGGGCATGCTGGTTTGTCCCGAGTGCGGGCACGAATGGAGCCAGACAGACGCAGAGAATGCTCCCACCGGCCCTGTCGTCAAAGACGCCAACGGCAACGAACTGCAAAACGGCGATACCATCACCGTCATCAAAGACCTGAAAGTGAAAGGCTCGTCCACCGTCGTCAAGGTCGGCACGAAAGTCAAAAACATCCGCCTGGTCGAAGGCGATCACGACATCGACTGCAAAATCCCCGGCATCGGCGCCATGGGACTCAAATCAGAATTCGTGAAGAAGGCTTAGCATCGCTGGCAGAATAAAACAGGAATGAATCATGAAACATCAAATCACAGTACTTTTGCTACTTTGCATCACTTCGGAAATCCAAGCTCAGGATCAGTGGCCCGGCTTTCTGGGGCCGGATGCATCCAAAGTCACTGCGGAGTCGATTCCGACGGCCTGGTCTCCCCAGGAAAACATGGCCTGGAAATCTGATATTCCCGGTTATGGGCAATCGAGCCCAGTGATCTGGAACAACCAGGTTTATGTCACATCGGTCGAGGGGCCGAATAAAGAAAAACTGCACATCGTCTGTTATGACATTAGAACTGGCAAACAACTTTGGATTCATACACAGCCCTCGACCTATCCGGAAAAGAACACCGTTTACATCAGTCGCGCCGCGCCAACTCCGGTCCTGGATGAGAATGGCGTCTACGCTTACTTCGAAAGTGGTGATGTGGTCGCCGTCTCGCATGATGGTAAATTCCAGTGGACCGCTTCACTAACGGAACGCTATGGTGCTCCCATAAATAAATTCGGCTTGTCCGCCTCACCAGTGCAGACCAAAGAGGGCGTCATTATTCTGATCGACGACGAAGGTCCGTCGTACCTGACCGCGCTGAGCAAATCCGATGGCAAAGAACTATGGAAAACAGATCGCAAGAGCCGCGTCAGTTGGAGTTCACCGATGCTGGTTCCCGTGGGTAAAACTTCACAGGTGGTCTGCAGCTCTGCAGGCAGCCTCGAAGGCTATGATCCCGCGACAGGAAAACGGCTCTGGTCCTTTGGCCAAGTGGGCGGCAACAATAAAACCAGCCCCCTTCCCGTCGGCAATGGAAGCTTTCTGGTTGGTGCTTCTCCTGGTCGCTCCGGAGAGAACGAGCAACTGGCCAAACAGTCCAACGGCCTGTTTAAAGTCAGACAAGAAGGCGACAAATGGCAGAATGAATTTGTCTGGACCGACTCCAGCCCGGTTCCCTCCTGGGCCACGCCCATCGCGTATCAGGGGTATGCCTACTGGGTCAATCGCGCAGGTGTGGTTTACTGCCTGGATCTGAAAACCGGTAAGCCCGCCTACACGAACCGCATCCAGGAATCCTGCTGGGCGACGCCGGTCGGCCTGGGCGATCACATCTACTTTTTCGGCAAGAACGGCGCGACAACCGTGCTGAAAGCAGGCGCCGAATTCGAAGTCGTCACGGAAAACAAGCTCTGGACCGAAGAAGCACCGCCGGTCAATAACGTCCCCCAAGCAAAAGAAACAGGCCAACGCCAGCGTTCCGCAGCCATGTTCTCACGACCGACTCTGTACGGAGCGGCGCTCGTCAACGAGTATTTAATTCTCAGGACAGGAAGTCAGCTTTTCTGTATTCACACTAAAAAATAGCAGTATCCAGAGAGAATCGAAGTCTCAGGACATTTTTACTCGTTCGCGCAGTTGGCGTTGCAATCAGGGTGGACGTTGAATGATAATTAATCTTCAACATATATAATAACTAGACCCGTTGTGTCTGGGCCGCAGGCACAGCATTTTTGATAAGGACTCCGCGCATGCAGGTTCGTTTTTTTGTTTTCATTCTGATCGGCTGTCTGTTTTCTCCCAACGGGGTCCAGGCGGAAAAAACAGAGCCTAATATTTTATTCATCCTCACCGATCAATGGCGGGCGCCTTCGCTCGGTTATGCCGGGAATGAGCAGGTTCAGACGCCGCACATCGACGAACTCGCACGACAGAGTGTCAACTTCAAAAATGCCGTTTCCGGGTGTCCCGTCTGTTGTCCCTTCCGGGCCTCATTGCTGACCGGTCAGCGGCCGTTGACGCACGGAGTGTTTCTGAACGATGTGCAACTGCCGGAGAAATCCGTCACGATTGCCGAGGTGATGGCCGGTTCGGGCTATGCGACCGGGTTCATCGGGAAATGGCACCTCGATGGCCGGGGCCGCACGGCGTTCACACCGCCCGAGCGTCGACAGGGATTTCAGTTCTGGCGAGCGCTGGAATGCACGCATAATTACAACAAATCGTTCTACTACGGCGACTCGCCCGAACGACAGACCTGGGAAGGTTATGACGCCTTCGCCCAGACGCGGGTGGCCCGGCAGTACATCCGTGACCAGTCAAAAGCGGGTCAGCCGTTTCTGCTGGTCATGTCGTACGGCTCTCCGCACAATCCGTACCATACGGCTCCCCCGGAGTACCAGCGACTGTATCAACCGGAGAAAATCAAGTTACGTCCCAATGTACCGAAAGACCAGCAGGCCGCCGCGAAAAAAGAACTCGCCGGTTACTTTGCCCACTGTACTGCGCTGGACGACTGTGTCGGCGACTTGATGGCGACCCTCAAAGAAGCAGGCATCGACCAAAATACCATCGTGGTCTTCACCTCCGATCACGGCGACATGCTGCGCTCCCACGGACAAATCCGCAAACAGAAACCGTGGGACGAATCACTGCGAGTGCCAATGCTGTTCCGGCTGAGCGGTGCGCAGCATGGGAAAGGCCGCACGGTTGATTCGCCCATCAATTCGGAAGACCTGATGCCGACGCTGTTAGGCTTGTGCGAACTCACAATCCCCAAAACGGTGGAAGGGCTTGATTACAGCGACTATCTGCGCGGCGGCAAAAATCCGTCCGATGGGGCGACGGTCATCACCTGCCCCTCCCCCTTCGGTGAATGGCAGCGGAGCCGGGGCGGAAAAGAGTATCGGGGCCTGAGAACCGCCCGTTACACCTACGTGCGCGACCTCAACGGCCCCTGGTTGTTGTACGACAACCAGACAGACCCGTATCAGCAGAACAATCTCTGCAATGATCCCAAGTCAGCCCCGCTACAGGCTCGACTCGATGCAGCACTAAAGAAAAAACTGGCCGTCCAGGGAGACCAGTTTCTGCATGGCAGCAAGTACATTGACCAGTTTGGTTACAAGGTCAACCCGAAAACAGGTACGGTGCCTTATACGAATTGAAGCATAAGATGCCAGCGAACTGAATTCTGAATTCCAGAAGAAACTTGAGATAGCTTGGTCCCAAAAACAAGAGACTTTGAATAGGGATTACTCTGCATTACCCCTATTTCATACAAAACGCACTTGACAATACACTTTTGACCACATCCAATACATTTGACCACACAAGCGGAGTAAGCATTCGAAACAAGATACATTTTGGGAATAAAACTGTAATCCTCCCAACCCAGGCAGCATGCAAAATCTATTAGGCTGGAGATGACTCATGGCTATCTATCGAATCTGTATTCCACTTATTCTCCTAGTGCTTCAACTTGCCGCCCATGCAGTCGCTGCTGCGCCTCCCCAAAAACTGTTTCACTTCATGGACACAAAAAAAACCGACTTGACGGAAAAACAGTCATCCTTAATAGCATCTCTCAAATCTAAGAAGTGGAACGAAAACGTCACTATCGTAAAATTGGATGCTGCAAGATTCGCTGACGATCAAGTAGTCATGAACCTCAACCAGGAGTTGAACGTAACCCTTGATCGATCAAATGTAACGACCACAAAAAATAAAACTATCTGGTCAGCTAAGCAAAATGACGAAGTAAATGATGTCACGTTTATTAAGCGAGGCGATAATGTTACTGGGACCATTCGCATTAATAACCAACACTTTTCGCTTCGCCCCCTTAGCGGCGGTCTTCACGCCCTTATCAAACGGAATGATTCAAAGTTTCCTCCTGACCATCCACCTGAATTTGAGGAAGCCCAGCGAGCAATCTCTATAGAAGAAAAACAGGCGGGTGACAAAATCGAAGAAAATAATCTCTCGGATACAAATATGTCGTATCACATCGATGTAATGGTAGTCTACACTCCAGCTGTAGCGAACGTACTAACCGATGTCCCATCATTGATTGACCTTGCTATTGAAGAAACCAATAAGTCTTATGAATACAGCAAAATAAACGCCTCGCTTCGCTTAGTTCACCAAGGAAAGGTATCCTACACAGAATCAGGATCTTTCAAGACGGATGTCGATAGACTTGCGGCTACTTCAGATGGTCACATCGATGGCGTACACTCGTTACGCAACCGCAAAAAAGCAGATGTTGTTGTCATGCTGATCAATGATGATCAAGCTTGCGGCAGAGCTAAAACAATATACGCAAATGCGAGTACGGCATTTGCTATTTGCCACTATGATTGTGCCACAGGGTATTACTCATTCGGACACGAAATCGGACACCTGCAAGGTGCCCGACACAACCCAGAAGCTGATTCAACTAATACACCTTTTATGTACGGGCACGGATATTACAATAAGGATAAGCAGTGGCGTACGATCATGTCATATAACTGCCCTGGGGGGTGTGTACGAAAACGATTCTGGTCAAACCCAAACACAACATATAACGGGGATTCAATAGGCTCAGCGAATAAACACAACAATGCAAGATCCCTCAACAATACTGCATCTCGCATTGCTGGTTTCAAATAGTCATTCTAATAAAACGCTGCAGCGGAAATGTTCTCAATCCTTCAACTTGATAAATGCCACGGCGTTGTTGTTGTTCATGGGAATGATCAACTGCTTCTGTTTGGAATCGTAGCCCATCGAGGCGGCACTGGGGATTCCGGAGGCAATGACCTTCGCTGGCTTTCCGGGACGGATCTTAGAGACACTTCCAAACCGGACACTGCTCACGTACTTGGTGCCATCGGGAAGAATCACCAGACCGTCGTTGCCCCCTTCTGCAGCATGTTCGGTACGCAGCAGTTTCCCATTGGCGGGATCAAAGGTCATCACATCATTGTTGCCAACATTGACGACCACGACATTCCCGTCCTGATCAATGGCCACGCCGTTCGGGATATCCAGTGGCTTGCCGTCCACGAACAGGGAAACGTCGCCGTTCGCAGTGATTTTATAGACGCGGCTCTCCGGTTTCGAGTTGGAAACAAAGATCGTTCCGTCTTTATTGACGGCGATTCCGTTGAGAAAGGTAGCACCTTTCACGGGATAAGCACGCCCCGGCTTGCCTGAGGCGAGATCGAAGGTGCGAACCACATCGATGTCGGCCGTGTAAAGGGTCCCGTTATGAATCGCGGTGCCCAGTGGATGATTCAGGGTCAGCCCTTTCCGGCTTGCCCCGATCCATTTTGTCGTGTGGACCGAACCGTCGGGATTCAGCAAAGAGACGTAACCGTCGTTCTTCTGCATGTTTTGCGGGACGCCGGCATTCATGACCACAATCAGGTTCCGTACCGGATCATAAACGCAACTTTCGGCAAAACGAAAACTGCCATACACCTTAACATTGTCCGAAATCGGCACGAATTTCCCGGCTTCGTTGACGGCCTCCAGCGGCTTTCCCGCCTCAAATGTTTTCGCTGAGTCCTGGGCCAGTGCGCTGCTGCCCAGCAGTGACATCGCTCCGATGGTAATCACAAAGAACGCTTTCATGAGTGGTTTCTCCTAGTGTGAATCGTTTTGAAGATACAGGGTTGCTGTGAAAGACAAAATAACTAAATTAAATGCGACAGGGAAGTATCTGACATAATCGTCGTAGAAATATAGGTGTCTGGAAACATCCATTCGATCAACCACACAAAAATCAGGGCTGCACAACTTTCAAAATCGCATCTGCAATCGCCTGCATTCCTTTGTCACCGGGATGGGCGGCGACGCCGGCGTGTTGAAAGTCTCGTTCCGATCGCGCGTAGTTCGATTCCTCTTTTCCAAGACTGCTGATGTCCACAAACATCCCGCCCGCCTGTTGACAGGCCTGACGCAGCGCTGCATCTTTCGCCGGGTTGGGCCAGAAGCAACTCCGCACGATAATCGTCGGCTGATTATCAGTCTGCAGTTCCTTGAGCAGTTGATCAACGCTGGCCTTGAACTGTGCTTTCGCTTCCTCTGTTTCCAGCTTGGGCACATTTTCTCCAATCGCCAGCACAACTAGATCAGGCTGAAACGCAAACGCCTCTTTCAGGTTTTGTTTCAGGTCGTAGGTCGCGTACTGCCGTTCAAAAGCGGCAATGTTCCTGACCAGCGTTTTCGGCGTTGCTCCCGACGATTTGGCAAGTGCACCGGTCACGATGTGGACAAAGTCCTTTTCCGGGGCGCTGGCGGCCATCCCCCAGTTCCCTTTCCAGCCAATCTTTGGTGCCGGGCCATGCAGGGTGATACTGTTTCCCAGGAACAAGATTTTCAGATACTTGCCCGTCGCCTGGGGTTCGTCCGCCCGGACATTGGTGCTGAAAGTACCAATTAGAATAACACTGATTAAAACAGATCCCATCAAGGCCAATTCGTCAAGAGAACCTACTTTACCAGGCATATATTTCATCATTTGCTGTTCTTTCTAAAAACGCGACTAGTGTGCCAGCAATTCCCCAAAGGCGCCGTCTTTCATTTCATAAGTCTTGCGTCCTCCAGTATAGCTTGGATATGACTTGAAGTGAATGAGCCTGCCCGAACCTTTTGTTCAAATGAAATGTCAATACCGGCGAGCAAACGGTTCGCTCTTAAGGATCGTTCTTTATTAAGTTATTCCAGGAAGCAACTCTAATAGCGAGCCTCGATTGAAATATGGAACTCCCCGCTTTTCCTCTCGTTCAATGGTTTGCTGCCGCGGAAGACCGTTTTGACATCTCGCTCAGCCACTCTGACTGCGAACCATTATCAGTTTCCGATATTCTGAGCGATGCAGAGCAAAAAGCGTTTGCTGATTTCCCACTCGGTTATGGCTCGTTCGCTGGTCTGGAGGAACTAAGACAGAGTGTCGCCGATCAATACACCTCCCTCAAACAAGACGACGTACTGATCTTTGGTGGCGCGAGTGAAGCCATCTATACATTCATGCGAACGAATTTGAATACGGGCGATGAAGTTGTGATCCAGGCTCCGATTTTCAATTCGCTGAAAGCAACCGCACAAGCCATTGGCTGCCGCATCATCGAGTGGCGTCCCACTAACGAGATCACGCATGAATTCGATGTTTCGTCTCTCATTGATCTCTGTAACGAACAGACGAAACTCATCGTTTTTAATTTTCCGCACAACCCCTCCGGGCAGATGATCTCAGAAAACGAACTCAAAGCCATCGTGGAAACAGCCCAGCGGTATGATGCCCTGATCTTCAGTGACGAACAGTTCCGCATGCTGGAGCAACCGGGTACTCCACTCCTGCCCGCTGCATGCGATCTTTATGACAAAGCCGTCTCGGTCACCGGTGTCTCGAAAACCCTGGGGCTAGGTGGCTTGCGAATCGGCTGGCTGGCGACGCGTAACCGGATTGTGCTCAAACACGCGCAAGAATATCGCTACTACACCACAGAAATGACCAACACGCCTTGCCAGATGCTGGCGACGCAAGCGATGAAACATCGCGTCGAAATTCTCTCACGTAATCGAAAGCGTATTGTGCAGAATTTAAAGCAGCTGCAGTCGTTCTGTTTACGTCACGAGAATCACCTCGAACTGCATCCGCCCCAGGCAGGCTCGATGGCCGCCGTTGAGCAAAAGACGTCTTTCCCGAGCAGGGAATTCTGCCAGCGTCTGCTCGATAAACAGCGCGTGCTGCTGGTTCCCGGCGAAGTCATGGGAATCTCAGATCGATTACTGCGAATCGGACTCGGCAGAAACGGCTTTAAACACGGGCTGAACCGGCTTGAGACATTCCTGCACTCAATATCGTCCGAAGATCTTTAAAAAAGGCAGGAACCTAACACAAAAATTACTCTCCCCTTAAATCCCAGGATCGATCTAAGGGGGCAGCGACTATCCTAAACATTGAATCGCTGCCCCCTCTTATTGTTCTATTGACCAATTGCCTCTTTGAGTAACTTTTCACCAAGCTTTGTCGGTTTTTCCTCAGTTTTCTTAACCTCTCCGGACTCCACGTCAATCCATACGATCGCTTCATGCATTTTTTCCGGGTCTGTTAAACTAAGCTTTAATAAATCTTTGTCCCATTGAAATCCTGACACCATGGGCCTCGGACCTCCGGAACTACCATAACCATTTCCAAACACGATTGAATCTTTGTTTATATCCATCAAGTTTGTCCGTCTTTTATTAGCTGTGTGCGCATCCAGATAAAAAGAGCCGCCCGTGACATCTTTCTCAAAACGATTGGTGATATTTGTGATATCGGTTAAAGTCGATTTGGAGGCATGATCCAGAATACTCTCAGTCCAAAGAATTCGATGTTGGATGACAAAAAAACCCAAAATTTTATTTTCAATCTACAGGTATCCACTCTGTTCAGGTCCCACCCAGATACTCCCAGATTCTGAATCGGAGAATGCAGTCACAGGTGTCGTAAAATTATCTGAACCATCACTGAATTCGTAAATCGCTCTTTTCGCATTGATAATAACTGCTGGCTGCTTACCGGATCGAAGTAACCTGGCTTTTGAAGCCTCCCACTTACCAACTTGCTTCTTTTTAATTTTTTCCGGGATTCCAAAGGGGCTATTTATCAGTACATTTTCCCTCTGCTCACATCCTGTGAACCATACAAACATGAGGGCACACCAGTTGAGTAAATACGAATACTTCATTTTACCATTTCTTAATAACTGATGTTAATAAGTTGAAATTGCATCTTGTTGGCAGCAAGTACTCCTCTTCTATTAAGGAATGGCCAGAAAGTGGCTAGACCAATCCTCAGGTTGTTACTTCCGGCTTACTTTTCATTAACCCGAAGATGCTCCTTCAAGAAGTTCAAACGCTTCCTCGACGCCCACGGCGTTTCAGCGGAACCATGTCCCACTCCCGTCACCAGCACATATTCGAAGTCCTTGTTGTGTTTGATGAGTTGGTGAACCACTTGCGTCGTGCTGGCAGGATCCACATTGTGATCCAATTCCCCTACAATCAGCATTAAATTCCCCTCGAGCAAATGGGCGTTTGCGGAATTGGAACTGGCGACATAACTCCCATCAACAGGCCAGCCCATCCACTGCTCGTTCCACCAGAGCTTGTCCATCCGGTTGTCATGACAGCCACAATCGGCAACAGCGACCTTATAAAAATCATGATGCCAGAGCAAAGCCGCCATCGCGTTCTGGCCTCCCGCTGAACCTCCATAGATGCCTACTCTGGAAATATCCATCTGCGGATATTTCGCTGCCGCTGCTTTGATCCAGGCAATCCGATCCAGAAACCCCGCATCGCGGAGATTCTTATAACAAACATCGTGAAACGCTTTTGATCTCCAGGCCGTTCCCATGCCATCAATCTGTACCACGATCATTCCCGCGTCAGCAATTTGATGCTGGTAACGATACTGGGGTCGAAATGCCTTAGGCACATGATGGTCATGAGGCCCGGCATAGATATTTTCCACCACCGGATACTTTTTGTTCGGGTCAAACTCAAGCGGCCAATGAATGATCCCCCAGATATCAGTCTTCCCGTCGCGTCCTTTGGCAACGAACCGTTCCGTCATACGTCGCTTGCCGAACTTTGTTGCAGTATCATCACGATGCAGTTCACAAATGAGTTCGCCCGATTGACTATCACGTAATTCGGAAACCGGAGCTAAATCGACCCGAGAATACGTATCGACGAAGAACTTATCTTCCTGTTCAAATTGAATCTGATGCGTGCCATCTCCATCTGTAAGGATCTGGAACTGACTGCCATCATAATTGACGCGGCAAAAGTGTTCGTGGTAAGGGTCTTGATTTTCGTGGACTCCGACTGCGTAAAACCAGATTTGTTTCGATTGAGGATCAATTTTTTCGATCCGTTTCACATTCCAGTCACCCGTTGTCATCTGATTTAAAAGTTGACCGGTATCGCGACGATAACGATAGAGATGGTTCCAGCCACTCCGCTCACTCGCCCAGAGGATTTCTTCGTCTCCTAATGATTTAAAGACCAGTTTGCCGGGGTTAGAATAATGAATGAAGGTCTCGCTCGATTCCTCAATGATCGGCTTGACGGCGCCGTCAACGGCGGTAACTTCTAACTCACGCAGCATTTGATGTCCGCGTTGGTTGTAATGCAACCAGAAACAATCACCCGATTCTGACCAGCCGCGAAATCGTAAAGTCCAGGGATTTTCAAACAGGCGATTCGAGATCGGAATTTCTTTCTTGCTCGGCATCGCAAAGAGTCGTAAGGTCTGTTGGGGTAATTTATCCCCTGGCTTGCGATAGGTGTAGCTCTTAACCCGTGGTTGCAATTGATCGGAAGGCGACGATTCGATGAGATGTACTTCACGTTCTGGCACACGTTTTGTCTGAAATGCCAATAGATATTTGGAATCAGGAGACCATTCAACGCGCGGGACTTCACTCTCACTGAATTGAAAGGTATTGTCCGGAGTCCCATCTGAAGTCAGCGGAATCTCGCGCTCGTCCTGGCGAATCCACAGATTATGATTCTGTACGAAGCACGTCCATTTCCCGTCAGGTGACGTGGATTTGTATCGCTTTTTTGCTCGTGGTCGGCGTGGGGTATCGTGACGAAGTTCTTTCAGCGCGCCTGGATCGATGTTCCAAGAATCATTGCCTCGGGCGATGAAACACCCCAGGTCCTCCTCCGACGTATTGCGAAGCAACCATGCGTGACCGATGTAAGTATGTTGTTCCCATTCCTGATCGACTTCGATGCTTCCGTACAATCGTTTCTCACCGGAGGGACTGACCCAGTAGACCTTGATCGGCTCACTCAGTCGATTGTGAATCACGATTGTGGTGGAAGCTCCACCTGCTTTACTGTTGCGCGCCGGTAGAAACAACCGCCGATCATGGGACAGAGGATCTTCGTTCTTTGGAGTAATCAATTCATATTCCGGTAATTTCAGGAGCCATGTGGCACCACGAATCTTTAACAGGAGCTGCTGCTGCGACTCGGTGAAACCAATCTGCTCGACTACGCTGTTTTTTGACGATACTTTCTGTTGAAGAACTTTCGACACTGCTTTAGCAAGCCGATGCTTGTCGAAGGCCGGTGTGCATTGGCGTGTTTGAACATTGACAACGAAGTAATCCTTGTCGACTCGAAACCAGCATCGATTGCCATCTTGTGCCCAATTCAGCCTAATTGGCTGTGCTGCGACTTGATGCAGGATTGAAAAGACCAGAACACAAGTAAGCAGAGCACATCGTATCATAAATTTGACTCAATCCTGGTTCCAAAGATTTATTCTTTTCTTGCCGACTTTCACGCACAGGATTAAAATTGGCATTAATGGAAAGAAAAAGGGGGACAGAGTCTCTAATATATAACCTGCTCCCCACTTGTGTCCATTGCCTGGTATCGAGAAGTACTTGATCGGTCACTTCACGTTCCATTCAGGGAACGGGCAGGAGTTGGATCGCATCCAGAATCACAAATCCATTTGTGCCTGCATTCGTGATAGTAATCGTCGTTTCTGCATCTCCCGACAGATAGACCGTATCGATGGGCCGAAAGTGCTTTCCCTGTGGCAGCGGTTTGGTCTGGTCGACAGTGAATGTGGTTTTACTGGAGCCGCAACTCACGGTCAAAGGCACATTCTTTCCACGCGTTTCATGTGCCGAATAGGCCATCAGAAGCTGGTATCGTCCCGCCTTAGGTGCCTTGAAACGAAAGGTGGCGACCGCGTTTCCGTCGCCTTTCTTTTCGTCGTGGATATAGTCCGTTCCAATGTAGGGTTTGAAATTGGTAGAGCGGACCCAGCCATCAGAAAGACTCGCTTTGGTGTTGTCCAGAACAATGCCGGGCAGCGTCTTTGCAGCAATCGACTTGACCATCGGCGGTTCGGGAGCAATGACAGGTAGCTCAAGTACCTGACCTTGTGCCTGCAGTCGCTTGCGGAGTTTGGGATAAGGCAGTTCCTGCACAGGCACGTTTTCCTGCACCGACATCGCGGCTGCAATGCCGGCACTCTGGCCGAGAATCATCCAGGTCGGCTCAACTCGAATCGACGAAATCCCGACGTGCGTGCAGGACAGCGCCACCGGAACAAGTAAGTTGGTGCATTCATCAGGGCGAGGCAGAATCGAGCGATAAGGAACGTGATACGCATAGCCCTGTTTGGGCCTGGATCTCCTGACGGGAAAAATCGTTCCTTCGTTGATGACGCCGCCCCCTTTCAGCGCGACACGCTGACAGTCATGTGAATCAATGGGAAATGAAGAGATCACAATCGGATCGTCCTTTTCCGGTTGTTCAAGAATATCCTTCTGACTGAGCACATACATGCCCCGCATCCGTCTCCCCTCGCGCACATACAGCGCCGGTGAGAAGTGCCCGTATTCAGGAAATTCGTCCTTACATAATCCCAGCCGGGCATACTTATTTCGAATAGATTCAGGCACAGCCGGGTCTGTGGTGAGGAAATGATAAAACTCCAGCGTGTACTGCTTGTGTGCTTCCCAGATTTCAGCCCGTCCTGCCGCGTCGGCTTCACTCCAGCCATTACAGGCTCCGACCAGACCGAGCGAGAATTGTCCGCCGATCGAATTGTTACCGTCAAATTTATTGCCGGGTAGCGGATAGAGATCCCAGCCGACACGGCCTCCGGCTTTCACATAGCGTCGCACCAGTTCAAAGCGGGCAGGATCGTAGTTCGCGGGCTCGGGAAAAGGCACGCGGTTAGCAGGATCTCCGGTTAGACAAAGTCGGAAGCTGTAGACCATCACGTTGGAATCACCGGCCTCTTCCGGGCCGGCATCCGTGGTGGTGATAAACGGCAGCGGCTTAAAGAAGCTGCCAAAACCATCGATGTCCATTTTTTTCTTGGGGTAACGTTTCCCTGCCAGCGACTCGCCAAATTCCGCCTTGCCTTCTCTGCCAATCGTCCAGCTGACTCCCGCCGCCGCCATCAGGTCACCTTCATAGGTCGCATCGACAAACACGTTCGCCGCGAACGTGCCATCGCTGGTGACCAGTTCCGTAATCCGCGTTCCCTGCTTCTTCACTGACTGCAGATCGCGTTTCGTGAGAACCTTGACGTTCGCTTCCCGCAACATGTTCCGAGTAACTCGCATCGCCACATGCGGCTCGTAGGTCCATTTGCTCTGATCTTTCACGCCGACACTGTAAGGCAGTTTGACGCCCCGATCCGCATAGTCTTTCTCAATGCGCCTGTGCCATTCATCGAACAGCCCCATCACAGTACTGCGAACGATTTGATTTGAATCGCTGAAGCTTAATCCCCCGGTATTCAATCCGCCAACATGATCGGTTGTCTCAAGCAGAATCACCGAAGCCTTTTCGCGCGCCGCGGCAATCGCAGCACAAAACCCACCGGGCGTGGCACCATAAACTACCACATCGGCCCGAGTCACCTCTTGCTGCTCTGGTTTCTGAGCAAAGAGGCAGGTCGGCAGTATCAGCAATAGAAAGGCAAGCGCGAGAACAAATCGTTTCTTCATCATAAATCGTCTTTAAATCGTCAGTGAATATTCTTATGAAAAGGGCACATGCACGAGGGTAAAGGAAATTCTGAATCGTTCTGGGAAGATCGTTTACCAGTGCATCACTGATTATAGGCACTTATTCACGGATTCACCAGTTGACTGAAAATGCGCACCTTTAGATCGATTCACAAAATAAGATCATAAATTCAGCCACAAAATGTGTAGGGTGAGGGCCCCATGTGTCCGCTCGCCCAGGTAGTGTTTCTTAATTTGAACTATCCATTGAAATGTTGATGAACCAGGGCGAATGCCCTTCGACTAATTAGAAGTGGTTTCATAACTTATTAAGTAAGGTGAACACGCACGCGAGTTGTGCGAATCCTAAAAACAAATGACTGTATCTTTCATACCGTACTACCAGGCGACGAAAGTTGAACAACCAACTGATGGTGCGTTCGACTTTCCAACGGCGTTGATATCGCCGCAATGCACGCCCATCCTGCGTCGCTGGTTTTACACGGTTCTTGCGATGCGGACAGATCAGCTCTATCTTCCGTTCCGCCAATTGTGTGCGCAGGGGATCGCTGTCGGCCGCACGATCATAAATCAGGCGATCAGGGTCGCGTGGCAAAATGCGCTGGTCCAGCAGGGACTCAATCAACTTCACCTCTGCCGGCGAGGCACTGGTACGATCCAGAGCGAGAGGGAGTCCGTTCCCGTCGACCAGCAGCATAAGCTTGGTTCCCTTTCCCCGTTTTGTCTTGCCGACATCGGCGCCCCTTTTTTTGCAGGGCAAAATGTGCCATCCCCGAACGCTTCCGACCAGACTACCAGCTTCCGGCGATCGAGGTGTTCGAGTAATCGCTGCCACGCTTCCAGGAACACACCGTCTTCGGTCCATTCCTTGAAACGACGCCAGCAGGTGCTGGGCGATGGTAAAAATGTTGGTAAATCTTTCCATCGGGCACCAGTCCTTAATACCCAAAGGATTCCTTCGAGGCACTCGCGGGCAGCCACTCTGGGCCGCCCTCCGGCTGCGTTTGCCGGTGGTTCTGGAAACAGATCTTTGATCAGAAGCCATTGCTCGTCCGAGAGTTGTGGTTTTGGTTCCGTCCTGGACCCGGTTATGTTGCGACCTGTGGCAGGTCGGGACACGCGGGTCATGGTCATAATGAGACCTCCTTTCTGGGGAGGTACTCTTACAAATACTATACCAAACTGTTCACGTAATTTTGGGTTTTGAAACTACCTCTAGTCATTCCGGCTGGCAAATTACTTAAAAACAAGATCAGCCGCACGGCGTAAGCCGCGGTTAATACCAATTTAGGTGAGGTTACGATCTTGAGAATCACACTCATAACCATTAAATAAACTACCAGACGAAGTTCTTTCCCAAAACCCGATTGGAATGTAACCAGAAATCAACATCAAACACCAATGCAGACCGACCTCTGAGTAGCACAACACCAGACGCCGTTTCAAACCGGAACAAATCACCAACGGCAACAAAGCTGAACATGCCGTAGCGAGTGTGAAACACTCCCCTCAAAATCAAACCCACGTCCCGTTATTAGCCCAAATGGGAATTCCGGGGTTCATACATTGGTAGAAAGCTTGGAAAGTCAGTATGGATTACTTACGATAGTAACTGCACCTTTTGTCTATGTTGCACAGACGTCCCGAAAGACTCTCGATCGGATTTAGAAATGTTCACGCTTAAAAGTCAGTTTCTCATTCACACGTGTTTTCTCGTCCTGTGTACCCTCGTCATTCCAGGCGGGATTCAAGATCTGAAGGCGTTTCTCCCTGCAGAAAACCTCGACTTCTCTGAGAAATACAGACAGTTGTTACAGGAAGCGCAATCAGCAACTTCCAAAGAAGATCTGAAAAAAGTGGCGTTTTACGCGATCGAAGCCAGTCAGGCTGCAATTAAATCAGGCGATTATTCTACAGCAGTGAAGATTGCAACTCTCGCTGTCAAACTTGGGAAGTCTTCAGGAAACAACCACGCCTACACCCTGGCGAACAGTGTAAGACAACGCAGCGTGATGCTGGTTCGCGAATATCGCGACGTCGCAAGGTCTCATCAAATACTGAACGCGAATCCGAACGACGCAGAATCGGCTTTTCTATATGGAAAGTTTGTCGCCTTAAAGTTGAACAACTGGAAACAGGGACTTGCCTGGTTCGCCAGGGGGGATGATGCTGCATTTCGAACCCTGGCCAAACAGGAACTTGCGAACTCAAAAAATCAAGGCGCGCTGCTGGCGGTTGCCAATGGCTGGTTTCAATTAGCCAGTAAAGAGAAAGGTTCGACAAAACAGGAGTTGGAACGACACGCGTATGACATATATAGCCGAGCGTGGCGAAATTCATTCGGAGCAGATCGGACGGCGCTCAACGCCAAGCTAAGCGAGCTGCCCCTGAGGTATCTGAATCACATGCAGGAACAGGATGTCATTCACGGTGGATGGCCTTTCGGAAAGAATGGTGATCCTGGAAATGGCGAAATATTTACCGTCGATCAGATTGAGTTTCCCAATGGACTCGGATTAGTCCCACCAAGTAAAGGTTTCGCACGCGTGCGTTACCAACTGGACGGTCAATACAAAATTTTTGTGACCGGCGTGGCCCTCATAGACGATACCTATGAATTTCCCAATACAGTGACATTTACGGTGATGGGAGATGGCAGGATTCTCTGGAGATCTCCTCCCTTTCGAGATCAAGGGGACGTGCTATTCTGTAAGGTTTCTGTCAAGAACGTTCAAAGACTGGAAATTCGAACCGAAACGCCAGGGATTAATCGGGGAGCCCATGCCGTCTGGCTTGATCCACATGTTTTGAAATAGTTCAGTTCCAGTGGACCTCTACTTTATTATTACTTCCGAATCCCCCCCTCAAACGCTTGCCCCCATTAACGGGGTTTGCCCCTTTAACACTTTTCCTTGTCATTTTTTATGACAGTCACTGCCCTTTTTTATGCCATGTTATTTTTGACAAAACAAATAATATGTGTGTGATGATTCTTTTAATACAAGAACTCAAAGTTACGGGCTATACCGTTTCCAAAGTCAAAAAGAATATCTTCCACTTCATCGGCGGATAAGCAAGTACCTGTTCTTGGTGTATCGACAATCGTATCGTTGTGTGCCCTGCCATCGTACCATGGATCATAATTGGAATACCCTGGTCGAGGAGTGAGCATCTTCCCGTTCTTCCCTGTCAACCTGTCGTCAGCACCATACAATTCGTGACGTTTCTTTGATTCTGCAACCTCCAACATCGCACCTAAGCCATTGAGCGTCACGTCATATTTATAACAAACTTCTGGTTTTATTGAGATGATACAACGTGATCTTCCATCTGATTGTGTGTCGTATGTACAAAGTACAACAAAACCATCAAATTCCGATGCTCTGTTTAAGTCGCTTCTCGCCCAGATTTTGAAATATCGGCTTGGTTCAGGATTATTGCTTGTCACGTTTCGAATCAGCAATGTGTCAACAGATTTTCGACCGCCATATCGCAATGGCAATTTCAGCATTCCCTGACGAGCATGGCACTCCTTTCGAGACAAGCTTTTTTCGTAACGGAGATGGTCTTTTCTGACGAAGGCCCGATCTTCATCATCATACATCCCTGGACAGTTAAATGCATCAATTTCTAACAATGAACGGTCTGAATTGGCAAGGTTGGCAAGTACAAAGTCAAATAATTTGCTACTCGAAGATATTGCAGCAAGTCGTGCGGTATCTGGGTCATTCTTATGCTCGTGACGCAAACGCCCGGTCATTCGGTAGAAAGCGGAATATAAAGAGTATTTGTCCTTGTGCGTCATCGTCAAGAATCCTTGATCTACACGATCTACAAATGAGATGAACGATTCTATAACTCGTTTTGATTCGTGAAATCTGCCAGTCGTGAGGTAGTTTTTCGTGAGATAGAGCGCAGCCAAACAATCCAAATCTGTGTTTGATTGGAGAACAATTGTAAATGGGTCAGTAGAGTTGCGTCCAGGACGGACTGCATTCTGAATAAACTCAGGATGGTCATACACTAATCGAGTAGATGAATTTGCATCACCTGATTTCTGGTGGTGATCGATAACCCCATCACCAAGACGATTTCCTACATCCAGCCACAACTCATCGGAATGGCGGTAGAAAGAAGCCGCAGTTGTCCCCATCTCAACAAATCTATACCTGAAGCATTGCAGAGGAACGATAAAAACGTTGTCGCCTGGATCGGAGTTTGTTGGGAGAATTTCATCGAAAAGGCAAATACGATCAGAAGACGGAATCCAAGAGATCTCTTCAAGCAGGAGGCGTACCTGTTTTGCTGTTTTATCAGGCAAACCTAAGCGTTCAGGGTAGCAGTTTGCATTTTGACAAATCGTAACAACTGTGTTTGCAGCGATTCTCTGGATGCCAGATTTCTTAATCTGAGCATGCCATCGATTAAACGTTTTGGAATTAATCCCTAGAGTTTCAGCCAATTGTCGTTGAGACATTGACAAGGCTTCTCTGAGGTCTTCCAAGACTTCAAGAAATGGTGACTGTATCTCCACGTATCCAGGCATCCATAATCCTCTGGTTAATTTCTCTATAGTGTGGTTGTTCTGTCGACAATAATACAAAGAAACCCAAGCAAATGAATAGTACCATAACCATCAATACACTACAAACTCAGGCTTGACTTTGAGAGTTCTGAAAAGCTTCGTTTCAATGCGATAAGTCATTGAAATGCTGGTGCTATGCCCCTGCGCATTTATAGATCATCGAAAGTAAACAATTTCGGATTTAGCGACAGGATCGTAGCTGTAGCTCTCATTACGCGCTACTGTGATCTTGATGTTTGTTGTAGCCAGGATAAATCTTCAATTTGTTAGTCAGGAATATGCTTTACCTATGCATATCTGGTAAAGGAGTTCAATTCCATCCACTTAGGAACTAGTAATACTTTGCTTGAGACGAAGTCATAATTTCAAATAAACCAAGTGTCTGCCTCAGATTGTTCAATCCTGGACAAAATCTCTTTTGTGTCTCATATGGACGCCTTGACTTACTGCTGTCTCGCTCTTTTGAAATAAAGAGTCTCATATATGTCACTTCTAACTTTGTCTTCAGGAATGCGTTCTAAGCCCTGAATTATAGTGTTTTCCCGCGCGTACACTTCTGGTGTTGCTCGTATAGGTTTCAATCCAATTGTGTCAGAATCGAAGTATGCGGAGGGGATTTGACAATGTCTAAGATCAAAGATTACGTGGAACAATCAAACAACAAGAACCAATGGGATGAGTATGATAGCAAATTAGATTCGGACATGATTTATGAAGGTTGTCCAAACTATGGACAAAACACTTCAGTCCAGAATGTAGAAAACAACAGTTCAAAGGGGGCAGCCCCCGATTCCGTCAACGATAATGACAGACGCCATTGATTCATTCCTGAGAGGGCTGCTTTCTTAAGTGATCCTCGAATGACAGCAGGACTACTTGGCTGCCGCTTGATCAATGATTCTTATCGCTAGCGGTCTGTCGCATCAGTTGAGAAACTTTCACGTTGTCATTGATTTCTGCATTCTCTGAGATCACGCCGAGAAATGGGTAATCGATCTTCCCGCCGACGAGAGGAAACACGGTTGTCGGGTGACGCTCTCTAAAGCGTTCTAACCCTGAGTCTGTCACTCGAGTCCATCTGGTATCCAAGATCTCAATGTCCGCGTTCGTATTTTTGGCAAATTCGAGCAGGCCCTTGTCAGTCAAATTTGATCGTGCCAAATTCAAATGCTCGATTCGAACCAAACCTTTCAGACTCGGCAGTAACGTATTCACATCTCTCTGGTGGGAGGCATCGTTTTTTGAAACCGGGAGGAGAGCCGGGGAATCGACTCCCACATTTCTTGCGTCATATTCTTCAATTTTTTCAATTCGATCTTGTTGAAATCCCATGAAGAAGTGCCATCCCAGACTCCTTTTTTTCTTGCCAATACTCGTCCCGGACAAAACACACCCTTCAGCCGCAAATGGTTTTGCAATTGGAAACACAGGATCAGCACCAGCCAATTGCCGTTGATTGTTAATAATCACCCTGATCCCCGGGTTCTTTTGTTGCAGTTTTTCTACCGCCTCAATCCTGATTCCCAAGTTGTTTTTTGAAGAACGCAATCGTCCGTTTCCAGGCCAGCTTTGCCGAGTCTTCGTCGTATCGGGGAGTGGTATCGTTGTGGAAGCCGTGATTGGCGTCTTCGTACACGAACGCCTCGAAAGGAATCTTGTTCTTCTTCAAAGCCTGTTCCAACTGCGGCGCGCCGGCCATGATGCGTCGGTCGAGCGAGGCGTTGTGAATCTGTAGCGGTGCTTTAATCTTCGACACCTCAGCTGCGTCCGGCTGGCGACCGTAATACGGCACCCCGGCATCGACCACATCAGGAATCCGCAGTGCGAGTTCATACACCATGCCACCCCCAAAACAAAATCCGACCACACCGACTTTGCCCGTCGATCGTTTGTTCGTTTCGAGCCATTTCGCCCCGGCGACAAAATCCTGCGTCATTTTCTCCTTATCACGCTTCCGCTGCATCACGCGGCCTTCATCATCATTCCCGGGATAACCCCCTAAAGGCGTTAACGCGTCAGGTGCCAGAGCCAGAAATCCTTCCGTAGCCAAGCGGCGGGCGACATCTTCGATATAAGGATTCAGTCCCCGGTTTTCATGAATTACCAGGACGGCGGGAAACTTAGTTCCTTTGGAAGGATACGCCAGCAGTCCCTGCATCTTGCCGGCCCCTTTGGGGGAATCGTAAGTCACGCGTTCCGTCTTGATCCGGGGATCGCTGGCCTTAACCTGTTCCGCCCAGGCATAGTTCGGCGACAGGCTGGCCAGTAATGATTCCACTGTCATGCCTCCGACAGCGAATGCACCGAGTTGTTTGATATAGTCTCGCCGATTCAGGCGACCGTGTGCGTAGTCGTCATACAAATCCAGAACTTCCTGATCAAATTGTGAAGCACGTTTCCGATCCATTTTTCTGTCTCTCTCGATCTTAAAAGAACACTTGGGATGAATGACATTCTGATCTTGTCAGTTCGACACTAACCTGAAACCACCTTTGAATCACTACTGATTCAAAGCGGCTTGACTTAAACCTGACGAAGCAATCGTGTTCATGATAAAGATTAAAACTTCAAGTTGAAATGTTTTTTCGCAAATAAGCGTTTTTGGTGAGCACAAAGAAAAGAGGGAGCACTTTCGGTCGCTTCGCGCCTGGCACTTTCATAATGACCTAATCAGTTTCCAGTATTTTGTGACACGAGTACCACTAATCCAGGTTAACAGGATCGATGTGGCTGGTGATATCGATGAAGTTTCTTCCCAGAAGGCGATCAGAAAAGAGCCCGGTTATCCCAATCATTCATGCTCTGCTGCTGATCCTGCTGTTGGATCTTTAGCCATCCGGAACGTTATGCCCTTCGTTTATTCAGAACGAAATAGCCAATGATCAGAAGAATGAGTATTCCATTTAAAATCAACAGCCATCGCATTCCCGACCCATTCTTGAAGTACAATCCACCTGTATTTTTCAGTGCATCGACTTTAGGAACAACCTTGCCATCCAGCCATGCGTATTGTAAGTGTTGCGCATCCTGCATTGAAACTCCCAGACCGTTCGGTACTTTAGCCTGAAATTCAAAATCGTTGTCAGAAAAATCATCCAGGTGAATATCTGACAGAGTCACTTCAGCGATCAAAGTAGACGAGGGAATATTAATACTATCTTCCCCTTCGTCAGAATTATCTTTGGTCATGATAACAATCGCTCCATCAACGATTCGAATCCCCTGAGGGAGCTTATGCTGCTGATCAAAAGTTTCAACTTTGCATTCATATTTCACAGGCAACCAGAGTCCGGCTTGCTCGGTAGACTGCTCCACGGTGTACACCATTGATTTCAAAGTTTTGTTTTCCCCGGGTTTCGTTCGCGTAAAAGAAATCTGTTCCGGCATGCCTCCTTTCGATGACGTCGCAAGACGAATATTTAAGCGGTACGCTTCCGTCTTACATGTCAACTCAGTCACGCCGTGAGACTGCTTTACTTCAGTCTGATCGAGAAGTAAATCCGGAATTGACAGGTATTGATTTCCATCCTGCAGATAGCCAAACACAGGCGCCAGATACCCCCAGCCAACAGATTCTTTCCACAGAGATTTCGAAGGTTCAAGATAGCCGATGAATGACTCGGCTGTATTAGTGTCTCGTTTCACTCCAATAGAATAATAGAGATCAGTCCCCAGCACGGTTTCAGAGAAAACGGAAGCCGGTTTTAGCTGATCCGGTTTTTGTGCATCTCCGTTCATCTTTGTGACGACGTTCCAGACCCGCTTCTGATCAAAATCGATTTTCCATTTCTGCGAGATCACATTGGTAAACACATCTCCGTCATCAGCAACTCGATCCCGATTCTGGTTGGTAAAAGAAATCTGATGAATCTGATCTAAATAGTTTTGATAGAGACGCCGAGCGGTCGAAGTTGTACTATCACCCTCTGCGGAATACGACATTGTGGTTACGCAAAACAGAATTAAAAATACAAGTACTTTTACTTGCGTTTCTGTATATTTCATCTATATCCCCATACAACAAAGGTCAGCTTGCGAGAAGAAAAATATAATTCCAGACAGAGGACTGTCAGAGAGTCATCGTCATAAAAAGCTCACAAAAATTATGGTTTCACCACGGCTGACCAGAAAAATAATGCACGAATCCCGATAAAACGTGGAATTGTATATGATCCAGAAATGATGCCCTGAAAAGATACACTTAAAAAACACGACTCGTCCTTATCAAAGTGAATAAGGAGAATCGTGCTTTTATTTGTGTAACCTCAAACAAATTGATGTACTCAAAACATCATACAACAATGATTAACCGCCTCCGCCACAACCATTTTTAGTCAACTTGGTCGTGTTTAAAGTTGCGGGACATTGTGCATCACCAGTACAATTTCCTGATGAGATTAAGCCCCCCGCTGGCTGGTGACTTCCATTATTCCCACCGATGTGCACCGCTGAAAAAAAGTTTCCCCCAGTACAATGGGAAGGAACGCCAAGGTTGCAAGGCGTACTCTGGTAACCGCTATAGCTACACGCGGCACCTTTAACAGACCTGGCCGACACCTGCTCTGCCGAGTCTACTCGTGGCCCCTGGAACAGGGCAATTGTCAGTGCAACAACAGCACCAACACCAAATAAATTTCGTTTCATGGGAATTCAGTCCTTTTTAATCAAAACTGAGAATCGTCCGTAAAATACCAACATGATATTTTATTCTAAAAAGAAGAGTCACTGATTTATCTCACTTTAGATTTTCCACAACCTCTCTCGCTCTGATTCGACAATCAAAAAGACAGAGGACAGAGCACCTTCAAAAGAACCCGTTTTTACTGATTCTCTCCTGGTGAAATAAACTATTAACCTCCACCACCACAACCTTCTGTCGAAAGTCGATCTGTACTTAAGGCCGCGGGGCATTGTGCATTACCGGTGCAGTTTCCGTCTGCATGAACTCCATCCACTACTTTGTGACTCCCCGCGGTCCCCTTGGCGGATGAAACAGCGGATTCAGACTGCCCTGCGGTACAAGCCGGAACAATATCGCAATCTATATTTGTGTATCCATCATGATCACAAGCAGCCGCTCCTTTGGCAGACATCGCCAACACCTGTTCTGCCGAATCGACCTGCGGCCCCTGAAACAGGCCAATCGTCATCATGATCATCGCACCTATGCCAACTAATAATTTTTTCATGAAAATACAGTCCTTTAAAAAGTGACAACTTAAAATATTCTTCCTTGAAACCTTTATGTGATCTTTCTATTTAAAAAGAGTTCACACGTTTCTCTGTTTCAATTAGTCAATGATTAGCCTGGAACTGTGCTGTTCTTCCCATCCACCAATACACGAGCATCCAAGACATCGATAACAAAAGTAGCCCACCGACCAGTGAAATTGTGGAAAGATCAATTGCCGTACTCTGGCGCGGCCCAAAGCAGCCACACGAAATATCTAACCCTCTGATCTTCACCGAAATTTGAACGAGGGTGAATACCATGAGCATCAGCAGAGTAATCACATGCGCAGCGAAATGAAAAAAACGAAAGATAAGACAAGCCGCTAAAACCAACTGCAGGAAGGGAAGTACCATCGCAGTAAATTGTGCCATCACTGGGGGAATCAATTCGTATCGATAGACGGAACCAAGAAAATAATAAGGGTTTCCCAGATGTGGCAATCCACTGAGAATCAAGAACCCTCCCAGCACCCAGGAAACCACGCTGTCAAATAACAGGAACCGCTCATCGGGTTCGATAAGGTGCATCTCGTCAGTCAAGTTCATCGTGGCATCAGACATCATTGCGAACTTTCCTCATTCTTGTGCTATTCTGCTACCTTCAGGAATGTGGTTTTGACTCCACTCGCGATAACCGCCGCGAAACACAGCAACATTTTTGAAATCATTGAATTCTAGAAATTGAGCAATCTCATCGGCAAAACCGCATCCGGAACTTTGACAATACACGATAATGCGTTTTGTCCTGGGAACGCCTGCTAAAACCTGCTGACGATCATGCAATGCGGAATTGATCGGAATACTCTTCGCGTTTGGTAAAGTACCCCGTTGAAAATCGATTGCATAACGTGCATCCAACACCAATGGTTCCCCTTCCAAAATTTCCTTCTCGGTCTCTGCAAGGGTTAATTTGGGGATCTTCGAAGAATGATAGCGAATTGTCACTTCCGCCAAAGCAGTCGAATTGTTTAAAAAGCCAATTTCAGATGCGGCGTGGTACCCCAGGCTTAGAAGTAAGGAAAATCCGAAGATAATGCCCATTTGCCAAAGGAGGCTTACTTTTTTCGAATTGATTTTCAACCTGACAATCGAAAAAGAATTGCTGAAGCATCTCGCTAAGAAATAGACAGCAAAGGTGAGTAAGCCTAATCCCAAAAAGATTTCGACTCGCGATTCATATAAAAAGCCATGTGTCAGCTTTTCTTTTGAAATGGCAATTGCGGTTCCATCCCACTTTGAAAGCAGTTCAGCGATTGACATCGTTTGTAATGGAAGTGGCGCATCGACAATGCGAACACGATCTCCTTCAAATCCAAGGAAAGCAATCCAGTGATTAAAATTCTTGTCTGCCCGATTTCCCTGCACATGCAGAATCATTGGAGTTTGAATTCGCCTGAGATCTCGGTGCGTCAAATGGGACAAACTTTCTGCGTGCGCACCAAAATCTCTGGTTGCATCAATGAGTTCTTTCGCACTACTGCCTTCAAATGAGCCGATATATCTGGTCTTGATGTAGTCTGCCGGATTCGTCTCGATTCCCAAAGCAGTCAGACACGCGTAAAGACTGTTGACACCGCAATAAGGACCTCGAATCCGATTGTCAGTCAACGCCGGCAATTGATCCTCTGCCTGCTGTTCGTTCTGCAAGGGTAAACGTTGAGCGGTTTGATGATTGTCACCATTGACTGGTTGAAACTCATCTGCATAGGTCGAGGGACAGGTACTCCCCACCTCTAGAATAAAGCAGAATACGAGAAAGAGATTCGTACTCTGAAACGAAAAAATGAAAGTGTTCCCTGGCATCATCCTAAGTGCTTCCTAAACCCTCACCACCTACACAAAAAGCAATACAACTAAACTTAAAAACACTACAATAATCACTTACATTGATACATAAATCCATTTACACTGCGATTAATCAGGTCACTATTATCTATTGAAACAAATAAAATCCCCTATAAAACCGAAAATAGCCCGGAACGATACATAAGTACCTTTGTACGTACACATATAGACCAAATTCGTTCACAATATCAAGTAAATATTATGGTATTGGACAGATTTCGGTGAAATCACCCCATCTCCAGAACCAAGAGGTAACAACCTGAATCTCAATGCCACCTCGCACTGTATATGTTTAACTTTGCCTCGTTAATTTGACGCGCCACACAATCAGTCGATCCCTCAAGATCTCTGTTTACTTGAGAGGCAATCAGCGGCTATCGCTATTTCTGCGAATGAATTGACAGCCCTTCTCTGTTCATTTACTTTTTAATACATTAAAGAAAGATGCTATCTTCTTTCTTTGCAGCCCTGACTTGAGGACGCTCCGATGCGAATTCTGCTGATTGCCTTGATGACTGTCATTTCTTTAAACGTCTCCCCTCTGCTGGCACAGGAAGCGGCTACCCCCGCTTCTCCCGCGAAAAGTGTGAAGCCGGGAATCAACAAGAAATTCCTTGATCCTGAACTCGATGTGGATGAATGGATTAAGCGGTTCGAAGTGGAAAGTCGCGAAGTCTTTCGCGGTCGACATCAGGTCGTGAAACAGCTGAAACTCTCTCCCGGCGATCGGATCGCCGATATCGGCGCAGGAACAGGGCTGTTCCTTGAGCCGTTTTCGATGGCAGTCGGCAAAAAAGGCTGGGTGTATTCGCTCGATATCGTTCCCAAATTTGTGGAACGCTACGAGAAAATGGCAGACATCCTTAATTTGGACAACGTCACGCCGGTTCTCTGCGGGCAGAACGATATTCGCCTGCCTCCCGGCTCTCTTGATGCCGCCTTCATCTGTGATGTCTATCACCATTTCGAATACCCGGCTGACTCGCTTGCTTCGATTCACAAAGCAATGGTACCGGGAGGCCAGTTGGTCCTGATTGATTTCGAACGCATCCCCGGTAAGTCCCGCGAATGGACCCTCGGGCATGTTCGCGCCGGCAAAGAAGTCTTTCGCAAAGAAGTGGAAGACGCCGGCTTCGAATTTGTAGAAGAAGTCAAAATCCCCGCCTTCCAGGAAAATTACTTTCTGCGGTTTAAGCGGAAGTAATTGAAATTCAATCGCAGTTTGAAACGCATCGAGATTTAAAATAAATCGAGCATTCGTAGTGGCGCATGTTGTGCAATCTGCGATGTGTGATCTCGTAACACCGGCCATCCTGATACTTCAATTGATCCCCAAAAAACACCCCTTTAATTGACATTCCTTACCATCTCCTTGTCTATATTTTTTTCCAAATTTCACAAAATAAGATGAAATTATTGACAGACTTACAGATTTACATACACTGATAAGTATGTCTTATCTTAAGTAAAGTTTTATACTTTTGCTGGTGAAGTTTCTAATTTTTCATAGTAGGGTTTCGTCTTTCTCTACTCATTTCTTCCCTATTTCTTAAAGGTTTTTCTCATGGCTCTATCAAGAAAAGTGCCTAGACCCGGGTTCACACTGATTGAACTCCTGGTGGTCATCGCCATCATTGCGATTCTGATCGCGCTGTTGCTTCCCGCGGTTCAGCAGGCGCGCGAAGCCGCTCGCCGCACTCAATGCCGAAACAACATGAAGCAAATTGGTCTGGCATTACACAACTATCACAGTACGTTCAAAACCTTTCCTCCCTCTGCCATTTATCGCTATCCCAATATCGATAACGGGGGAACAACGCCACTGAATTTCTCCTGGATCACAATGATCCTGCCTTACTTTGACCAGGCTCCTTTGTATAACTCGATTAATTTTTCAGCACCATTCTGGCCACAAACCGATAGTAATGGAAATCGAATCGCTTCCACACTGTTGCCACAATTGCTCTGCCCCAGTGACCCTGGTTATGGTAAAGCGAATATCCATAATGTCGCCTGGACGAACTATGCAGGCTCTGAAGGATACGACTGGCACCGTCGTCCCGGTCATCGGTTGAGTGGTATGTTCGAAATCCTGACTCCTGTTGCAGTCCGTGATTGTGTAGATGGTACCTCGAACACGATTATCGTCGGTGAGGTTTCCGCTCATGGCTACAAGAGTGGCGCGATTCGTACCGGTGGAACAGGTACTCGCCGTCGCGGTAATGATGGCGTATTTCGTGCCTCGTTGCTCGCAACCAACTCGAATGGAGACGTTAATGTAGGACCGCTACTCGATCCGGAAGGGACACCCCGTGGTGGAAGTCCGGCAACTGGCACCTGGTGGAAAGCAGCTCCTTACGCGTTCCAGCCAACGTTTCTGGCAGCTTGGGGTCCCAATGCAGAGTGGCCCGGCTCAGGCAGCGTACATGAAGGTGGTGCCTTTTATCTATTGGCTGATGGTGCCGTCCGGTTCATCTCGACAAGTATCGATACCGGCCCATGGCCTGCGACCACCATTCCGTTGGACGACCCAAGGTCAGGCGGAATCTGGATGTCGCTCAACACGTATAACGGTGGCGAGACAATTGGCGAATTCTAAGCCCGATGAAAACCGTCTGAGTTTTGTGTGAGCTGCTAAATGAACTCTAATGGTACCGGTCCGAGTATGTATCCGGATCGGTACCCTTTACAAGATATTTACAGGAAGATGATACTATGAATCGCTTTGTATGGTGTCTCATTACTGCTCTGCTGGTTCCTGCCATGTATGGTTGCAGTAGTGAAATGAGTGAAGAAGAGAGAAAAGAATCCATTCAAACAATGGAAGAAGAAGGCAAGAAGATGGAAGAACTTCTGCCTGCCAAACTAAACTGAACGGGATCTTACAAATTCTTACTGCAGTAATAAGCACCGCTCCTTGAGTCGGTGCTTTTTTCCTTCAACTTTCAAATCCTGAGGAGAGCGTATGAATCAGGAACAGAATCAAAAGAATGATACACAACCGGAACCCGCGACTCAGAAAAAACGAAATCCCCTGGAACGCATTTTGGTCTGGGGGGGGATTTTCGTTCTGGTCGCTATTGTTTTGATCGAATATCGCGCCAAACAAAACTACGATGCCTCAGTCACTGCGCTCCAGGAAGTGGCAGACGGCTCGAGGGATGTTCCCATTGATGAAGCGCGTCAGAAAATGGTCGGATTCAGTCAGCAGCAAGGCCCCCAACCAGATAGTCGAGGTTTAAATGCTTACCATTACCAATGGTTCAGCCTGCTTAAAGGGGACACCTATCAACTGACGCTCGTCGAAGACGAAGACCATACACTCAAAACGTTTGATGGTCCGGCGTTCGCGGAAGACCCGGATGTCCTGGCCGCAAAAATCGAGGAAGCCAATGCCGATGTTGAAAATCCATCGCCTCCCTTAATCGGTAATGCAGTTCCACAGGATTCCGCTGGAAAAGAGCTCACAAAAGAAAACGCACCTGCAAAAGAAGAACCCCAGGAGAAAAACAAAACTGAGAAAGATGCTTTCTTGAAATGATCTTCTGAGAGAGACTTTCTCAGGTCTTTCTATTTACCGATAAAATACTTAAAAGAAGGCAGTCAGGTTCCCATTACCTGCCTGCCTCATTTTTCTCAACAGCTTTTGTGTTGTCAAACTCTCTGATCGTTTTCCACAATTCTTTACTTAAGGCCACGATCACTTCATCATCCAGATCTTTCAAATGGGTAGAGGTAGTTTCAAAACCCAAAATTACGTGAACAGTTTGGTATAGTATTTGTAAGAGTACCTCCCCAGAAAGGAGGTCTCATTATGACCATGACCCGCGTGTCCCGACCTGCCACAGGTCGCAACATAACCGGGTCCAGGACGGAACCAAAACCACAACTCTCGGACGAGCAATGGCTTCTGATCAAAGATCTGTTTCCAGAACCACCGGCAAACGCAGCCGGAGGGCGGCCCAGAGTGGCTGCCCGCGAGTGCCTCGAAGGAATCCTTTGGGTATTAAGGACTGGTGCCCGATGGAAAGATTTACCAACATTTTTACCATCGCCCAGCACCTGCTGGCGTCGTTTCAAGGAATGGACCGAAGACGGTGTGTTCCTGGAAGCGTGGCAGCGATTACTCGAACACCTCGATCGCCGGAAGCTGGTAGTCTGGTCGGAAGCGTTCGGGGATGGCACATTTTGCCCTGCAAAAAAAGGGGCGCCGATGTCGGCAAGACAAAACGGGGAAAGGGAACCAAGCTTATGCTGCTGGTCGACGGGAACGGACTCCCTCTCGCTCTGGATCGTACCAGTGCCTCGCCGGCAGAGGTGAAGTTGATTGAGTCCCTGCTGGACCAGCGCATTTTGCCACGCGACCCTGATCGCCTGATTTATGATCGTGCGGCCGACAGCGATCCCCTGCGCACACAATTGGCGGAACGGAAGATAGAGCTGATCTGTCCGCATCGCAAGAACCGTGTAAAACCAGCGACGCAGGATGGGCGTGCATTGCGGCGATATCAACGCCGTTGGAAAGTCGAACGCACCATCAGTTGGTTGTTCAACTTTCGTCGCCTGGTAGTACGGTATGAAAGATACAGTCATTTGTTTTTAGGATTCGCACAACTCGCGTGCGTGTTCACCTTACTTAATAAGTTATGAAACCACTTCTAGTCATTGTCTCACCGCTCACACGGAGCCAAAGTCCCTTTTCGAAACGGTTCTTTCTTAATTCAGAGATCTTTTGACGTGGAAACTTATAGAATGTCTCATCGCCAGATTCACGCGATACCAGATTCATCCGAAACTGGTCTGCATCAATTTCGAAGACCGCCCGAGGAGGAACCTCAAACTTGAATATTGCATTGGCAATCGAGCTACCAATGATCCACATTGGAACCAGGATCAGCGCCAACAAGTCCATATGAGCCAATCCTGAAGGAATTGGTTCGTAAGGTAAAGGCATTGGTATGATCAGAAAACACGGTCCTTTTTCCTGAGTTTATTAAAATTGGGATTCGTCACTTCACATCGAAACGTTTTCCTGCCAAGTGAGTCATCACTTCGCTTAGTCTTCATCTATGTCATCCTTCGCCTACTCTCTAAACAAGATACTCCAGATAACTCTCAGCTTATTGAACGGAAAACCCTTTCATTCGGATCATATGAAAATCGATTATATTGGCATTCCTGTCCAAGTAGAAAAAGCAAGACCCGACTTCATTCGATCAGGCCTTGCTTTCATGAAACTCATCCACACGAATCCGGTATAACCAGCTTTCCAGCCCTGAAGCATCCATACGGCTGCCATCGCGCAAGCCGCCGATCTTCTCGACCGCCCGCTGGGAACGGATATTTTCAGGACCAATCAGAAACAGAACCGACTCCACAAAGCGGAAAGCATGTTGCAGCATCAGTCGTTTCATTTCACCGTTAAATTGACCGCCCCAGTGAGAACGGGCCAGAAACGTCCAGCCGATTTCGATTTCTGAAGCATTTGCATTATACCCGTGATAACGGGAAGAACCGATGACCTGATTTGTCTTCTGATCAATGGCAATCAACGCCCCACCCGAATCCATCGCGTCCTGAAAGAATTTCTGAAAGACCTCCTGCTGGTATCGATCAGACGCCGGGTGCTGTTCCCAGATCAGCGGGTCCGAGGCAACCGCATTTAGGCTTCCATAGTCGTCTGACTGCAGCGGACGTAACTGAAGCAGATCGCCGATCAGAGTAGGTTGCGTATCAAATGCCATTTGTAGGGTGCGCCTTAAATCAGGGAGGTTTTTCACTGCGGACAATCAATAATACATTAAGGTTCATTAGTATTAGTGGATTTACAATCTTCACGATTTATTCTTTGGACTTCAAGACGTTTCCTGATTAGCATCATTGTTAAGGCCCGTTTGAATCACCCAATCTTTGAATCTCATCTCTTTTAAATCTTTTTGACGGACCTATAACAACTTTGAAACGATTTCCTGTACTGAATTCAGGCACTCTTTAGTCTACCTGTTTCCATAATGCATTTTGTACCAGAGGAACCACTCATGAAGTCCCCCACACTAAAATTCCCTGTCTGGATCGTGCTTCTGACACTATTTAGTTTCCCCGCCCTGTCTTCTGCGCAGAAGCCCAACATTCTTGTCATCTGGGGTGACGATATTGGAACCTGGAACATCAGTCACAACAATCGTGGCATGATGGGTTATCAAACTCCCAACATTGACCGGATCGCCCGCGAAGGAATTGCCTTCACTGACTACTATGGTCAGCAAAGCTGCACTGCGGGACGTGCGGCATTTATTGGTGGTAACGTTCCCGTTCGCACCGGCATGACTAAAGTCGGCTTACCCGGCGCGAAAGAAGGCTGGCAGAAAACCGACGTCACCATGGCAACCGTCTTGAAAAGTAACGGCTACGCTACGGGACAATTCGGCAAAAACCATCAGGGGGACCGTGACGAACACCTGCCGACCGCACATGGTTTCGATGAATTCTTCGGAAATCTCTATCACCTGAATGCGGAAGAAGAACCCGAACACGAAGACTATCCCGGCGATATGGTGTTACGCAACGGAAAAACATTTAAAGAACAGTACGGACCTCGAGGCGTGATTCATTCCTGGGCAAACGAAGATGGTACACAGAAGATCCAGGATACCGGCCCCCTTACCAAAAAACGCATGGAAACTATCGATGACGAAACCGTCGCCGCTGCGAAAAAATTTATCAAAGAACAAAATGCTGCCGGCCAACCTTTCTTCTGCTGGTGGAACGGGACCCGGATGCACTTCCGCACGCACGTCAAAAAGGAACACCGTGGACTAAGTGGTCCGACCGGTGATGAATACCACGACGGCATGGTCGAACACGATATGCATGTCGGCGAGCTGCTCAAACTATTGGATGAACTGGGCATCGCCGACAATACCATCGTAATGTATTCCACGGACAATGGCCCGCATTACAATACCTGGCCCGATGCCGGCACCACCCCCTTCCGTAACGAAAAGAATTCCAATTGGGAAGGCGCCTATCGCGTCCCGGCGTTTGTCCGCTGGCCCAAGCATTTCCCCGCTGGTAAAACGCTGAATGGGGTCGTGTCTCACGAAGACTGGCTGCCCACATTTGCCGCAGCCGCCGGCGATACCACAATCAAAGAGAAACTCAAACAGGGGGTCGAACTCAACGGCCGCAAGTATCGCAATTATATCGACGGCCACAATCAACTCGACTATCTCACTGGAAAAACGAAAGAGCCGCCACGCAAAGAATTCATGTATGTGAATGATGACGGTCAGATCGTCGCGATCCGCGCTTATGACTGGAAAGCCGTCTTCCTGGAAAACCGGGGGAAAGCCTTCGAGGTCTGGCGTGAGCCTTTTGTCGAGTTGCGTGTGCCACTGCTGTTCCATCTCCGTCGTGATCCTTTCGAAAAAGCACAACACAACGCGAATACGTATAATGACTGGTTCCTGAAGCGGGTGTACGTGATCGTGCCCATGCAGCAGATCGCAGCCAATTTTCTGCAATCCATGCAGGAGTACCCACCCAGCCAGACCCCGGGGTCCTTCAACCTGGAAAAAATCCAAAAGACCATTGAAGACGCCGCTAGCGGCCGATAGCCAATGAAGTCGTATCGCATAATTAACGACTGGCTTGCTTCAGGTAAGCCAGTCGTTCGTTTATGATCTGTGATAATACAGCAAATTCATTTTCGAGAGACTTCCATGAGACACGCACTCGTTTTCTTCTGTCTATTTTCGATCAATGTCGTATTCGCCGCCGATCCCCTTCCCTCCTGGAATGCTGGCCCTGCAAAAGACGCGATTATCAACTACGTGAAATGTGCGACCAACGATGGTTGTCCCCTGTATGTAACGCCACAGGAACGAATTGCCGTGTTTGATAATGACGGCACGCTTTGGTCCGAACAACCGGCTTATTTCCAACTGTTGTTTGCTCTGGACCGTGTGAGAGCCCTCGCCGATCAACACCCGGAATGGAAAACCGAGCAACCATTCAAAGCGGTTCTGGAAAATGATTTTAAAACCATCGCCGCATCCGGGAAAGCCGGGTTACTGAAAATCATGGCTGTGACACACACGGGAATGACGACCGACGAATTTGAGAAAACCGTTCGCAACTGGATCAAAACCGCCCGTCATCCAGAGAAACAGGTCCCCTACACAAAGTTAGTCTTTCAACCGATGCTCGAACTGCTGAACTTCTTACGTGCGAATGGTTTCAAAACCTATATCGTCTCCGGCGGAGGCATCGACTTCCTGCGAGTCTGGACCGAAGACGTATATGGTATTCCCCCCGAACAGGTCATCGGCAGCAGTATCAAAGTCAAACTGGAACAGCGAGATGGCAAACCGGTTCTGGTCAGGCAGGCTGAGATTGACCTGATTGATGACAAGGAAGGGAAACCGGTGGGCATTCACCGTTACATTGGCCGCGCACCTGTGATGGCGTTCGGCAACTCGGACGGCGATCTGCAAATGCTACAGTGGACCGACCGCAGAGAGAACACGCTCAAAGCCCTGGTCCACCACACCGATGCCAAACGGGAATATGCCTACGATCGCGAGTCGCACATCGGACAGCTCGATCAAGCCCTGAAGGAAGCGCAAGCAAAAGGCTGGACCGTGATCGATATGCAGCGCGACTGGAAACGGATCTATCCCGCACCAACGCCCGACAATTAGCACTGCACTAACTGGTATAACCGTTATAACCAGCCCCGCACTGTTCAGACCATACAGGTACTATCAAATATACATTGAGCCGGTGTGTGTGTGTCTGTGTCGAAAAGTACCGAAAGGATCTCTCACTTTCATCGTATCCTGATCGAGATATTTCATGTTCACAGGCATAAGAAAATCGCGCCGTTGCCTGCGACAAAGTAAAACACTCAAATTCACCTGCTTTTTGATCTGCATTTTCAGCCTCGCTTTTACCAGTCGCTCAACTCACGCAGACGAATATTTACCCGCTTCCCTTGTCGAAGAAGCTCCGCCAGAAGCTGTTGCTTGTGAGCCGGAGTGTGAAGAATGTACCGGCCCGGATTTCTGGAGCCAGTCCACACTGACCGAAAATCTGTTTGCACGCCGTCCCTGTCTGGCCGAACAGGGAATCACCTTTGACGCCGATCTGACCCAGTTCTATATGGGAGTCGCCTCCGGCGGCCTCGAACAGGAATTCCGTTATTCGGGGCACGGCGATTATGTGACGAATATCGACTCGGGCAAGCTTGGCGGACCTCAGGGGCTGTTCGTCAAACTTCGTGCAGAACACCGATTTGGTGAAGGGATCAGTGACGCAACCGGCGCCATCATTCCCGTCAACGTGCTTGCCGATCTCCCGGTCGCCGATAGCACGGAACTCTATCTGACCAATGTGCTGTTCACACAAATGTTTTCTGAAACCTTCGGCGTTTTCGCGGGCAAGCTGGATACGCTTGATGGTGACATGAACGCCTTCGCCCATGGTCGGGGTAAGACACAATTCTCCAACGCGGCGTTCGTCGCGACTCCGATTGGCCTCCGTACCATTGTCTATTCAACACTAGGGACCGGCTTTCTGATTCTGCGCGAAGGCGAACCGATCTTTACTTTTACGGTTCTTAATTCAACCGACACTTCTCGAACCAGTGGCTTCGATGAATTGTTTGCCAACGGCGCCGCGGTCATTCCCGAACTACGCCTGCCAACCAATCTCTTTGGACGACCCGGCCACTTTCTGTTCGGAGCCAGCTGGAGCAGTCGAGACTATGCCTCGCTGGAACAGGACCCGTTCATCACCCTGCCCGATATTCCAATCGCGCGGGAGACCGATTCCTGGTCCCTCTATTGGAACTTCGATCAATACCTCTTTGTCGATCCCTGCGATCCCACACGAGGCTGGGGCGTCTTCGGCCGGGCTGGCATCGCCGATGATCGTACGAATCCGATCGACTGGTTCCTCAGTTTAGGTATTGGTGGCAACAGTCCTATTTCGAGCCGCAAATCTGACACATTCGGCCTCGGCTGGTATTATTCCGCCACCAGCGACCGCCTGGCCCCCTTCATTGAAACAGCACTGGGAGGTGTCGGCGACGGGTATGGCGTCGAAATCTTCTACAATGCCGAAATCACCAGATGGTTTCATTTGACCGCCGATATGCAGGTCCTCAGACCCGCCCGCCAGACTGCTGATACGGCGCTCGTGGTGGGTTTAAGAGCCGTGATTGAACTGTAGAGTCTCTCTGAATTCCAATTCTGCGAAAAGCGATGCTGCACTAGACTGGCAAATAGAGTAGATTATCAACTTGTAGAAGACCACTCAGGTACTCTTACACAATGATCGATTTATTCGGGCCACGATAAATTGAATTCAGTTTACTCGCGCGGAAAACTCTCCCATGAGCAAGACAGGGATCATATTTTCTCAATGGATTCGCAAACTGACCTTTGTGTTTATCGCGTTGGCCATCGGTTTCTTCCTTGCCAGGAGTTCGTGGCCCCATCAATCGACCACGCAAAGACTGGATGAACTGCACGTATCAATCCAGGAAAGCAGTATGAGTTCCAAAGATAAATTACTGTTACTGCATCTTATCAGAAAACGAGCATCTTGGGAGTCAGGGCTCATCAACACTTATCTACAAAAGGGTTTTGTAAAACGAGTCATCTGGGATACTCAATTTCAGACTTCGGCAGGAGAAACCCGCCATGTATTTCTACTCACCCCGTATCAGGCTCCGGGTTATAAGAAACTTCCTATCACCACCCTCTGTGTGGTGACAAACAAAAACTACGAACTACTGAGCTGGGATACAATTTTGACGAGCGCATCAGGAATCAGGAATGCAAAACTCTCGAAAGATGGAACTAATATCTTAGAGGTGACTGGAGCATGTGTCTGGTTTTATGGCTTGGGGGTTCATCATTTTGCACTCAATTCAGATCAAATTGTGCGCATCAATGATGTTAAGTATCGTCCGTATGAAAAAAGCGAGAATAAAGATCAGTTCATCGTTCCTTATATCAGCCAATCTGAATACGCCAGTCTGAATTTAAACTTTCCTCCAATTGATTCCTGGAACAAAAGACGCCGAGTAAAAGTGTTCGAATGGCAAGACTAACGTCGATTCGAAAACTCAAACCAACGTCGTGTCCCTTTCGTCTGCACCCCCACCGCCAGAGAATCCCCTGAGGTACTGAAGACCAGATCCACCAACTCCCCTCGCGGCAGCGGTTCATCCAGCACGAGATCCCAGGTGTTCGTATCATAAATTTCCAGATGCCCGTCACTTCGTGCCACTGCCAATAATGGTTCCCGGGGATGAAAGTGCGAATAGACGGACTGCGCATCGGTTTGAATCTGATGCACCAGCTTGCCTGTTTCCACCTCATGAATCTGCACCAGTCCGTCTGCGGTATCAATTGTCAACAGTTGGCTGTCCGGCGAAAACTTGACCGGGTGGTCTGACTTAAAAGGTTGTGCTGCTGTCGGCTGCCAGGTTTCGGTGTCGATTCGTTTGCCATAAATGAACAGATACTTTCCGTCCGGGGTGAATTTCAGTTTGCCGTTCCCCTCTTCCATGAATCGGAACTCCTTGTTTCGGTGGATCACCTTCTGCTCCGGAATCGACCAGATCACCAGCGCGTCGGCATGCCCGACAGCCAGTAGTTCTCCGTTCGGATGAAATGTCAGATCCGTATTCACGGGCCAGGGATCACAGCGAAGGTGGGCCAGTTGCTTGCCGGTTTTGAGCGAAAACAGATCCAGAAACTCGTTGCCATTAATTAAGGCCAGGGTTCCCGTCGGTTCATGAAAGGCAACCCGCCGCGCCTGGTGATAAAAAACCTTTGAGGCATGCTTGATGCTGATCACTCGTGTTTCCAGATCAACGGTGTCAGTACCCTGATCGTGGATCAGCACCACCCAGGGTTCTTCCTGAGAATACAGGATGACAGGATAGACGCGATTCTGTTTGCGGGGTTGAACCGGCTCCCACTTCTCCAGTTCCTTTTCCGTCACTTGAGATCGAAAACGGCGAATCCGCACGGGCGCCTCGCGTATTTTGACCGTTTTAGATTCGATCGATGCAAACCGTTCTCCATCGGAACTGACAGCAATCCCCATCGCTTTCCCCAGATACTCTCCCGTATCACGGTTCCACCAGCAAAGTTCTTTCTTCTGGGGTTGCATTACTGCGGTATTACTGGAATTGAGCACAACAAAGCGATCATTAGTCGTCAGGAAGAATCCACTGCCCTGATTAAATATATTCAGCGTCATACTCTGTAACTCGGCATATTGGAATAACGCGTGTGCCACCGAGTCATCTGTTTCGAGCACGGAAATCATCCGAGCCGGAAATTGTACAACCACAGCCTGCCCCGCCGGTACCATTTTATTCCGACGATTCCAAGGCCAGGGATCTTGCAACTGTCCCACTACATATTTTTGATCTCGCGAAACATTCCAGTGCGTCGCTCCCAGTCGATCCATGATCGGCCGTAAAACGGTTTGCCTCTTTTCACTGGATTTAAACGTCATCATATTTTTGTATCGTAGAGCCAACACTGTCCCATCCTGATTCACACTAAAATTGAATGGAAGACATTTTGGTCCGGTACCGAATTCAACCGTTTTCCCGGTTATAAAATTCCATAGAGAATAAGCATACTTCCCCTTTTGGTCACGCCGTTGAATCACCACTGCTTCGGGTTGAGTCAGGCAGGGGGAATAATTACTGATGTCATCCTGAGTGGCGATGATCTGTTTCGTATTTGTATCATAGATCCCCAGATTAAAAGGAGTCTGCCCCCCCTGGGGCAAGCGATTCCACATTATGACCGTCAGATAACGCCCCCCTTGAGTAAAACCTGCTCCCGAAGGAGACACCAGTTCGTAGTCATCAGCCACCTTACTCAAGAACTTGCCCGTCTTCGCCTCATACAGCCAGGTAACGAGCCGGTTTCCTACTGCGTGCCTCAGTGCAAGCTTTTCTCCGGAATCATCAAAAAAAATGTTGGCATCCTGAAATGCTTTGCCTTCCGGATGTGTGATCGAAATTATTTCCCGCGGAATCCGCGCGGATTGCAGGTTCCAGACCCAGCCACGGTCTTTTTCATCGATGGCATTCAGCAATAATTCGGCTTCATAAAAGCGGCCCGCCCGTATATTGTATCCCGCCAATAGCAGACTGTTCCGCGCCGATTCTTTGCGCTGCGCCTCGGCTGCGGAAATCGCTTTATCCCGCTCATCCACGGCCTCTTGTTCCTGAGTCTGTGCATATTCCAGATTTTGCTGTGCCTCATTCCGTGCTTCAGACGCTTCGAACAGCGAAAAAGAAACCGCGGTCAGACTGAACAGCAGGATGACGGCGGTCGACAGCACCAGACTGCTGATCACTCTATTACGACGGCACCATTTAATAAACCGTTCCGTCTGCGTTACGCGACGAACGGAAACAGGATGCCCATCCAGCCAGCGCGTCAGATCATCGCCGATCGCCTGACAGTCGGCATAACGATTCTCCACCGCTGGCTGCAGCATTTTCTGGCAGACGGCAATCAAATCCACGGGAACCGGCGTCTCTTTATTTTGAATTTCAGGCGGCGGCGGATCAGACTGCAGCTTCAACAATACCTCATGCGTTTTCCCGGACCAGCGCGGCTGTCTGGTCAACAGTTCATAAAAGATCACGCCCAGTGAATATTGATCACTCTGCGTACCCATTTCCTGAGTCACGCCCCGCGCCTGTTCGGGCGACATATACGCGGGGGTTCCCAGGATCAAACCGTCCGACGTCAGAGCGACATCGTGATCAATCCGTTTTGCTAACCCAAAATCCATAATCATCGGACGCCCTCGCTCGTTGATGATCACATTCGCCGGCTTGATATCTCGATGCACAATATTCTGCTCATGGGCATACGCCAGCGCTTCGGCCAGATCACGTACCCAGACCGCGATCTGCCTCACATCAGGCTTCGTCTGATCCAAAAATTCTTTCAGCGTTTCTCCCTGCACATAGGCGGAAGAGATATAAAACTGTTCTCCGACCTGACCTCGTTCCCAGACAGCAACAATATTCGGATGCTGCAACTGTGCTGCAATCTGTGCTTCCGCCAGAAAGCGATCAATCCGCTCGCGATCGTTCTGATCAAATCGAGGCAGCTTTAAAGCAACTTCACGATCCAGCGTGGGATCATAGGCCAGTGAGACCGTACCAAACGCCCCCTGCCCCAGTTCCGCTTTGAGGAGAAACCGACCGAACCGCGACTCCGCGTCAGTTGAAGCAGCATTGGTTTCACCGGACGCATGCAAATCGGCCTCAGCCGAGTCGGCTTTTGATGAAATCAGCGTCGCCGTGGGTTCCGTGCCCGCCACCTCAATCACAGCATCAATGGCATCACGGTATTCAGGATAGAGCGTCAGGTAATCAATCCGTCCGACAGCCACTCCCCGCCGCTGACGCAACTCGACATCGACCTTCAACAATTCCACAAAGGCATACCGACGTAGCGGCGCGGGACACTGCGCCAGAGCTGATTTCAGCTCCAGCGCACTGTCGGGGGTCCACCCTGATTCGTATTCATCGCAGACCGAATCAATTAAATGATAGTCATCAAATCTCAGTTGATCGATCATAAAGGAACCTGAATGGAATAAGAGCCTTGTTGCCGAGTCATCGTTGCCTAACTACTTCGTTTCCATCAGACGCAGGTCAAGATATTCCACATCACCATGATCATTGGTCCGACCAAGTATTCGTTTTCCTGACGCATCCAGACGAAACTCCAGTTGCGTATCCCAGTTGCCAAACACATTACCAGGGCCACTGAATTTCAGTTTCTTTTTTGCGATCAACCCAAATCCATTGGTCCCTTTGTCAGAGGTATCCAGGCTCCCTTCAAATACTGTTTTGGCTTTACGATTGACTTTCGGAACGAACTCTAAAGTAACCTGTTTCCCGTCCAATTCATAACCACGTACGATCATTTTCACTTCTGCCGTCTGTTTTTGTTTCACACTTTTAATCGTCCCTTCCCATATCTTCCCCACTGTGAGGCACTTTTTCCAGACCTGTTTCCGTTCATCCGTTGTCAGTTGGTCCGTTTTTTCCACAGCGGGGTCACGTTCCAGCGTTAAGACTTCGCCTTGTTTGCTCAATCCATAGATTTTCTTGCCGTCAGGAGAGATTCGAAATACTTTTTTATCTTCCGACTGCCAGCGACTGAAAAAGACGCCAAAGTAATCGTGTTCATAAATCGAAGCAGTACCAAACTGTTGAGTCACCAGACCATATCCGTCGATCCGCCCGTCTTCCGTGACGAGCGAACCCTCATAAACGACCTGCTGAACCGGGTCATTATCCCGCTCCAGCGTCAAACGCACATACTTCCCCTGATCACGAATTTCTGCGACTCGCAATGTTGCTCGTTTCACTGCTTCGTCACCCCATTTCGTCACACCTCTCCAGGCATATCCGGGAACCAGAGTATTCTGCCAGCGTTGATCGGCGGAGACGATTTCCGTTTCACCGGAGATCTTTTCAACATTCACATCAGTCTGGGCAAAACGGCCCACAAATCCCTTCTCGGTCGGAATCAACAACAGGTTACTGCCTGATTTGCGGGAAAACAGCCCCGTTTTCGGTCGCTGTTGGCTGGGATGCGAATGAGACGTCACCTGTTCCAGTCGCACCGGAATCCCCAGATGATGCGGTGCCTCGCGCTGCAGCTTGCCTTCAAAAACCGCAAACGTGAAAGGCGTCTGGGCATCTTCGATCACGACTCGCACATTTCCCGTTTCCGGTTCAAATTTTGTGATCGACATCACCACCGCCCGGTCAGCCTGTCCGGTTATCGATTCACTGCCTTTGAATTGCGTCCCTTCTGTGATTGCCTGCGCCAGCTCTTTTTGAGAAACGCTTTGCGAAGCACTTGATGCAGCCGCAGGTTGGAGAGGCGTCGCTCTGCGTGAATCAGATAGATGAAACCGATTATTTGCTTTGTCATAATACACAATTCGGTTCTCACGTATTTTTCGTGCCATTTTCGACAGACTGGAATCTTCATTCTTCAACACCAGCATCCAGCCATCATGCACGCGGCGGAACAAGCGCGAATCGGCTGCTTCCACTGGCGGCAGATACAGAGCCCCATTAAAGACCACCCGCGACAGCGTATCATTGGCGTCAATGGCCACGGCGCTGAAGGTGTTTGCCGTCCCTGGTTCAAATAACAATGTGACTTCTTCTGATTCTGTCTGCGCGGGAAACAGTTTTCCCGCGACCGCCATCGGCTGTTGAACTAAACTGACCAGCGCCTGTTGTTCCGCCTTCAGTCTCTGCTCCATCGTCTGTTTGGCCTGTACGACGCTGGTGATCAACTTCTGTCGCAATTCCGTAAATTGACGTAACGGATCCAGGGGACCGCCGTCCGCCAGCACTGCTTCTTTTGGCATTGCTGATTTCGCAATCAGATTCTTTAACGATCGCCCATCGGACAGTTTGAGATCAGAGACCGTCAGTTTCGGTTTCTCGCCAGATTGATCCACAACCGCCGTAGCACTCCATTTGACGGGCGTTCCTTTACGATAGACTTGCTGAAACAGCGGGGGAAACGGAAAACGTTCGATTTCCTGTTTCAGTTTGTCCAGCCCCTGACTTTCTGGTGCCCGCAGTTGCTGATGTGCCTGCAGTGCCGCTTGATATTTTGCTTCCTCGGCCTTGTCCTGTTTCGATTCCTGCGCCAGATCCAGTTTCAACAACCAGTCTTCCTCCGGGGTTTCCTGACACTCAAATTGTATCTTCCACTGTTGGTCACCGTCCGGCTCAACCGTCAGAATCTCAATTTCCCGATTGGTCGCCGCAAGATGATGTGGTGGATTCTGTTTCATGATCTCAGATAAGTCATCAGCGCCCGGTTCCCCTGAACACCCTACACTCCCCAGCAGAAGCAGGGTCGTGACAACGCCCCCCGAGATACGCAAGTTAATTAAAGAACAAAGAATGCCACGAAAACGGTTATGACTCATTGACTTACTCCAAACCCGAAAGTGATAATTGAATGAACGGAAGCAGTGAAAGAGAGCCCTTTTTCTCCCCCTCAATCAGTTACTGCCCAAAATAATTCCTCATCCGCCAGGTTTTTTCAATTTTTTTAAAATGCAGCAACCACCCGACAACGTCAGCCCCGATGACTCCCTTGAAGAACTGCCGGAATTCGCGGAAAGCGTGCTGGAAGAAATGCAATCCACCATTTCGCCCCGCTTCGAGCAGATCTGGGATCGATTTCATCGATTGTTGAAAAACTACGTGGAACAACGACTTTCGCCCCAACTGCAGCCGCATGCGGGAGCCAGCGACATTCTACAAAGCGCGTTTCTCAGCTTATGGCGACGTCTGGAAGATCCCTCGAAACCGCCCCTCACCGATCAAGACGACCTCTGGGGCTTTCTGATGACCATCGCCCGCCGCAAACTTTCGCGCCGCTGGCGACAGATCAATACACAAAAACGGGGAGGCGGGAAAGTGATTTCGGCGACCGACTATACCAATTCTGACGCCAAGTCCTCGTTTGAAGAGATCGTCTTTGAGGAAGTCAATCAGCAGCTCAAGCTCGAACTGGAAGAAGCGTCCGAATTGCTCGATATCGAATGTCAGACGATTATATCCATGAAGCTGGCCGGCATGACCAACGCTGAGATCGCAGAAGAACTCAAATGCAGCATCCAACGTATTGAGCGCAAAAATAATCTGATCCGCAAAGCGTTCACCGATGCTGAAGCAGACTCGACGATCATCACAGAAAGTTGACGCCACTCCCATTCTCGATAACAATAGAGAGACTGTTCCCGATTCTTCGCGCCGCAATTCAGGAGAACAAACAAGCACATGATTCACTCAATATACCACCGCCGCCTGTTCCCCAAACGAATCACTCTGCTCTTTCTCTGTGTGATACTCAGTCTCTCTTCTTTGAAGACAGTCCATGCCGCTTCGAATGAGCGTCCGAATATCATGCTGATCATGGCCGACGACTTGGGTTTTTCTGACCTGGGCTGCTATGGCTCGGAAATAAAGACACCTCATCTTGACCAGTTAGCCAAAGAGGGCCTGCGGTTCTCCCGGTTTTATAATGCGGGCCGCTGCTGTCCCACCCGGGCCTCTCTCATGACGGGACTCTACCCGCATCAGGCTGGCATGGGGTGGATGAATCGTAATGACAATCTCCCGGGCTATCTGGGCGAACTCAATCAGCACTGTGTCAGCATCGCGGAAGTTCTCTCTGCAGCCGACTACCGCTGTTATCACGTCGGCAAATGGCATCTGACCTATCGCATGCGGAAAGCCAACGAAAACTGGCCGCTGGGGCGTGGCTTTGATCGCGCGTATGGCACTGGCGGAGGCGGCAACTATTTCGCCCCTCGTCCGCTGTATGAAGACAATCAACTGATCAAACCACCGAAAGAGGGCTACTATATCACCGATGCCTTCAGCCGGAGAGCCGTCAATTATCTGAAGGATCATGCACAACAAAATCAAGACACGCCGTTTTTCATGTACCTGGCTTATACCGCGCCCCACTTTCCACTGCATGCGCTGCCCGCTGATATCGCCGCTTACCGAGGACGCTACCGCGCTGGATGGGATGAACTCCGAAAACAGCGTCATCAGAAAATGACCGAACTGGGGCTGATCAACAGCCCGCTTTCTCCCCGTGATCCGGATGCCAAAGCCTGGGACTCCCTTACCAAAGCAGAGCAGGAAGAATGGGAATTACGCATGGCCGTTTACGCCGCCATGGTCACCAGCATGGATCGCGGCATTGGTCAGGTTCTGGAGCAGATTAAACAAATGGGAAAGACCGAAAACACACTTGTGTTCTTCCTCTCTGACAACGGTGCGAGTGCCGAATATATCGATCGTGGCCATCAACCCGGCGCCGTCACAGGCACACGTGAATCATTCCGCTGTGCTGAAGTCGGCTGGGCCAATGCCAGCAATACGCCATTCCGCTTCCACAAGATGTGGATGCATGAAGGGGGCATTTCCACGCCGCTGATCGTTCGCTGGCCTGCGCAAATTCAACAGACCGGCGGCTGGACCAGTCAAATGGGACATGTGATCGACCTGATGGCAACCTGCGTCGATGTTTCTCAAGCTACCTACCCGGCTGTAAAACAAAGCCGCCTGGTTAGTCCCTTTGAAGGCAAAAGTCTGCGTACCACCTTTCTGAACCCGGAGAAAACTGAAGATCGCACGCTCTACTGGGAACATGAAGGCAACAAAGCCGTCCGTCAGGGGAACTGGAAACTGGTCAAACAGCACAAACAGGACTGGGAACTCTACGATCTGAGTCAGGATCGCAGCGAATTGAACAACCTGGCTCAGCAGCAACCCAAACGTGTTGCTTCTCTCGAGGAACTCTGGGACGCCTGGGCAGAGCATGTCGGCGTCGTCCCCTGGGATCGACTCCCCCCACCCGGCTATCGAAGTAAAGGACCGGCTTTCTACCGTAAGAAGTAAACTCCTTCGCTATAGAACGGCTCCTGTATCAAAATCTGCGTTAAACAGATCAGATAAAACCGGCGCAGAGCATCCGATCCCTTGATTCTGGAACAGGAAATCGAGATATTAAAATAATAGTGACCTGTTGGTCCTTATATTGACAGGTTTTTGATTCACCGCTGCATCCCGCGATGTCTTTCCTCTTCCTTTATTAATAGAACGTTCCTTCCTCATGTCATCCGTTGCCTCTTCGCCGCTCTTAAAACTGCACCCGGAAGATAATATTGCCATTGCCCGTAATTCGGTGGCGGAAAACCAGGAATGTCCCCTTTCGGAAACCGAAAGCGTGACGGCTCGGGAAGATATCGACTTAGGACATAAAGTCGCCATTCAGCAGATTGCCAAGGGAGAGCCAATCCGTAAGTTCGGTCAGGTGATCGGTTTTGCGACGTCGGACATGCAGCCAGGCGACTGGATTCACAGTCACAACCTGGAAGCCGGGGAATTGAGCCTGGATTACGCTTATTCCAGCGATGTGCCTGCTCCCCCGGAACCAGTGGAAGGCCGGACTTTCATGGGTTACCGCCGTCCGAACGGGAAAGCGGGCACGCGAAACTATCTGGCGATCATTAGTACGGTCAACTGCTCGGCAACCGCGTCCAAATACATTGCCCGAGAACTGGCGAAAACCTCGCTGGAAGACTATCCGAATATTGACGGCATCATTCCCCTGGTCCACAAGGGGGGGTGTGCCATGCAGTATGATGGCGAAGACCATCATCAACTAATGCGAACTCTGGGCGGCTTTGCCAAGCATCCTAATATCGGCGCGTATGTTGTTCTGGGGCTGGGATGTGAAACAGGGCAAGGTTCTTTTCTCTCGGATTCCGAAGGGCTGGTCCAGTTACAAAACCTCAAGGCCCCCAAACCTCTGGAACCATTGGTGCTCAATATTCAAGACATAGGGGGGATAGCCAAAACAGTCAAAAAAGTCACCGCCCTTTTGCAAGACTATTTGCCCATTGTGAATGACGTCAAACGCGAACCCATTCCCGTTTCGGAGCTGATTCTGGGAACGGAGTGCGGCGGCAGTGACGGCAACAGTGGTGTGACCGCCAATCCAGCCTTGGGAATTGCCAGTGACCTGCTCGTCGCTCATGGTGCCACTTCGATACTGGGCGAAACCTCGGAAATCTATGGAGGCGAACATCTTCTCACCCGCCGAGCCATCACCCCTGAAGTCGGCAAGAAACTGATTGAACGGATCAAATGGTGGGAAGAGTATACAGGCAAGTTTGGAGTCGTCATTGATAACAATCCTTCTCCCGGCAATAAAAGAGGGGGCCTGACCACGATTTATGAAAAATCACTGGGGGCGATTGCCAAAGGGGGCAGCACAGCCCTGCGTGAAGTCTATCGTTTCGCGGAACCCGTCACAGAAAAGGGCTTTGTGATTATGGATACCCCGGGTTATGACCCCGCTTCGGTTACCGGGATGGTTGCCGGCGGCGCGAATGTGGTCGCATTTACCACGGGCCGTGGCAGCTGCTTCGGTTGTAAGCCTGTTCCCAGCATCAAGATCTCGACCAACACCCCAATGTATGAACGAATGGAAGATGACATGGACCTGGACGCCGGTCGCATTCTAAATGGGACCTCTGTAGAAGAAGTGGGGCGGGAGATCTTCGAACTGGTCATCGATGTTGCCAGTGGTAAAAAAACCAAAAGTGAACTCCAGGGCATCGGAGACGAAGAATTCTGCCCCTGGAGCATCGGACCGGTTCTATAAAGCGTTTCCTTTCTTCGTTCTAAGACCAATTGGCACCCTCCTATTTCGAAATCCGTCAAGAAAAATGCGAATTAACTCAGTCGCATAATCCTATCTTACTTCTATTAAAAGACTTAGCCATTTATACCTGTCTGTTCCCATTCGTCAACTTCCTGAAAACACCCACCAGAGACTACACTTCCGAACACGTACTTTCACGCTCAATACAATCGATAGAACTATTGAAACAGGAAAATTCGGCATCTTCCGAATAATCGCTACAGTTTACCAGAAGCGATGTCCGATATAACCAGCAACAGACTCCGCGCAATTCCGTATTAGATCGCGCGGATTGTTATCAAAGTTTCCGCTGTTTGTAAGGACGTATAGATGCGGCTTCTTAATTGGCTAGCACCGGTATTGAGCATCGTTCTGATCTCACACGCATATTCCACAGTGCATGCGCAGGGATATCCCCCTCCGATGACGCAGTCGGGGATGATACAGCCCGTATCATTTAATTCCTCGAATCTGTCGGGATTCACTCAGAACGTACAATCATCCATGGGAGCCCCCCCACCTCCGCCGAATTTCTTTCAGGCGGCAACCGGTGGTTATGGTGCACCCGGTATGCCCGGAGTTCCGATGAACGCCGGGCCACAGTCTTCGCTGAGTGCGTTCCCTCGCATTTCTCCTTTCGAAAAGATGTTTCAACAACATCGGGTCGACAAGAACGGCTTGTGGTCATACAAGTCCAGCAACGCTGGTAAAAAATACTTCTTCAGCACGGAAGCACTCTTTTCACGCTACCAGAATCCTGGTGGTGCCTTGATCGGAAATAGCGGGTCCATTTCCTACCTGAATATGGTTGAAGACGAACTGATCGCAGCAGTCGATGAGGAATTTTTTGATCAGTTCAGCGAAAACGAAGGTTTAAACTACTTTGACTCGGTCCACTACAACAAGATACCCAGCTTGGATGCACCTGGTGTTCGTCTACGTTGGGGCTGGACCAACGATGACGATAGCGGGTTTGAACTTTCGGGATGGTGGATATCTCAGGCAAATTCGTCATGGTCGGCGATTGAGGATTCGACTCACAAACCCAATCCAGCAAATCAGGCGATTATGGACATCCTGCTCTCACCTCCCAACTTTATTGATCCGGATGGTGATGGGGTATTTACTACGATCCCTGGTGTGACCCAGGCTGAAATCAATACCATCCTGCAAAACGAATTGATGAACCTGGGCGGCCTCCCTCTTGATGACGGTACAGTGAATGGAGTCACCGTTCCTTACGACCTGGATTTCAGAGTGAAAGTAGTCAGCCAGGCCTGGGGTACGAACGCCACCTGGATGTCGACGCCATTTGTTGACAAGAAAGCCTTGAAAATTCGTACTCTGGCAGGTGCCAGATACATGCAGGTTCGGGAAGGTTTCGGATTCGTTGGTGTTGACAGTGGCCTGCTCTATAGCGATGCGAATAACATCGCCGGAATTCGTCCGGACTTGAAACTGTTTTCACTCCCTACCGGAACAGATGAAAACGAAGACGGTATTGTTGACAACGCAGGTGTCGTGGAAGATGACGATGGAGGAACAGGTACTTCCACCGCCTTCTTCGTTGCTCCTACAGATGCTGTTACCGACGTGGCTGTGACTCCCACAACCACTTATGTCAACAACAAAGTCGATACCCATCTGGCTGGACCTGAATTAGGGATTCAGTTTGACATCGGTGGTGACAAATTTAAAATCTGGGGTCAGACCAAAGTTGGTATCATGGCCAATCAGGAAACTATTGAACTGGAAGGGGACAACGTTGGGATGATCACCCGCGTCGAAGATCCTACTGACCCTACTTCTGAACGACCTAAAGCGTTAATCGATCCAACAGCCGACAACCCGAATCCAAACGCCTTTTCCGATCGTCAGACACACACCCACATCTCACCAATCTTTGAACAGTCTATCTTCATGGAAATGGCAATCTTTGACAAAGTACCAGTACTAAAACGAATGAAACTTCTTGAGGAAGCAAAATTCAAATTCGGTTACACGTACATTGTCGCCGGAGAAATGGCCAGACCCTATGACAGTATTCGCTGGCAGGGCATGCCTACCAGAGGCTTGTTCCCCTCCATCGATGTCAAACGTGAATCCTGGAGTGTTGGCAGTTGGAGTATCGGTATCGACTGGCTCTACTAAAATTTCATTTTACGTTTAAAAATTCAAACGGTCTGGAGTTTCTTCCAGACCGTTTTTTTTTATGCCCCGGCTCACATTCATTTAATTTGTTTCAGTGTCACGTCACCCACTGTGTTGTTGTTCCGAGTATAAACTCGATCTGTCCCCGTCTGAAACCAGATATCCAGCATGCCCGTGCCGGCACGCAATTCAAACTCGGCAGTGTTTTCATTCGCATTCAAATATTCATGCGTCTTCTGCCCCTGCCAGTCGACAATCAGCTTCCCTGAGTTCTGCATCGCTTTTCTGTTGATCTGAACACGATATAATCCCGGGTTATTAATCTTCACCATCCAGCCTTGAGGGACCCCGTGAGAGTAAGTGCTGTCCTGGTAACGGCACAGCACGCTGGGATCTTCCTTCTCTTTGTCAATCACAATGGTACCTGGAGTAAAATGACGTGTGTTCTGTACTGCAGAAAACCAGGCATCGTATTTCTGGCGGAGCGCTGCCGCCTGTTCCGGCTTGCTTTGAATCAGGTTATTTGCTTCTCCCGGATCGACAGACAAATCGTATAATTCCAAAATGGGTTCTGCCTGTTGCATCAGGTTTTCATCACCAAACGTCCCCGGGTATCCCACCAGTTTAAACCGTTGTGTCACAACGGCCGAATTTTGATACTGCTGGGGAGTCAATCCTCGATGAACCTGGAAAAAAAGACTGCGTTCAGGCAATTCGGCTTTCTTTCCCGATAGCAGTTCAGAAAGATCGATCCCATCCAGTGCCAGAGAAGCGGGCCGAGGTGTCTTTGTCAGTGAAAGCAGCGTTGGCAGCAGGTCAATGTGTGCGGCGATCTGATCACTTTTCGTGCCACCTTGAAAATGACCGGGCCACTGCGCGACAAACGGAACACGAATTCCGCCTTCGTAGGTCCAGGACTTCCTGCCCCGTAAGCCAGCGGTAAACCGTTTTTGCTGAGGTCCATTATCTCCCAGAAAAATCACGATCGTATCGTCTGACAGCTTCTCTCGTTTCAACCAGGCCATCAGTTTTCCCACGTTCTCATCCAGGTTCTCTACCATTCCATAAACGCGCGCCGTCGTTTCATTCAGCCCCATTTTCTGATACGGCCCCCAGTATGAACGATCGACTTCCAGAGGTGTATGCGGTGCATTGGTTGGCAGATAAACAAAGAATGGCTGCCGCGCCTGTTTTTGCTGATCCATGAATTTGATCGCAGCGTCGAAGAACACATCGGTGCAATAACCGTCTGCTTGAAACCGTTTACCATTCTTCCACAGCCGGGAATCAAAATAACTGTTTGGCTGATCCGGCGTTTGGCCGATGCCACCGCTTTTATGAACCAGTGTTTCTTCAAATCCCTGATCCTCTGGACGCATCGGATAATTATCTCCCAGATGCCATTTCCCAAAAATGCCGGTTTTATATCCTGCCTGTTTTAAGAGTTCTGCCAGCGTGATTTCTTCTCCGTGCATCTTCGCGCCTCCACGCGAAGTATGAATCACGCCGGTACGATAAAAATAGCGGCCCGTCATCAGACTGGCGCGGGTCGGGGCACACACCGGACTGCAGTAGAACCGGGTCAATTCGATGCCGTTTTTTGCCATACGATCCAGGTGCGGCGTTTTGATTTTCTTATTTCCATGAAAGCCGACATCGCCATAACCCTGATCGTCAGTCAGAATCAGAACGACATTCGGCCGCTCTGATTCCGCGTTTGCGCCCCAGGCAGAAAGTGCATTCGTCGTTGAAAGAAGCATTCCCAGTATCAACCAGACAAAACAGCATTTCGATTGGAACTTCAACATCAACAAAGCCTTTCTTCAATCAACAAATCAGAAGTCATTGATCCAATGGATGTAAAAAGGATGATTTCCGAAAAACCAGTTGCCGGACCGGGCCGCATGCCATACGATAAGGAAATATGAAAGTACGACGATTGTCAGAGGCCGGAGGACAGACTATGAATCACAGCCGCATCTGGTTCAGCATGCTGTTGATCGGAGTTGCCGCTCAATGTCAACAAGCCCAGGCTCAGGTACTCAGAATCCAACAACCTATCGTACAACAATTTTCAGCAGACACAACGCTGAGTGTTCCCGATCGGGGCAGCGCACTGATCGGCGGTTTCAGTTCCGGAGCCATCCGCTCCCGGCAGACCGGCCCCTTTCGGCGGGGATCAAACTATGGTCATGCTTTCCAGAGTTCGACCAGCAGTGTCAGCGTTTACATACATGACTTTGAAGCCATGGACCGCATGCTGTTGAACTCGGCTCCAGCCGCGCTGCGCCACAATAGTGGAATTCCGAGTCGCGACCAGCATTGGAAACAGCAGTTGCTTGCACGACAAGCAGGCGTATCGACTCCCAGGCGTCTTTCCACTTCACGCACTGCAGCAGAAACCGCGCCACACTCGGCTGAGCAATTCGCGCAAACCAAGGCAGAACGCTTTTTCGAGTTAGGTCAGAAAGCAGAGCAAAAGCACGCGACTCCCAATATCGCCATCCTGCATTACAGAGTGGCAGAAAAGTATGGAAGCGCACGAGCCAAGGCAAGACTGCAGCAACTGACAACGCTCAAAGAAGAGTGAGGGCCAACCGAAAAAACTAAGCCGCCTCTTCCGATTCGTCTTCCGGAACGAACACGCGATTGGGGAGATGCACCTTGGCATAGCGTTCGCCCCGTGCATCATAAAAATAGACCATGTTGGAATCAGAGGCCCAGATTGCTCCCAGACGAACGCTTCGCGGACCATTGATCGAAAACTGCAGTCCACAGCTTCGTCCGCGTCTCTGCAGCGCCATTTCTGACATTGTAAACTGCTCTTCAAGCAGGTTTTCTTTTTCACAAAGCGTTTTGTGAATATATAGACGCAGTTCGTCGAGTGACTGGATTTTCTCTACACTGATGCTCATTCACTATCCCTCTCGCAAGAATCTTCGTTCACCTGTTTTTTCAGTGATTCCTTCTGTGCTGAAACACATCTGACTTTCACGAATCATCAGGTTGACCTCACGAGTATCGTCCAACCATTCAAGCATCTCTCACAAGAGTTGAGATGCCCTTCTCTTTGTTAAAATTTGAGAAGATTATGGATCCGATTTATTCGATACCCGCCAGAGCTATTTCGGGAAATTCGGACAGAACCCCAAAATTGGACTGATGAAACCGGGTTGAAGAGTCATGCAGACAGACACCAGGTGCGACTGAGAACAGCATTCTTGTAACTTACCTTTTAACTAATCCGAACAGTTTCTGCACTTTGAGATCTGAGTGTGCCACAAGCGATCAGGCAGTGGAGACGTTTTTTCTGTGCAACACGGAAATTCGTGATATCCCCTAAATTTACCGAAGATAAAATAGTTTGTATGATGAGTCATTAACAACGCTGTAAAATTTACTTTTGTTCACAATTGGCTCAACAAAAACATCTGAATAGAGGACTTCCTGAAGTGCCTGTCATCACCGCTGAATCGTTGCAAAAATTTACTGAATCGCTCCTGTTAAACGGAGGCGCAAACGAAGAAGAAGCCCGCATCGTCTCCCATAGCCTCGTCGATGCCAACCTGCTGGGACACGATTCGCACGGCGTCATGCGTCTCCCCTTCTATCTGGGACGTGTGAAAGAGGGCATCCTCAAAGCGGGTGAGACTCTGCAAATCCTGAATGAAACTCCGGCGGCGATTACGGGCGACGGTTGCTGGGGATTTGGACAGACCGTGATGCACGATCTGATGAATCGCCTGATCGAAAAAGCCGGTAACGTCGGTGTTGCCTGCGGAACGCTGAAACGTGCCTCACACATCGGCCGACTCGGTGAATACGCAGAAATGGCGGCTGCCCAGGGAATGGCTTCGATCATTTGTGCCAACACACATGGTTCAGCACCCCGCGTCGCCCCCGTCGGCGGAAAACGGCCTCGCCTCGGAACCAACCCGATCTGTATCGGAATGCCCGGCGGTGAACAGGGACCGTTTGTTCTGGACTTTGGAACCTCTGCGACCGCGGAAGGAAAAGTTCGCATCAAAAAAATTGCCGGCGAACAGGTACCCCCCGGCTTGATTCTCGACCCCGATGGAAACCCTACTACCGACCCCAACCAACTGTACGGCGATCCTCCAGGTACCATTCTTCCCATGGGCGGCGATCAGGCTTACAAAGGCTTCGGTCTTTCTTTCATGGTCGAAATGCTCTGCGGTGCCCTCTCGGGGGGACAATGTGCCTTCCCCGATCCGCCACCGCCACAAGGGAACTGTGTGTTCGTGATTGTCATCGATCCCAAGCACCTGGGTGGTCAGAATCATCTGCTGAATGAAATCACCAACCTGGAAAAATATGTCAGAAACGTTCCATTAAAAGAGGGGGTGACGGAAGTCTATCTTCCCGGCGACCCCGAAAAGAAAACAGCCGCATCTCGCAAAGAAACCGGCATTTCACTGGATGGTGGAAACTGGGACGCATTGACGAAACTCGCTGAGGAACTCGGAGTCCCCGTGCCCGAAGTCGCAGAATAATAGTATTGGTCTTCCATGACGCATGATCCTGATCGCAATCAGAATGACTCTGCCAGCGATCAGGATGCGCGCCTCTATGTTCCCATCAATGATGCAGAAAATATTAACGTCGCCGTCAAAACATCGTCATCCAAGGAGTACTGCTTTTCCAAATTTCCGGGGCAGGACCACTTTCATCTGTTAATGCATGGCGAAATCTATGTCACGAACGGGCATGACATGTTTTGCGTGGAATGTGCTATCCGACACGGCTTACTCACCAGAGATCGCCTGAACTGGCAACACCAACAGCGGTAAATCGAAGCAATGATCGTCTCTGCCCGTCAGGCATTCACAGGCAGGATTGTCGTGGCTTTCAGATAGTCGTCCGACACGCCTTCAAGATCGGAATCATGCTGCACCAGATGTTCTGCCTCCGACCACCAGACAGAAGCCTGTTCCTGGGTCCATGATTTGATCTCTAACTGGTTCAGAGCACGACTCAATTCTTCAGCTGATTGAAAACGATCTTCCGGCTTCTTTTCCAGACATTTCAAAATGATGGCTTCCAGTTCGGCTGAAATCCGGGGATTGATTGACGACGGCGGAACCACCGGCTGACTGGCATGTGCGAACATGACCTTGATTGCATTTTCGCCTTCAAAGACCGGTTTTCCCGTCAGCAGGTAATAGACGCTCGCCCCTAACGAATAAATATCAGAACGCGTATCCGGCTTTTCATCGCCCGTCACAACCTCCGGGCTGGTATAGAGCGGCGAACCGACCACGGCCCCTTCCATTGTCAGATTCAGAGAAGGATTCTCCGATCGACTGCTGTTATCTTTCACCAGACCGAAATCGAGCAACTTGGCAACATCGTACAGACCGCCCCGCTCCGCCGAGAAGATATTGCCCGGCTTGATATCACGGTGAATCAACCCTTTGTGGTGTGCTTCCGCCAGTGCCGAGCAGACCTGCTTCAGCAGATACACAACCCGCTCCGGAGGCAACGCCCCAAAACGCTCGACAATCTCCTGCAGGTTGAGCCCCGGCAGGAACTCCATCACATAGTAAAACGTTCCTTCTTCTGTATGACCGTAATCGTAGATTTCGATTGTATTGGGATGGGTTAAACCAGCGGTGGCCTGAACTTCACTCTCAAACCGCAGCAGCACATTGCTGTCATCGACCTTATCACGGCGTATCAGTTTAATCGCACAAGGTCGCTTCAGCAGACGATGCTCAGCCAGATAGACTTCGCCCATACCGCCACTACCCACCTGTTTGCGCAGCGTATACATGCCGATGCTTTTGGCATCGAATGCTTCACGCCGGAGGCTCCCCACACGATACGATCCATAAATGGCTGTACTACCGGCAATCAGCAGCAAGATGATCATTTCCGATAAGCCGCCCGTATAAAGCACCTCAGAAACCTGTGGTACCTGCATCCCCGTCATCACGGCCCCGGCAATCGGGCTGATGACCATCAGACTCACAACAGAAATGACACCCCGTAAGGAATTCGGGATAAAGAATCCGTACGTGTAAATCAAAATCACCCAGGGAAACACGGTTCGGAGCGGAAAGGCAAATGCAACTTTCCCCAGCAACACGGGATCACAGGCACATATTTCACCGAAATGCCACCAGATAAAGAACGCCGCTGGTGCGCCAAAAGTAATCGCTTCGCAGATCCGTAAACGGACGATACACAGGCAGGATCGCAACCAGAGCCAACCGGTAACAGCAAACAGAATTCCTGTCAAAAGAGAATCGAGAACCAGCGTCTTCTCGCCGTGGGGAGTGTTAAATTCATCCAACCACAACCCGCGTAGTAAAAATGCCAGCGATGCCAGAGCCAGGAACAGAGACGCCATGCGCAGACGGCTGTGCAGAAGTACTCGTCCCTGTTCTTGAAACATGCCGGAACCACGCGAAACCACGCCGGCATGCGGACAGAATTTGCCGGCTTCCTTGATAATCTCTCGCGGATGCAAAGCAGACCTTGTTTTGTGGTCCGCTGATGAAGGGGCCTCTTGTTTTGAACTCATCCTCAAAGTTCCCAGCCATGATCGATTTTTAGTTAGGCAACTCTCTGATCAGATTCTGCGAGAAATTTGCTCACTCAACATCGACCATTTTTGACCCGCTTGCGGTCATCGAAGATCACTCACAAGTAGAATCATAGCCGTTGTTTAAAACCCTCATAACAACTGATCGTAAAGCACAGCATTTTGGCCCCATTATACGGCACAGGAGCAACGAATTATAGTACCTTTTCTCCGTGTCAGGCAAATAAGTCTTCCCCACCGTAAACTGCTATAGTAAGAGTACTTAAGTTAATCAGATTTTTTCTGATAACACTCTCCCAGGTGAACCATCATCTCCAACGCCAGTAAGTCAGCGCGAGACATCACATGTCGCGAACTGCGATTCCCCAACCCCCGTACAATGACTTCAACGCATTGGAGATGAAATTCCAGAACGTGGCGCGGGGGCAGATTGGCTGCAGAGAGCAACTCCGCAATTTGCAGAATTTCTTCTTTGAGACTCCCCGATCCCATAATCACATAGGTTCGCAGCAATTCGTGATAGTAATCCTGAACCTCTTGCGGAATCGGAAATTCAACCGATGTCGCCTCGGAATCCATGGGATGCTGACTCTCCCCTGACAGCAAGTCAGATTCAGACTCATCCACTTCGCTCGGATAAGTGAGCGTCTGCAATTCTTCCACCATCGAACGTTGCTGATTCAACAACCGTTCTGCTTCATCCCGTTCCCGAACCAGGCGTCGATGATTGTCGACCTGTAACCGGTGATTTTCTTCGTTCAACTCATGAGCCAGCATTGCCCGCTGCATCACGCCCAGTAGCGCCGGGGACTCCCACAGCGCCGGCGAGACTAAAACTTCGGCCTGATTTTCACAAGCCGCCAGTACAATCTGATCGTCGGGTGAAGCCAGCATCAGCACAACTGGTTCCTGACAGCCACTCATCCGAATCGCGTTTAGCAATTCCAGTCGACTCGCTTTGGTCTCTCCGTTCAGATGCAGCAACATACAGTCGAAGCTGTCATTTCGCAGGAGGGTCAATGCTTCTTCCGAAGTCGACACCCACTCTAATCGAGGCTCCGAACAACCGATGGCATCCAGTCGCAAAGCCAGGCTGACCCAGACGGGTCTCTGCGCGCTGACAAACAGTACTTTCAGACGCGGGGGAATTAATGGCCTTTGCGATGAACGCAAATGAGTTTCGTGTGCATCGCTGTCAGCGAGATCCAGATCGGCAGTGTCTCGGGACTTCATCTGTCTTTCTGCATTTTCTGCGAAAGCAGGAGTCGCTGCCTGATTGATCTTGTCATGCTTCACGCTCATATCCGAACCTGTATAATCTCAGGACTATAAAGGGTCTCAATCAGAACTGTCAATACGAGGTCGATTTCACAACCTGTCTTCCAGGCAAACAAAGTGAATCAGCCGTTCTAAAATACCAGCGTTTCCGCGTTGAACACGGGACCTTCCACACAAGTCCGACGGTAATCCCATTCCTCATCGCTGATCCGCACTTTGGCCACACAACTGAAACAGGCACCAAAGCCGCACGCCATCGGCGTTTCCAGCGACAACCAGCAGGGAATCTTTGCTTTCAGTGCCAACTTGCTGACTGCTTCCATCATCGGTTCCGGACCACAGCAGAAAATCGTCGCAGGCGGCGAGGAACTATCAATGCGTTGCTGCAGCAAATCGGTCACATAACCATGGTGACCGAAAGAGCCATCATCCGTCGCCACGTCGATGTCCAGTCCATCCAGACGAAAATCATCCAGCCCTGCCAGATATTCTTTTGATCGCGCGCCGTAGAGCAAACTGACTTGATCCGGGAATGTGTCCAGAGTCCGACGCGGCTGACCATACTTTCGTTGCTGCAATGCTTCGCGTGCGGTCGCCAGAAAGGGAGTTTGACCGATGCCGCCTGCCACCATGACCAGTGAACCACTTCCCGGCTGCGGAAACCCGTTACCCAGCGGGCCCCAGACTTCGACCTGATCTCCCGGCTGCCAGTGCGTCATTCGTGAGGTTAATTTGCCGACAACCACATAACCAAAGTCGAAACCGACGGGCGTTCCCGAATCATCGAGGTAGGTATCGTAGAGTGCAAATGGACGTCCGAGCAACGGGTCATTCACTCCGGGCTCCCGCACCATAAAGAACTGTCCGGGCAGAATGACATCTGAGATCGGGGGACATTCCAGACGCAAGCGATACGTGTCGCGTGCCATTTGTTCCTGTTCGACCACGGTCGCAGAGAGATATTGTGGCGTAGCACAATCACTGAATTCCGAGGCTGTTGTCATTTCCGCTTTCCTTGTCGCGTTCGTTGCCCTTGAACGTCACCAATAATTCGACGTCCTGTTGTCTTCTGACCTGATGAAGCGGGTCCCTGTTTTTTGCCGGCTCCTGCAGGCTTTTTATCGTAGGGTTTCCGACCGACGGGCTTGCCGTCAGCGGGTTTTCTGTCTGATGTTTTTTTGCCAGCCTGACCGCGGGAACTTCGAGATTTCCCGTGCGATACATTTTTTCGACCTTTGCGATGACGAATCGTGGGGGAATGTTTTTCATTCAGCATCTCCCGCAATTTTTTCAATTCCCAGTCCGTCAAACGCCGGTATTCACCCGTTTTAAGTTTGCCAAGATTGAGTGGCCCAAATCGCACGCGCATCAGTTGAATCACTTTATGACCAATGCGTGCCATCATCCGGCGAATTTCCCGGTTCTGACCTTCGTGCAGCGTCAGTTCCAGAAATGAGCTCTTCCCCTGCTTTTTCAGATATTTCAACCCGGAAACACGAAAGACGCCTTCTTTAAAACGGACCCCTTTGCGTAACTCGTCCAGTTTTTCGCGTGCCGGATTGCCTGCGACCTGCACCTGATAAGTTCGCGCCACCTTATAACGGGGATGCGCCAGTCTCTCTGCCAGTGCACCGTCATTCGTGACCAGAATTAAGCCTTCACTGTTTTCATCCAACCGCCCAACAGTAAACAGCCGCTGGCCATCATTGGGAAACAGATCAACGACTCTTCTGCGACCCGCCGGATCATTGTTTGTGCAGAGAAATCCCGTCGGTTTATTCAACAGATAGTAGCGGCGTGGCTGAAGACGCACCCGCTCGCCATCCACACAAATCACCTGTGTCTCCGGATCGACCTTCGCTCCTAATTCGGTCACGGGATCGCCATCGACGGTCACCCGACCTGTTTCAATGTACTCTTCACAATGACGGCGGGAGCCCAGGCCGGTCGCAGCAAGAAATTTCTGCAGACGGATTAATTCCGCATCGTTTGTAGCTTGATCCACATCGTTCGTGGGTTGATCCGCGTCGGAATCAGAGGGAGACGGTGTACGGGGACTCATGATATTTCAACTATGGAAAAACGCAAAAACGAACAAAAAAGGCTTCAAAGCCAGATTTTGTTATACCACAGCCAGAAGACGATACCAATTAGGAAGAACGGATTCTTTTCAGGGATCTCAAATGATTTCAGGAATTTCCGGTAATTCCAGATTTTGCTCTTCAATCACATCGCGCATCCGCTGCAGTGATCGAATTGTCAACTGCCTGACGCGTTCGGTACTGATGCCCAGGTCATCCGCAATCTCACGAAACTTTTCCGGTGCATCGGAGTGATACAATCCAAAACGCCGCTTCAAAATCAGCTGCTCGCGTTCATCCAGGGTGTGCAAGACCTGTTTCAGTACATATCGAATCGAATGGTGATACGATTCATGTGAACGGGGCGTCGAACGAAAATCACTTAACCCCATCGCCGCCGACTCAACACCGCTCACAAATGATTTCCGGTATTTCCGACCTTTTTTTGTCGCACGAAACAGAAAGTTGCGAATCGCCCATGTCCCATAAGTACTAAAGCGGTTGCCACGGTCGATGTCAAAAATTTCGACCGCCCGAATCAACGGCATTTGACCATCGCTTACGATATCCTCAAACGTATTCGCTCGATCGGTCAGACCTTTTGCAATAGAAACCACCAACCGTAAATTGGCTTGAATGATGTAATCCCGCAATCGATGCGCATCCTTCAGCTTCTGTTCGATTCGATCCAATAGCCCTACACAGGGAGACTTGAGATCGATCTGGTCTCTCAGCACAGACGCCCGGTATTTCAGATAATTCATGCCCTTGAATAAAATTACTTCCTGCTCTTTTTCCAGCAGAGGCACGGAATACAGGGGCGCATATTGCGCTGGAAATCCCTCTGTTTCGTCATCAACCTCCGGATTTAACTCAGAACAGAGCTGATGTAATGGCTGCAGAATCTGCTCGCCAGCGTCATCCTGATCGAAATGATCGCTGAAGACATATTCGATTTCGGCGGAGCAGATCTTCTCAGCGCGCTTCTGTAATTCCCGTGTGACACAATACTTTTTCATCCGGGCTGCTTTTTTAGCCGACAGCAACTCACACTGACAGGGCTTCGCTTGATTGGCAGTCAGCGCACGTGCTCCCAGTTCAGAAAAAGAACCTGACTCCGATGGATTACCTGCGATAGCACTATACATACATTTCAACTCTCAGAGATTGTTCTTATCAGGAAAAGGAATCTGAAAGACAGATACTCTCCCGCGTATCGTATGCGATCGTATCGTATAAAACAATTTTAACAGGCTTTATTGTTTAAATTCAGCAAGAAATATATAATAGACACTCTGAAGAGAAGTTAAACTGTCGTAGCAAAGATAGGATGATTTCCAAGTCATATAATTACCGCTGAAAACAGAGGATGTTTAGAGTAAATGCCGAATTGGGGGCGAATTGGAATCTACTCACGGATTCATGGTAAAAAAGCCGATTATGATCCCAGGGGAGACGTCCTCCCGGTCACTTCAAAACCAATATCAGAAGTACATTTTTCCACTATATCTCCCATCCCAAAACTCTGATCCTTCCTTTCCAACGTTTGCTAAGTCTATTAAAGAGTTTAGACCTGATGCTATCACTCGCAAAATAGACCGAAATCCGTTAGCATTCTCGTAATCGAGGTCTGTTTCGGTGTGCGTCACTCTGAATCAGATGTGGGATCACCTCAAAAAGAGTCAGTATAGTTCCCTTAACGACGATGCATTCCTAGAATAGTTTTATCACTCATCTGTGTGATTTCTTCCGGGCCGACTCTGGAGAGTTGTCTAAGAGAAGTTACGCTCATTGAACATACTTAGCAGGTTGAAAGAACCTTATCTCATGGCAGAACAAACAGTTACAGGTGCTGTGCCTGGAGTCGATCCAGCAGAACTTGAAGAATGGTTTGAATCACTGGACGATTTGATCATCCGGTATGGTAAGGAAAGAGTAAAAAACGTGTTAGCAATTTTGCAGGAACGCGCATACCGTCAGGGAGTGACGATGCCTTTCACTGCGAATACGCCTTACACCAATACAATTCCCCTCGATCAGCAAGCACCGTTTCCTGGTAACCGGGAAATTGAACGACGGATTAAAAGTATTATCCGCTGGAATGCCATGGCGATGGTTGTGCGTGCGAATAAAGATCACGATGGGATCGGCGGACACATTTCAACGTATGCATCTGCGGCGACACTCTGGGAAGTCGGCTTTAACCACTTCTTCCATTCTCGCACAGAAGATCACTCAGGTGATGTCGTTTATTTTCAGGGGCATGCTTCTCCCGGCGTTTATGCCCGTGCGTTTGTTGAAGGTCGATTGACAGAAGAAAATCTGGAACGCTTTCGCCAGGAACTGCCACGAGGCGGCGGACTCTCCTCTTACCCTCACCCCTGGTTGATGCCTGATTTCTGGCAGTTTCCCACGGTCTCCATGGGACTTGGCCCGATTATGTCCATTTACCATGCCCGCTTCCTGCGATACCTGCATAACCGCGGCATCATGGATACTTCCAAATCCAAAGTCTGGTGTTTTGTCGGCGATGGTGAAACAGACGAACCGGAAACACTGGGCGCCATCACGCTTGCCTCACGCGAGCATCTGGACAATCTGATTTTCGTGATTAACTGTAACCTGCAGCGTCTTGATGGCCCTGTGCGGGGTAACGGCAAGATCATTCAGGAACTCGAAGCCGCATTCCGTGGCGCAGGCTGGAACTGCTTGAAAGTCATCTGGGGCAGCGACTGGGATCACCTGCTGGCCGAGGATGATAATGGCGTCCTTGTGAAACGCATGGGTGAAATCGTCGATGGTCAGTATCAGAAATATGTTGTAGAACCCGGTTCTTACATCCGGGAACACTTCTTCGGCGACAACCCGGAACTGGCAAAAATGGCAGAACACCTTTCTGATGATCAGATCAAACGCATGGGACGCGGCGGTCATGATCCGGAAAAAGTCTACGCCGCCTTTAATTCCGCTGTGAATCACACAGGATCACCGACGGTCATTCTGGCCAAAACAATCAAAGGTTATGGTCTCGGTGAAGCTGGCGAAGGTCGCAACGTCGCCCACAACGTGAAAAAAGCCAACGAAGAAGAGCTACGAGATTTCCGCTCTCGCTTCGGCATTCCCATTCGCGATGAAGATGTCAAAGACACGCCGTTTTACAAGCCTGAAGAAAACAGTCCCGAAATGCAGTACTTGCAGAAAAAGCGGGAAGAACTCGGCGGCTACCTCCCCAAACGAACGCCGACCGAAGAACGTCTGGAAACGCCCACGCTGGAATCGCTTGAGAAATTCATGAACAGCATGGCCGGCAAAAAAGGTTCGACCACGGGTGCCTTCGGAATTCTGCTGGGTAACCTTCTCCGCGATAAAGTTATCGGCAAACGCATCGTGCCCATCATTCCCGACGAAGCCCGCACCTTCGGGATGGAAGGCCTGTTCAAACAATGCGGAATTTACGCCAGCCAGGGGCAGCTCTATGAACCGGTTGACCGTGACCAGTTGATGTATTACCGCGAAGCCAAAGACGGCCAGATTCTGGAAGAAGGCATCAACGAAGCAGGTGCCATTTCATCCTTCATCGCTGCCGGAACCGCTTACTCGAACCAGGGCGTGAACATGATTCCGTTCTACGTCTATTACTCGATGTTTGGTTTCCAACGCGTCGGTGATCTGGTCTGGGCCGCCGCTGATTCACGAACCAAAGGCTTCCTGGTCGGGGGGACTTCGGGTCGAACCACACTCAACGGCGAAGGACTCCAGCATCAGGACGGACACAGCCATCTGATGGCATCCACCGTCCCCACGCTCCTGGCATACGATCCTGCTTACGCCTATGAACTAGCAGTGATCATTCAGGAAGGGATGCGTCGCATGTATCAGGAAGGCGAAGAGATCTTCTATTATCTCTCCGTCTACAACGAAAACTACGAAATGGCTCCCATGCCGGAAGGCGATCATATCGTCGAAGGCATTATCAACGGGATCTATAAATTCCAATCACAGGATGTGGAAAAACCGGCCGTTTCCCTGCGTCCGCAACTGTTTGGCAGTGGTCCCATCCTGCGAGAAGTACTCCGCGCTCAAGAGATGCTGGCAGAGAAATTCAGCATCGCCAGCGACGTCTGGAGTGTCACCAGCTATAACCAGCTGGCCCGAAACATCAAAGATGTCGAACGCGAAAACCGTCTGCATCCTGATGCTGAGCCTCAGAAATCGTTCCTCGAAACGACCTTCGAAGGCGTTCAGGGGCCCTTCATCGCTTCCAGCGATAACATCAAACTGGTTGCCGATCAGGTCCGCGAAGGAATTCCCGGAAACTACTGTGTACTCGGAACCGATGGGTTCGGCCGTAGTGAGACGCGCGAATCACTGCGACGTCACTTCGAAATCGACGCGGAAAATGTTGTCGTCGCAACCCTGGTCTCTCTGGCTGAAGAAGGTCAGTTCGACAAAACAAAGCTGCCCGCCATCATTAAAGAACTTGGAATTGATCCGGACAAAGTCAATCCCCGGCTCGCATAACAGGCAGTAGTAAAGAAAATCAAAAGCAATATTAACGGATAGAACGACAAAACTATGGCTACTGAATTTAAACTTCCCGAAGTAAGTGAAGGTGTCGAAACGGCGGATGTCGGGCAAATCTCTGTCGCGGTAGGTGATACCGTGGAAGAGGGTCAGGTCCTGATGGACATCGAAACGGACAAAGCGGTTGTCCAGCTCGAATCTCCCTATAGTGGAACCATCGCCGCCCTGAATGTTTCTGAAGGCGACTCCGTTCCCATTGGCGCAGTTTTGCTTTCAATTGAACAATCGAATGGTGCCCCTGCAGCAGCCGCACCTGAAACCAAGCCAACAGAAGAACCGGCAGCGGAAGAAACCAAAGCACCCGAAACAGAAACAGCAGCAACTCCGGAACCTAAACCGGAAACCGCACCTGCTGTTGCTCCGGCAGCCAAACCGGCCGCGGCTCCTGCCGCAGGTACTTCCGATAAAGCACCTGCTCCGGCTGGACCGGCCACGCGAAAACTGGCCCGTAAACTGGGAGTCGACCTGCATCAGGTTGGTGGCTCAGGCCCTGGCGGCCGGATCACTCAGGAAGATGTCGAAAACTTCGTCAAAAACCTGATCGCCGGTGGTGGCACTTCTGGCGGTGGCGGTGGAATTGCCGTTCCCCCTCTGCCTGACTTCAGTCAGTTCGGCGAAGTTGAACGCACGAAAATGAAAAAGCTCGCGCGGGTTTCTGCCAATAACCTCAGCTTGTCCTGGCAGGTTGTGCCGCACGTCACACAGCACGATCTGGCAGACATTACGGACCTGGAAACAGCACGCAAACTGTTCATTTCCAAACCCAACTACTCTGGTCCCAAAGTGACCATGACGGCACTCGCAATGAAAGCCATTGCCATCGCCCTGCATGAGTTCCCTGTGTTTAACTCCAGCCTCGACACACAAACCGATGAAATCGTACTCAAAAAATTCATCAACATCGGTGTCGCCGTGGATACGGAAAATGGTCTGGTCGTCCCCGTCGTCAAAGATGTCGATAAGAAAAACATCATCACCATTGCCCAGGAAATGAACACGCTGGCCATCAAAGCCCGTGACCGTAAACTGGAAATGAGTGATATGCAGGGCGGCACCTTTACCATCACCAACCTCGGCGGACTCGGGGGCACCTCATTCACACCCATCGTGAACTACCCGGAAGTCGCCATCCTGGGGATGTCCCGTTCCCGGAATGAATTCCAACTGGTGAATGACAGTCCCGTTCCCCGCCTGATGCTGCCACTGTCGCTCTCTTACGACCATCGGGTGATTAACGGTGCGGACGCGGCTCGCTTTATCGTACGCCTTTCCAGTTTACTCTCTGATCCATTCAATCTTCTGGTTGACTGCTAAAGACTAAAACTCGAATCGTATTAAAGCTTAAAACACAAACAGAAGGTGAATGCATATTATGTCTGGATCAGCAACCAGAGAAACGGATATTGTTGTCATCGGTGGCGGTCCCGGCGGTTACCCTGCCGCCTTTGATGCAGCCGACAAAGGCTTCAAAGTTATCATGGTCAACGACGACGTCGCTCCAGGCGGTGTCTGCCTGAACCGGGGCTGCATCCCCTCCAAGGCTTTGCTGCACGTTGCCAAACTGATCAACGAAACCAGAGAATCCGCCGCATGGGGTGTCACCTTTGAACCACCCAAAATTGATATCGACCAGTTACGCGAGTTCAAAAACAAAGTCGTCACCCAGTTAACCGGAGGCATCGGACAACTGGCAGGCGCCCGCAATGTTGAAATCGTCAAAGGCTTTGGTCGCTTTAAAGATTCCCATACTGTCGAAGTCAATAAACAGGATGGCACAACCGAAACCATCGGGTTCAAATACGCCATCGTCGCCACCGGTTCCTCACCCGCGGTTCCCCCCGCATTTGATCTGGATGATCCGCGGATTATGGATTCGACCGGCGCACTCGAACTGGCCGACATTCCGAAGAAGCTGCTCGTCGTCGGTGGCGGCTACATCGGTCTGGAAATGGGTAGTGTCTACGCGGCGCTCGGTTCCGAAGTCACCGTTGTCGAAATGACCGACGGCCTGCTTCCCGGTGCCGACCGCGATCTGGTTCGCCCTTTACAAAAGCGGCTCACCGAGAGCTTCGCCGCCATTCACTTGAAGACCAAAGTCGAAAAGCTGACACCCGACCCCAGCGGCGTCATCGCCGAACTGAGCGGCGAAGGAGTCGACCCCAAACAGACCTTCGACCGCGTGCTGATTTCCATTGGACGCCGCCCCAACAACAAAGGGATCGGCCTGGAAAATACCAAGCTCGAACTCGACGAACGCGGCTTTATCAAAAACGATTCCAACCAGCGCACCGCTGAGCCGCACATTTATGCCATCGGTGATATCGCCGGAGAACCGATGCTGGCACACAAAGCAACCCGGGAAGCAAAAGTCGCCGTCGAAACCATCGCCGGTGAGCCTGCTGAATTCGATAACATCGCCATTCCCGCCGTCGTATTCACCGATCCCGAATTGGCCTGGTGTGGCGTGACAGAAAAAGAAGCCAAAGATCAGGGACTCGAAGTCGAAATCACGCGATTCCCCTGGGCTGCCTCTGGTCGTGCACAAACATTGGCGCGCACGGAAGGGCTCACCAAAATGATCTTCGACAAGAAAACAGGACGCGTCCTGGGAGTCGGCATCGTTGGACCTGGTGCAGGCGAACTCATCGCCGAGGGTGTCATTGCTGTGGAAATGGCGGCAGTCGCCGGAGATGTGGCGGAAAGTATTCATGCACATCCAACGCTTTCAGAAACCCTGATGGAAGCAGCGGAAAGCTTTCATGGTCAGGCCACTCATATGTACAAACCCAAGCGAAAATAATACGATAGAGAACAGTCACTGCGTTCGCATGATCGCAGTGACTGAACTTCGTCACATTTTAATTGCAGGTTCGAGAACAAAGGGGCGTTGGTGAATGCGATTTCATAAACAATCGACAACGCCCTCTTATTTCAGCCGCCGCGACCAGATTCGGCTGTTCCGCCTGGTCGCAGCGATCGGCGTCATTTTTATCGCCATGCATTATGCGTCAAAACCCAGTAGCTGGTACTGGCTCACCGGTCGCCCCAAAGATGAACCCGCAGCCCAGCAAACCGATGTCTCCCAAAAGGAGATTGACTTCAGCGTCAAACAGGAAACAGAGTTGAAACCGGATGAGTTCCGCACGGAGCCCACACCGGAAATCAAGCCTCCTGAGGCTGTGAATTCACAACTGAAAAACGGGGAATACGACGTACGAGTCGATCCACGACTACTGAATCCCATCACAGACAGCACACTGGGTATCCGCGACCACGAATCAGGTGCACTTTATTATCTGCTCGCCAAAGTAGCCGCCATCCCCCAGAATATTCTGGAACAGTCGGCTGACCCAGCGCCCCCCTTTGTGGTCATCATGACCGAATCGCCGAAATATCGCGGACAACTCATCACAGTCAAAGGACGCCTTAAACGGCTGACCCCGCTCAAAGTGAATGAGAATTCGTATGGCATTGAGCATCTGTATGAAGGTTGGTTCTTTTCAAAAGACTCGGGAACGCATCCCTGGCGCGTGCTGTGTACCAGATTACCGCAAGGTATTCCGCAAGGCACGAACCTGAAGAACATGCCCTCCGTTCAGATTACCGGCTATTACTTCAAAAAGTACGGCTATCCTTCCGCTGCCGGAAAACTTCAGACAGCCCCGCTCATGATCGCCGGACAAATCCGCTGGTTTCCCCCCGCAGCAGCCGAAACCGCGTCTTCATCGGGGGCCGCCAAATACGTGGTCAGCCTGTTCCTGGTAATTGGTGTTGCGCTGGCATTTATGATCTGGCGATTCACCATCAACGATCAACAGTTTTCCCGCAGTAAAACAGCCCGGTTAATGGAACGCCCCGATATGTCTATGGAGAGCCTGAAGGATATCGAAACCGTCGATATCAATGATGTCCTCAAACAACTGGGGCAAAAGAGTCCACCTGCCTCTGACCAAACAGATCAGCAGAAACCCTGATCGCGGTTAAGCGACCTGCAGCCGCACCGCTTCTTCAATGGCGGCAAACACCACATCACAGAGTTGATGAATCAAGTCGGCAGGCATTCCCGGAGCCGGCATTAAAATGACCACATCCCCCAGCGGACGAATAATCACTCCCTGCTTGCGGGCTGCCAGCGTGACTTGATGTCCCATACGCTGAGCCGCCGGAAATGTGGCTTTGGTCTCACAATCGGCAACCAGTTCGATCCCCACCATTGCTCCCTTATGACGGACTTCACCCACATGCGGATGATCCTTGAGCGCGGCTAACCGCTGACTTAAAACCTCTTCGACCTGCTTGACGTTGTCTAACGTCTGCTCTGAATCAAACAGTTCCAGCGTCGCCAGCGCGGCAGCACAAGCCAGCGAATTCCCGGTATAAGTGTGCCCGTGGTAAAATGCTTTATATTCATCGGGCTCCGCATCGAACGCAGAGAAGATCTCGTCGGTGGTCAGTGTTGCCGCTAGAGGCAGATAGCCGCCGGTAATGCCTTTTGCCAGGCAGAGAAAATCAGGCGTCACCCCTTCCTGCTCACAGGCAAACATGGTTCCGGTCCGTCCCAGACCAACGGCGACTTCATCGGCAATCAGGGGGATTCCGTAATGGGCCGTCAATTCACGCACGCGTTTGAGGTAACCGGGGGGATGCATCAACATTCCGGCTGCTCCTTGAACCAATGGCTCAATTACAAACGCTGCCAGACGCTCGTGGTTCTCAACAATCAGTCGTTCGAGCTCCTGTTCACAAAACTCGATATATCCAGCTTCCGTATACCCATCCGGACGGTGATAGGCACTCGGACAGGGAATCTGCACCGACTCAAATAACAGTTGCCCGAAGATCTGATGAAAGATCGAAATCCCTCCGACACTAACCGATCCGATCGTGTCGCCATGATACGCGTGCTGCATGCAGGCAAACAATGTGCGTGGCTGCGCATCAGGTGTCTCTTTTTGTGCATGGTATTGAAACGCCATCTTCAGCGCGATCTCAACCGCCGTCGAACCACTGTCGGAATAGAAAACTTTCGTCAACCCGGCTGGAGCCCGTTTGGCCAATTCTCCCGCCAGTTCGATCGAAGGGACACTCCCCAAACCCAGCAGAGTCGAATGCGCAACCTTGTCTAACTGCTCTCGAATCGCCTTATCGATCGCCGGCACACGATGACCGTGCACATTGCACCACAGCGAAGAGACCCCATCCAGATATGTCTTGCCATCCACGTCGGTCAGAAAGAAGCCCTCACCCGACTCGATGATCGGCACACCTTCCTCCCGGTGCGCCCGCATCTGAGTAAAGGGATGCCAGACATGTTCGTTATCGATGGATCGTAATTCTTCAGACTGCATGAGCGACTCGAAATAATTTCAGAAGAGGTTTGTAAAAATAGAAAGAGCCACGTCGAGGGGAGCGTGACTCTTTCACTAAGACTTTAACATCTGTCGCCGAATTAACCGGGCAGCAGATCGCGAACAACGTCGCGTTCGTCACGCAATTCCTGTAATGTTGCTTTGAACTTCTCCTGAGCGAAGTCATCGTGCTCAATGCCTTCGACGAGTTTCCAAGTGGTACCATCGCTGGTCAGAGGGAACCCGCAGATCAGACCTTCATCAACACCATAGCTGCCATCACTGCAGACAGCAGCACTGAAGCTCGCTCCAAGTGGAGTCGGCGTGATGATGCTTTTGATCGTGTCCAGCGCCGCATTCGCAGCAGAAGCCGCACTCGAAGCACCACGAGCCGCAATCACAGCCGCACCACGTTTCTGAACAGTTTCGATGAATTCACCACGCAACCAGTCGTGATCTTCAATGATTTCAGGAACGGGACTTCCATGAATCGTTGCGTGATAAAAATCAGGAAACTGAGTGGCTGAGTGGTTACCCCAGATGTTCATATTTTTTACAGCAGAAACAGGCTGGCCGGCCTTTTTCGCAATCTGTGATACGGCCCGATTCTCATCCAGACGTGTCATCGCGTACCAGCGATCACGGGGCACTTTGGGAGCGTTAGCCATGGCGATCAGGCAGTTCGTATTACAGGGATTTCCAACGACCAGAACCCGCACATCATCCGCAGCCGCCGCTTCAATTGCTTTCCCGGTATTCGTGAAAATCGGTCCGTTGATGCGGATCAAATCGCCCCGCTCCATACCTGCTTTACGAGGAACACTTCCGACACAAATGACGAAGTTACAATCCGCAAAAGCATCTTCCAGATGATCGCTGTCGGCTTTCACAACTCCTGCTAAAGTTGGAAACGCACAGTCTTCCAGTTCCATTTCCACTCCGTCCAGTGCTGACAGCACAGGGGGAACTTCTACGAGATGAAGAATGACAGGCTGATCAGGGCCAAAAATTTCCCCGGATGCCAGGCGGAATAACATGGCATAGCCAATCTGGCCTGCTGCCCCTGTTACCGCAACTCGAATCGGATGAGTCATCTCTTAATCACTCCTTAACAATGAATGTTGCTCAGTGAACCTATTTCAAGGCTGAATATTGAATGTTATGTGTGTTTTTTTACCTCCCGGCTCGCTGATCAGCAACCGTTCAGAGGCAACAGTTTCCAATTTCTACAGACTCATCCAAATTGTGGAGGAAAAGGTGTTAAGATAGCCAGCCTCGCTGTATTTTTGATCGATTGGGAGCCAGACTACTCGATATTAGCGGTTCGAAAGGGCAAGTCCCCCGATCACCACCACCGCCGCCGCCAGTGACGCAAACAGGATTTTCACCCAACTGTATGGACGCTCTCCGTGGACTTCTCCCGTCGCCGCATTCACGGCCACCTGGTACAGCTTATCCTTATATTTGTAAGTCATCAGCCACAAAGGCAGCAACAGATGCTTATAAGTGATCGCATCGTACTGGCTCTGAATCGAATCAACCCGCTGTGTATCCCCGCCAATCCGTCTGCAGACATCCGAGTACAGGGCCGCGTCAATCCGTTCTTTCCCTAAGAGGAAACCGTCTTCCAGTTCCACGTCATAAGTCCGGGCAGTAAATCCTGCCAATAATGCATGACGAAACGGCACAAGCAGATGCATGGGAAACGGTTCCAGTTCCCGGATCAATTGTCGCTTCAGTCCACGCGAAGCCAGGATCACGACGTCATCAAAAAAACGCTGAAACGCTCCTGATGCGGGATACCAGCGCGTCCGACGTACCTGACGTCGATTCTTCCCTGTGCCCACCGTCACATAATAATGCTCACCGCGCTGACCGCGATAATGCGTGCTGGTCATACTGTCAAAAGTGAAATAAGGCAGATAGACGCCGTGAAAGGTTCCCTCGGCCCCTTTTTCTACAAACTCATTAGGAGCAAACCAGAGCGACTTCACCCAGCTGCGCAAATTCTGCCGCGCCACTTCCTGCTCGATCTGAAACGGCAACACCGCATCCACGGGAACGCGTTTGTCAGACGTATGCGCTTTTTCCAATTGAATCGGCGAAGCACAATAAGGGCACTCAGAACTCGTCACCGTATCGACAAACATCAGTGTGGCGCCGCAACTTTCACACTGGACTTCCTGCTGATTTTGTCCCTCCTCATCAGACTGCTGCTCTCGCAGTTCCTGCAGATGCGCCAACATCCCGTAAAAATCCTGCTCATCGACCGACTCGTCTTCCGAAAAGCCGATTGCTTTCTCAAAACCACAATGGGAACATTTCAGACTTTGTGTTTTAATGTGAAAAACCAGGTCCGCACCACAGCCTTCACAGGGAAAAATACGCCCCTTCTCATCATCAATCCGTTCTCCCCCTTCCTCAAACGAAGTTTCTTCGAGAAAAATCGGCTCATCTGCATCATGAGGAGGCAAAGGAGGGGGCTGTTGACTCATCGTTCGCTTTCCGGTTTGAGTGTCGATCAATAGTTCTAACGGTAACCTGACAGTCTGGAAACGTAAATCAGTATCGAATGGATTAATCTAATGTGAGAAAATCAGCCCTCATAGTCAACTCGAACCAGATACAGCCCGCAGGCAGGCGCCGTCGCTCCCGCCTGTGAACGGTCCATGGAAACTAGAATCTTCTGTACCTTCCCAGGCGTCCAGCGTCCCACACCCACTTCAAGCAACGTCCCGGCAATCGCACGTACCATATTGTATAAAAACCCATCCGCCACGATATCGACGGTGAGAAATTCCGCAGACAAAGATTCGCTGTCGTTCGTTTGTTGAAGCGTTTCTGCCCCCCAGACCGGCCAGACCGACGTGCGCTGCACCGTTAACTCCTGAATGGTCCGTACACTGGTCGCTTTATTCGGAAAGTGCGATTCGAAACAGCGAAAATCATGCTTACCCAGCAAAAACTGACCGGCTGCATGCATTTGCTCCGCATCCAGAGGTCGGCCGAACTCACAAACATACCGTTTTAGAAACGGATAACCGACGCTTGTATTATGAATCACATAGCGATACCGCTTGCGGACGGCCGAATACGTCGCGTGAAATGCAGCATCAACTTCTTCAGCCTGTCGCACACAAATGCTGTCCGGTAAAAAACGCTGCAATCCTGATTGAATATTCTTACAGGGAATCGACGACGTCGTTTGAAAATTCGCCACCTGCCCCAGCGCATGTACGCCAGCATCCGTGCGTCCCGCCACCAGCACGCCCGTTTTCTGCTGCGTCAGCTTCTCGATAGCAGATTCCACACATGCCTGCACCGAGAGACCATTCGGCTGCACCTGCCAACCGGCATACTCCGATCCATCATAGGCCAGCGTTAGTTTGATGTTTCTCATGAACGTTCTATCGTCAGCTTTCTGCAGATGAGAAATGGCAGAACAGGACTGCTTGAACTCGCTTTACAGTCCGAGCTTTTCTTTCCAGTATTGCCACTGCTCTTGCACCGGTGCCTCGCCCCCGGAACCGAAGCTGCACAAAGCGGCCATCGCGTTGCGTGCGCCCAGCACCTGATAAATATCATCTTCAATTTGCGGGCAGGCTTCCTGTAACTCTTCCAGCGAAAGATCAACCAGTCGGCACGAACGTGATTCGCACAGCGCCACAAGTTTTCCGACGATACCATGACCGGTTCGCATCGGAGTCCCTTTCTTGATCAGGTACTCCATCAACGCGGTTGCATCGAGGAAACCGTCTTCCAGTTTGGCGGCAATCGTTTCCTGCTGCAGCTCGGCCCCTTCGACCATCGCCGCCGCCAGTTCCAGGCAGGCCGCCACTGTATCGTAAGAGTCAAACAGCGCCAGCTTGTCTTCCTGCATATCGCGGTTATACGCCATCGGCAGCCCTTTGAGCAGCACCAGAATCTGCTGCACGTCAGCAATCGGTCGAGCCGACTTGCCACGAATCAACTCCAGCACATCCGGATTCCGTTTTTGCGGCATGATCGACGAGCCGGTGGTAAACGCATCGGGTAGTTTGAGAAATCCGAACTCGGTCGAAAACCAGGCGATCCATTCCTCGGCCCAGTTACTCAAGTGAGTGGCCACCAGCGCCATGCAGAAACAGAACTCCGCCAGGTAATCCCGGTCACTCGAAATATCCAGACTGTTACGGGCGACATCGGTGAATTCAAGCAACTCTGCCGAATAGTGTCGGTCGATCGGCAGTGACGTTCCCGCCAGTGCCGCTCCTCCCAGGGGGGAAACATTCACCCGCTTCAGGCAATCCGCCAGTCGCTGACGATCCCGGTCAAACTTCTCGCAATACGCGAGCCAGTAATGGGCGGCCTTCACCGGCTGGGCCCGCTGCAGATGCGTGAAGCCAGGCAAAACGAGATCTTTGTCGCGTTCACAACGTTCGACAAACGCGACCTGCAGATCTTTGAGTAAACCGTCAATTCGCTGAATCGCTTCGCGGGTGTAAAGTTTCAAATCGGTCGAAACCTGATCGTTACGACTCCGCGCCGTATGCAGCTTGCGTCCCACATCGCCAACGCGTTCGGTCAACGCACTTTCAATGTGCATGTGGATGTCTTCAAGATCAAAGCGAAACTCGAACTCACCCCGTTCAATTTCTCCGCCGATCTGTGCCAGCGTCTCGATGATTTGCTGGCACTCGTCTTCAGTAATCAACCCCACCTTGGCCAGCATACGGGCGTGAGCCTGCGAGCCTTGAATGTCCACCGCCGCCAGGCGGCTGTCAAAACTGATCGATTCTGTAAACGCTTCAACACGTGCATCGGTCTGCTGTTGAAATCGTCCTCCCCAGGCTTTTGCGGCCACGGTGTTTCTCCACTGCAATTCAAAAGTGATTAAAAGTCCCAGCGTCGCTTGCCGTATTGTATAAACGAAGCATAGGCAGATTAATCGGCGGGCCGCCATCCATCAAGCCGACCACTGGCCCGGAGTCAGAATGACACCATAATTTATGCATTTTCGCCGCAGAATCGGGATTTTTGTTGGTAAATGGTCTATTTGTCCCCCTACGATGGAATTCAGCGTTTTAAAAGTTGAAAAACGAGATCATCCAACGTGTCTCGCGTTCAGAGTTCAAAAAGTACTGACCATGAAAAACATCCTGACATTCCTCCTGACCGCCTCCGTCATTCTCAGCAACAGTGCGCACCAGACTTCTACTGCAGCCATCGAAGCGCCGAAACCAGAGCTGTCCTCTGCAAAACAGGACACAGCGCCGATCTGGACCATTGAGATTTCGCCAGCCCCCGGACTGGATTCTTACGCGACCCGCGAAATCCATTTTCCTCTCGACTCAAAACAGACACTCGCTGCTTCGACCGAAAATTCAGACGACACGATTGTTATCGTCCCCCGTGCCATCCCCGAAGTCGCAGCAAAGCCGAAATGTGAAAACTGTAATCGTCCACAGCGCAGAACCAGGAATCGCAGTGCGTATTGCCATTCCTGGCCCTGGTCGCGTCGACCCTATTATGCGAATTGGCAATGGAGTCCCGCACAATATATGTATGGCGATTTCATCCGATCCAACTGGTTTGGTTCTCCTTATCCCAGACACACGTTCTACTATAATGGTTACCGCCCGTCATTCCGTTTTGGCTCGCTCCAGTTCCGGGGCTTCGGCAATTATGACCGGATGTATAACCCGCGGATCATCCCCTTCGGCTATCAATTTACCGGTTCACGCGGGTTCTATGCTGCCCTCGCGCTGGCCGAGCAGTATGGTTTCTGATTGATTTACGAAAAACATCATCCCGTTTTCCAAGAGGATTGCATCCGCTGATCGCTCCTGATAGGTTTCGTGTTTAGCGCGAGAACTACCTTAGGAGTGTTAAGACTGATGACAACGAATCCCCCCAAAGCGGTCGTCCTGGTCAGCGGCGGCCTTGATTCGGCAACCGCCCTGGCAATCGCGGCGGACGCCGGTTTCGAATTGTACGCACTTTCGTTTGACTACGGCCAACGGCACCGCCACGAACTGGAAGCAGCAAAGAAGGTCTGCGAGTCATTCAACGTCAAGCAGTTTGTCATCTTTCCGCTCGACCTGCGTGTGTTCGGCGGTTCGGCACTCACGGCAGATATCGACGTCCCCAAAGACCGGAGCGAACACGATCTGGAAACGGGCATCCCTATCACCTATGTTCCCGCGCGTAACACCGTCTTTCTTTCACTCGCGCTCGCGTGGGCAGAAACGCTGAATGCCTTCGATCTCTTCATCGGAGTCAACGCCGTCGATTACAGCGGCTACCCTGACTGCCGCCCGGAATTCATTGAAGCCTTTCAGAAAGTCGCTTCGCTGGCGACGAAAACCGGCGTGGAGCACTCGGGGAACTGGAAGATTCACACGCCGTTGATTTCACTGACCAAAGCCGAGATCATCAAACAGGGTATGGCGCTCGGCGTTGACTATGGTCTGACGCATAGCTGCTACGACCCACTGCCCGATGGCACCCCCTGCGGCCACTGCGATTCATGCCAGCTCCGCGCCAAAGGGTTCGCAGACGCAGGATTCGACGACCCGGCTTTGAAATCATAATAGCCATTTCAACTGGACGGTTTCAGTTCCCACCCTGGCTCGGTCACCGGCGGTGTCTCGGACGGTTCGACCAGTTTACCGTATAGATCCGGACGTCGTGCGCGAATGTAACGTCGTCCACCAGCCTGCCCCAGTTTTTCCTCAGTGCAGAGGGCGATCGCAATATCGTCACCCAGCTTGGTACATTCAGCGATGATCTCGCCGAACGGATCCAGAATCATCGACAACCCCGGTTTGACTTCCTGATCATCCATGCCAACCGGATTTGTGAAGATGGCGTAGACCCCGTTATCATAGGCCCGCGCCGGCAGCCATCGCATCAACCAGCCTTTCCCTTTCGGCCCCTGAAATTCCTGTCGCAGCCGCACCGGGTCCCGATCCCGATTGTGCCAGAGTGCCGGATCGACCAGACCGCGGCCCGGCATCAATGACGGCAGACAACAGGTCACGTGAGGCATGAAGATGATATCTGCTCCCAGCATCGCCGTCATCCGCACGTTTTCCACCAGATTATTATCGTAACAGATCAGAATTCCACAGCGACAACCCCGCACATCGAACACAACGTACTCATCACCGGAAGAGAGATGGGAATTCACAAACGCGTGCAGCTTGCGAAAGCGGGCCAGCAATTCGGTTCCATCCACACAAACATACGTATTGTAGACCTCGCCCTGATCGACTTCGAACAGGCCGGCCAGAATGGGAACGCCGACTTCCCCTGAAATCTGCATCAGTTCCTGTGTACTGGGTCCGTTCGGGACAGGCTCGGCCAGGTCGATCAGTTGTTCCTTGGAAAATGATTGCACAAACGTGTAAGCCGGGATACAACATTCGTGGAAGCTGACAATTTCCGCCCCCTGCTCGACCGCCTGGTGGGCGAGCTCACGAATCCGCTGGAGGTTATAGGCTTTGTCGCCATTGCGGTGTTCAAACTGGACGGCGGCGATCCGGATATCTCTCATTGGGTTTTTGCTCCTGATTTGCTAAACTGTCAGACGACTTATCTTACTCTGCACTATTCCATCGATAAAGGGATTTGAAGAACTAATGGGAACGCAATTTACGAATGAATCCATTTCCTCTCTCTCTGCTGACTGGCTGGTCATCGGCCTGGCCGAGTCGGCTCCGTTAAGTACTACAGTTGCTCAACTGGATGAAACATTAAACGGTCTGATCTCGCGTCTGATCGAAAGCGAAGATTTCACAGGTAAACTGGCAACCACAGCCTCCCTGCTCGGCTTAACTGAAATCAAAACACCACGAGTCCTGCTGGTTGGCTTAGGTCCTGATGCTGAGGTCTCTCTGGCATCGCTGGAAAAAGCGATGATGACTGCCGCCCGTACGATTTCTACCAAACAAAATACGACCGCAGCTGTTCTAATTCCCGAACTGGAAAACAAGTCGCTCTCGACTGAACAACTCTCGTCTGTGTTGACGTCTGCAATGACCGTCGGCTCCGTCGGACAAGACCTCTACCGCCAGGAAGCAGCCCGGTTTCCATTCCAGGATCTGCTGATTGTCGGTACTGAAGCAGCCGATCAGAGTGCCTGCCAACAGGCAGTCGAACGCGGAAGGATTTTAGGAGATTCGGTCAACCTGGCACGGGAAGTGGTCAATCGCCCGGCGGCTGACATTTACCCCGTCAGTTTCGCCAATCGCGTCGAAGATGTTTCGAAAGAATATGGACTGGAATCTGAAATCCTGGATGAGAACCAGCTCAAGCAGGAAAAGATGGGCTCCATGCTGGCAGTCGCGCAAGGCAGCGATCAACCGCCGCGTCTGGCCATCCTCAAACATACAGGCGCCGATCCTTCTGCCCCTACGCTGGCCTTCGTCGGAAAAGGGGTCACCTTTGACAGCGGGGGATTGTCGCTCAAACCGAGTGACGGCATGAAAACCATGAAGTGCGATATGGGCGGCGCCGCTGCGGTACTGGGCGCCATGACCGCCATCGCCCGACTCAAACTGCCCGTGAATGTCATCGGCTACATGGGACTGGTCGAAAACATGGTCAATGGATCGTCTTACAAACTGGGCGATGTCCTGACTGCGCGTAACGGCAAAACCATTGAAGTGCTGAATACCGATGCCGAAGGCCGCCTGGTCTTAGCCGATGTATTAGCGCTGGCTGTTGACCGTGGTGCATCCAATATCATCGACCTCGCGACACTGACAGGCGCCTGTGTTGTTGCATTGGGCGAAGAAGTCACCGGCGTCTTTTCCAATAATACCGACTGGTCCAAAGCCGTTCAAAATGCTGCAAAAAACAGTGGTGAAGATGTTTGGGAAATGCCAATGTTTCCGCAGTTCGGCGAACAACTCAAAAGTGATGTCGCCGACCTGAAGAATATCGGAACCCGCTGGGGTGGTGCGATCACGGCCGCCAAATTCCTGGAGAACTTTATCAGCGAAACGCCCTGGGTGCATCTCGATATTGCGGGCCCCGCATTTGCCGCAGCAAATCTGCCACACCGTGAAGGAGGCGGTACCGGCTGCATGGTTAAAACGCTGGTCGAAGTCGCCGGTCAATACCCAACGAGTAAGTAAAGTCAGTCCGCTTTCTCTTCCGACTCTCTACCGAGCGCCCCCAGATCTTTTAATGATTCTGCGGGGCGCTCTTTCGTTCCCCGGGGGCCTTTGAACTGTTTTTGAATCGGGAAGTTTTTCTGAACCGCATCCGGCAAGGGACCGTTTTTATTCAGGCAGGCCGATTTCGGGGTCAGAAAGAACAGATTCTTTTCTTCGTCCTGAAATCCGGGATCGTCGCCGGATTCGATTTCGTGCTCTGAACTCACATTCCCAAATCGGCTGGAATGAGCGGCTTTCCAGCCGGCTTTGATCCAGTTAAAGCTGAGACTGGCGGTTCCCTTTTCATCCAGAATTGAAAAGCTGTTACCCGCCTGTGTGGTATAGAGAATGTTATTTCGGCAGTCTAGATGTTCGCTGTTCGTCGACAGTAAAACCAAAGTCGAAGAAGGACGGCGGGTGACAACCGTATTGTTATAAAAGAAGAGCGTTCCTTTACGATAGGCACTCTCATCGCCGCTGTCGCCACCATAGTGGATAAGCTGGCTGTTGGAATCCTCTTTGCGTTTGATGAGCACATTGCCATACACGTAAGTCGATCGATAGCGGGGATCATAACGAATGGTATCGCCGCCTTCAGAATCAACGAGGTCGAGTTGCCGATTGCCGCTTTCAATCCAGTTGTACCGCACAACCAGACCCGCCGAGCGATCTTTGAGGTTATTGCCCAGACAGTCTTTGCGCAGGGGCCCCAGATAATTTCCCTGAAACGTAATCCCGGCGGCTTCCGTGTAGACATTGTGTTCGTAATAGCTGTCTGCGATGCCGTTATGATAGATCGAACAGTTTTCGATCAGCAGATCTTTCGATTCATACGCCACAAACAGGCCGTTCCCACAATCGTGCAGATAGCAATTGCGAATCGTAATGTGCTCCCCTTTTTCAATAAAGATCGCAGCTGCATTCTGGAAGTACTTCTGTAATCCATCCGAGCTGAAATAGAAAAAAGAGGGCCGCGCGCTGCGGATATCCAGATTTTCAATCACAATATACGCGGGCATGGTATCGGCCGGATCCCGGGCGCCACCAATTTTGATGATGCCCCGTTGTTCGCCCCAAAAACGTAACTGCGGACGCGTCACAGCACGTCGCCCATCAATTACGGGTAATTCCCCCTTTTCGGAAGGAATCCCCTTGACCACAATCGGCTTGTCTTTGGTTCCCCGGCGACAAATAACCCACTTGGCATGATAAGGCCGAGGTCGCCAATGAATACGTACCTCATCACCGGCGTTCAGACTTTCCCAGGGAACTTTTTCGACGGAAAGATATTTCTGTTCGGGACCCACTTCGTAGATCGTCGCTTCAACCTCGTTCGCAAACAGGTTGAGAAAACAGAACGAAGCCAGAAGCAGACAGGGAAGTGTGCCAAACCAGTTCTGTTGGGTCCCCCTCTGATTTGTAAAATCACGTTGAGACACCCAAGATTCTCCCTTTAGAGCGTAACAATCTTGACTGACGAATTCACACGAAATTGAAACGTCAGTCGCATTTCATTAATGAATTTGTGCTGGAACCCATTGTACCGGACGTGCTCCCGGATTGGGACTGGCACTGTTGGGAATCAGAGTAGGAGTTTGGGGCAATCCTGGTGGAACGTAAGACATCGGCTCTTCAGCGGCAGGTGCTGGTGCCGGCTTATTGATCACACCTTTATGTCCGTTTTCAGGAACGGGCGTGATTTTTTGTGGCACAACAGTCGTTGGTGCAGGAGAAGACGGCGAACTCATTTCGGGCATCATCGATTCGTTCATGATTGTCCCCCCTTGCTCATTCATGAACGTTCCACCTTGAGGTCCACAGGTCGGACAACTAGATTGGGGGGCATAAGTAGGTGTAGGATACGAATCCATGGGATACGTTTCCATCGCCCCGTCATCCGCACCATAACTGAAAGTACCGGAAGCCAACGTCCCCGGAATCGACGATCCAAAACCACCGCTGCGACAAGGATCACAGGTATTGCATGTATTGCAAGGATCACACATGTTACAACAATGCTTTTGCATTCGCTTTGCGCGGTGCTTGGAGAGAGAGCATTTGATATCATCCATGAAATTCGTGGGGCCATACATATTGCCGCTACAGACCATTCCGGTCGCAGGGTCATAGTAGCCAGGCCCGGCACAGCCGGTTAAGGGCAGACAAAGTAAAATTCCCGCACTTAGTTTCAGCAACGAATTCATTTTGAAATCCGGTCAATCTCTGAACGTAAAAAATTGAAGACAACTCACAGTTCGAAATCGGGGCCTTTTTTAAAAAGAGTTCCCAATATCTCATTGATCGGTATTTCAAAATGTTAACCTTTAACGATTATGTAAATAATGACGATATTTCTTATAAAAGAGCTTATTGTCGATATCCATCACTAACTTATTTCACGGCAATACTTAAGAACGGTCTCATATGACGGAGCAGGAACAGATTCAACTGGGAAAAATCGGCTTTCGGGCCATGTGGCGGTTTGGGGGACTGACTCCCTGGGACTTGATCTATCAGTCTGTCCGAGGATACAACCACCACAGACTCAGTGCCCACAGCGCGCAATTTGCCTATTATGCAATTTTCACGCTCTTCCCCCTGCTAATGGTCATCATCGCCTGCGTGGCACAACTGCCGATCAAGGGCTTGATACTCAGCATGGAAAATGCCATCAACCAGGGACTACCCTCGAACGTGTCAAAAATGTTGTTTGACCAGATCTCTGACATTCAACATAAAACGACCATCAGCCTGATTACGGGGGGCGTGTTCCTGCTTTCCCTGGGAGGCACCCGCCTGTTCCTCACGATGGGAACCGGACTGGATGCCGTGTTTGAAGTCGACCGCCGTCGCACCTTTTGGAAATCGAGTGGTCTGGCGTTACTACTCACGTTTGGCGTGTTAATCCTGTTACTGCTTGCGATGATCCTGCTCGTCATCGGCCCGGAACTGGCCCGATTATTACTGGCGAATTTCTACGCGCCCTGGTTACACCTGTTGCTCTCCGCTGGAACACGCTGGTCGGTTGCCTGTGGTTTCATGCTGATCTCCACTTCCGTCATCTACTGGGCGGTCCCCAGTGTGAAACTCCCCTGGAAGATCATTACCCCCGGTAGTCTGTTCGTCGTCATCAGCTGGGTGATTATGCTGCAGGGGTTCCGGATCTATGTCGAAAACATTGCCCACTACAATGAAACTTACGGCACCCTGGGAGGCTTCATCGTACTCCTGGTCTGGCTCTATCTGACAGGAGCCATCCTGATGATGGGGGGCGAGATTAACGGAGTCATTTACCGTGCTGCCAAATTGAAAGCTGATGGCGTTTCGAAACCAATCTGAGAGAAAATCAGGATCGGCTGTCCATGCATGATCTGCAATAACACGTTCCAAAGCTGTGAAATCAATGCACTTCATTATTGACGAAACCGAATGTGAAATTATAAAATAAACGCATAAAAGATCTTTTATAGTTATTCACACAAAGGATCCAGATGATGTTCCGTGTTGAATTTGGAAAAACGGGTAAGTACTGCGATGGCGTCAATCGGCGTCATTTTCTGCAGGCGGGTGTCGCCGGAATGGGGGCAGCCAGTCTCTCTCAAATTCTCCATGCGAAAGCTCAGGCCGAGCAAAGTGGAGCCACGAAGAAAGATACCTCTGTCATTCTGCTCTGGCTCGATGGCGGTCCTAGTCATCTTGACATGTATGACATGAAACCCGAAGCCCCCAGTGAGACTCGGGGCCTCTGGAATCCGATTCACACCAATGTCCCCGGCATGGACATCACCGAAATGTTTCCCCTGCAGGCCAGATGCGCAGATAAATTTTCCATCGTCCGTTCCCTGCATCACAATACCGGTGACCACTTTACCGGCGGACACTGGATGCTCACCGGTCGTGGCGGCGTAAGTGGCGGCAGTACTCCCGGCCGCAATCCTTCCATCGGTTCCATGGCAACCAAAGTCCTCGGTCCGCGCGATCCCAGCATGCCCTCCTATGTTTCCGTCCCTTATGCCTCCAGCATTGGTTTGCGTCCCGGTTACTTCGGCGGAAACTTCCTGGGTGTGCAACACGATCCTTTTGTCACCGGCTCTGATCCCAACAATCAAAACTTTCAGGTTAAGAACTTAAATCTGGCGAAGGGATTATCCATCCAACGTTTGAAAGATCGCAAACAACTGCTCAAAACATTCGACACCCTGCGTAAAGACGTAGATCAGTCGGGCATGCTCAGTTCCATGGATCGGCTGGACCAGAAAGCTTACGAACTGGTCACCGGCGATCGAGCCCGCAAGGCCTTTGATATCAATTCCGAAGACGACAAAATCCGAGATCAATACGGCCGCCATACCTGGGGGCAAAGCGTCCTGCTCGCACGTCGTCTGGTAGAAGCAGGGACCACGTTCGTTACCGTTCACTTTGGTGGGTGGGATCACCACTGGAATCTGAAAAGTGGTTACGAAAGTTATCTCCCCCGTGTCGATCAAGCGGTCAGTGCCCTGTTTGAAGATCTCGCCCAACGCGGCATGAGCAAAAAAGTGCTGGTCGTGCTCTGTGGTGAATTCAGTCGTACGCCCCGTATGAACGATGGTGGTAATGGCGGCCCTCCCTTAAGTAAGGGAACTCCCGGCCGCGATCACTGGGGCAATTCCATGTTCTGCCTGATGGGAGGCGGCGGCGTCAAAGGGGGACACATCATCGGAGCCACAAATCGACTGGGAGAAGCCCCCGCCGATCGTCCGGTACGGCCCGGACATATTCATCACACGATTTACCGCGTGCTGGGCATGGATCCCCAGATCCACTTCCCCGATCATTCCGGCAGACCAACGGTTGCCATTGATCATGGTGAAGTCATCCACGAACTTTTTTAAGCTACCAGCGAACAGATCGACTTTCATCGTGTCACAAACGCCAACAGAACTGCATCCCCCTGCAGCCGGACCATCAAAACACCAGTGGGGCTGGTTCACATTGCTGACGGTCGCACTGGGACTGCTCTGGCTGGTCGTTTTTCCGGAACTGGCTCGTGTGCCTCAGTTGCGTTCGGAAATTGATTTTCTGGAAGAGAAACAGATTGACCCGACCGCCATGTTCTATTCCGATCTTGAGACGATTGAGGACACCGTACAAAACATCCACGATTTTCATCGGGAAAATCCGCAAGCATTATGGTAGAGTAGCTCGGTGAGTGCCCCTCTGCAAAGAACACGAACATCGAACGACGTTACCTGAGCCTGACACATGGATCAAAATCAATTTCAAGCAGCATTGGCCACTTTCCCCTCCTCACGGGGAAAAACGTTAGACAAGCTCTCAGAAGAGCGACCGGTCCTCGTCGTCTTTCTCAGGCATGGCGGCTGTCCTTTCTGCCGTCAGGTTTTGGATCAACTGCACGCGCTGTCCGAGCAAATTGAACAACGAAATCTGCAATTGGCCATCGTACATATGATGGACAACGAGCAGGCCGATCAATTACTATCCCGCTACGACCTGCAGAACGTGCAGCATTTCAGTGATCCGGAACGCAAACTCTACGAACTCTTCCAAGTCAAACGGGGGAACCTCTCGGAAACCATCGGCCCTGCTATCTGGTGGTCCGGTTTTAAAACGACGATTCTCTCCGGCTATCTGCCTGGTATTCCCGGAAAAGATATTCAACAACTGGGTGCCGCGGTTATTCTTGACCAGAGTCGTGTCATCGCCAGCCACTTCTCACAAAACTCGGCGGATCTCCCAGACTGGGATGAACTCCTAGCCTGCGAGATCCCCCACGATCAATGACACCTTGATTTCCAATTGAAAACCAAACCTGTCATAATAGTCAAACAAGAGTTAATAGACTTACAGTTCACCTTGAATTTACACTCCCGTAACAGACAGAAAAAGATGTCAGACTTCCCTGAAACCATTGATGACGTAGAACAGTTAGATGAACTCCTCAGCCGCCCGACTCCCCGGGTCATTCAGGCACTAAAGCAAACGGAAGGCGATCTGATTCTGCTCGGCATCGCCGGTAAAATGGGACCGACGTTAGCCCGCATGATCATTCGCGCCGACGAAGCAGCCGGCCTCCAGCGGCATATTCTTGGCGTAAGTCGCTTCTCCGATGAATCGAGCCGACAACCACTGGAAGATCTGGGCATTGAAACCATCAAAGGAGATCTGCTCGACACCGACTTTATCAACAGTCTGCCCGATGTCCCTAATGTAATTTATATGGCAGGCATGAAATTCGGTGCGACGGGTAATGAATCGCTGACCTGGGCGATGAACACCTATCTGCCGTCCCTTGTTTGTAACAAATATCGCAACAGTCGCATCACCGCGTTTTCGACGGGAAATATTTACGGTCTGGTTCCCGCTTCCGGTCAGGGTTCCGTCGAAACTGATAAACCAGACCCTGTGGGTGAGTACGCGATGAGCTGTCTGGGACGCGAACGAATGTTCGAACACTTCAGCCGGACTTTGAATATCCCGATGACCATTGTTCGCTTGAACTATGCCACCGAATGCCGATACGGCGTACTCGTTGATCTCGCACTGCAGGTGTATCAGGAACAGACGATCGATATTTCCATGGGCTATGTTAACGTCATCTGGCAAGGCGACGCGAACGCGATGACGCTTTGCGCCCTGCCCGACGGCACATCGCCCCCTTACTACCTGAATGTCGCTGGCCCCCAGATTTTAAAAGTCCGTGAGATCTGCGAACAGTTTGGAACGCTGTTCGGCAAACAACCCAAATTCACTGGAACCGAAGCCGAAGATGCGTTACTCAATAACGGCCAGCAGGGACATCAGCGTTACGGCGCCCCCTTGGTCGAAGTAGAACAGATCATTCACTGCATTGCCGACTGGATTCAGAACGAACGTCCTTTGCTCGGTAAACCAACCCATTTCGAATCGCGCAGCGGTAAGTTTTAACACAGCCACTTCACGCACCGCCAAATCGAATTCACACAGGAAAGCAGGATTGTGAACTCCTCTCTCATCACACAAATATTACAACAGGGAACTGCGATTCCCGCACATCCTCTGGCACTCACATCGGCCCGCAAACTGGATGAACGCCGCCAGCGAGCGCTTTCACGCTATTACATCGCCAGTGGCGTTGGTGGTCTGGCGGTTGGCGTACATACGACGCAATTTGAAATCCGTGAACCAGGCATTGATCTCTATCAGCCGGTGCTGGAACTCGCAGCGGAAGAAATGAACCGTGCCGACGAACAACGGAGCGTTCCCCTGTTGCGTGTCGCCGGCATCTGTGGGGAAACCGCACAAGCCACGAAGGAAGCGACACTCGCCCGCGACGCCGGATATCACTTTGGATTACTCAGTTTGTCGGCACTGAAACAGGCCGATGAACAGACATTGATCGCACATTGCAAAGCAGTCTCGGAAATCATTCCCGTATTCGGATTTTATCTGCAACCGGATGTCGGCGGTCGCCTGCTCCCCTACTCATTCTGGCGGCGCTTCTGCGAAATTGAAAACATCGCCGCAATCAAGATGGCTCCCTTCAACCGGTATCACACTCTCGATGTCGTTCGCGCTGTCGCGGAATCAGGTCGTGAAGACATCGCCCTCTATACCGGCAACGATGATAACATCGTGCTTGATCTCGTCACTCCATATCGATTTCATTCCGATGGCAAAACAATCGAACGCCGAATTGTGGGTGGCTTACTTGGTCACTGGGCAGTCTGGACCAAGAAAGCCGTTGAGATTCTCAAAGAATGTCAACAGGTCGCCAAGTCAGAAACGGCAATTCCGCTCTCCATACTACACCGCAACACCGAAGTCACCGACTGCAATGCTGTCCTGTTTGATGTTGCCAATCGTTTTGCGGGTTGTATCCCCGGCGTCCATGAAGTGCTCAGGCGACAGGGGCTGCTGGAAGGCATCTGGTGCTTGAATCCCAAAGAAACGCTCGGCCTCGGACAATTGGCTGAGATCGAGCGGATCTACGAATCCTATCCGCATCTGAATGACGATGCGTTCGTCGCAACGCATCTCTCCGACTGGCTGAGTGGCTGATTCGATTCGCCATTTGATGAGCAATCTTTTAGAGAAAAACAGTGATCGGTTTCCATTTCTCCTCGATAAAACTTGAGTCAAAAATCAATTAGATGGTTCATAACCCAAGTTTGAACCCGGGGTTGACGATAATGATAATACCGGTTAATTAATGGGTCTACTCTCCTTAGAGGCCTCTCCCAACCGATCCTATTATGTAAATCATATTCAGGTAAGCATTTACCGACGAAGGACCGTCAAAATGTTTGATGATAATACCACCCGTATTCTGCAGGAAGCAGTCAACGAGATGTTAGTCTGGGTTGGTTTTGGTACTTTAGTCGGTCTGGCAGCCAAAGCCATCATGCCAGGAAAAGACCCGGGCGGCGCGGTCAGCACCCTGTTAATGGGCATTGGTGGCAGTGTGGTCGGCTGTGGCATCCTCACATTTTTCTGGGATGGTGCCCGTGTCACGCCAATCAGTACGCTGGGATTTCTAGCGGCAACCGGTGGGGCATTTATCCTGTTATTCTTCTATCGCCTACTCTCCGGCTCCTTTTTTGCCGAAGCAGAAGATGGCGAACGCTGGCTGCACAGACGCCGAAGACGCCGTCGTTCACGCGAGTTAGCCGACGAAACCTACTAAATCTCGCACAAACGGATCGCTCAATCCCAATATAAGTCAAAACTGGCGAGAATTTCGTGGGGATCCAGTTTGAGATAATTTCTGTCTCTTGCTTGCACGATGCAAGTCAATATACTATATACTCTTAGAAGTCATGGCCGAGTGGCGGAATTGGCAGACGCACGGGACTTAAAATCCCGGGTCCGTAAAGGGCGTGCGGGTTCGAGTCCCGCCTCGGCTATTGCTTTTTGATCCAGGTCTAACCGTCTTATTTTATGTGACTGGTTTTCTTTCCCCCCCTCAAACACCTGGAGAATCGACGGGGATCATTAGGCATCCCACCATCTGCATGGGGAGCTTGACGAGCTGTCTAAACCGTACTCAGCTCTCCCTGACTTGCCTGCTGTTGAATGACTTCGAGCAACTGCTTTCGATCAATGGGCTTGGTTGTAAAATCAGAGCAGCCGACGTCCAGACATTTTTTGCGGTCTGTTGACATGGCGTGCGCCGTTAAGGCGATGATCGGTCCTGCATAACCAACCTCACGCAATTTCTGAGTAGATATATAACCATCCATCACCGGCATCTGCATATCCATCAGGATCACATCAAACGGGCGATTTTCATTCAGAGCCATCGTTGCCAGTTCAAAAGCGATCTTGCCGTTATTGGCAATCGTGACTTTCGCGCCTGCCTTTTTCAGGATAAAACGAATCAACCGTTGATTATCCAGCCCGTCCTCAGCCAGTAGAATATCATAATTTTGAAGCGAAATCTCCAGGTCATTACTCACCGTTTCAGTACCGTTCGAAGATATCGTTTGTTGCGTTACTTCCACCATCCGCAACTGATTTAATGAGCCGATTCCGATGGTGAATGAAAATGTGCTCCCCTCACCAATGGTACTCGACACGGAAATTGCTCCCCCCATTGCTTCGATCAGCTTTTTACTGATGGTGAGCCCCAGTCCTGTTCCGCCGTACTTGCGCGTTGTTGATATATCCGACTGTGCAAATGGCTGAAAGATCGTCTCCAGTTTTTCTTTATCAATCCCGATTCCGTTGTCGATAATATCGAATTGCAGTTTCGGTTCCGCATTTGATGCCTGCAAGAGTTGAACAACGATTTTAATTTTTCCTTCGGATGTGAACTTGATTGCATTACTCACAAGATTGATCAGGACCTGTTGTAGCCGTGTCGGGTCTGTCTGGATCGTTTCCGGGACAGGGCTATCGAACTGAATTTCGATTTCCAGGTTTTTACGATCCGCTTGAACACGCATTACCGAGTAAACATCAGCCAGGATTCGCGAGGGAGAACAGTCAATACATTCCAGTTCCAGCTTGGCAGATTCGATTTTTGACAGGTCCAGAATCTGGTTAATCAATGTCAGCAGATACTCCCCGTTCTGCTTGATAATACTGGTCGATTCAATGTCATCCTTATCAATAATCTTAGTCAGCAGGATTTCTGAAAAACCCAAAATCGCCGTCATTGGTGTGCGAATTTCATGACTCATATTCGCCAGAAATTCGCTCTTGGCTCGATTGGCTGCCTCAGCACTTTCCTTCGCTTTGGCCAGTTCACTTTTTGTATTCTTCAGAGATTTATAGATCAAAATTCGTTCGGTGATGTCTGCAGAGAATTTCACAACCTTGTAAGGTTTCCCATTCAGATCAATGATTGGAGTGTAAGAAGCATAAATCCAGACGACATTGCCATACTTTCCGACGCGTTTGAACTCGCCCGTAATATGTTCTCCTTGAGCAAGTCGTTTCCAGAATTCACGATACTCTCGTGAACGAACATCTTCCGGAGCCACAAACATCGTGTGTTTTTTGCCAATCACTTCCTCTCGGCTATAACACATCGATTCCATAAACTTATCATTGGCGTCGATAATCCTACCATCAATATCGAATTCAACCACCATCTGTGATTTACCAATTGCCGCAATCTGATACTTGAAATCTTCGTTTTGCAGGTGTTGATGACGCATATAAGAACCCAGCTTGTGGGCATACCAGATCGTGCTCAACAAAATCAGAAAAACCACGCTGGCAAGTACAAGTTCGATCGTACCAATCTGCTGGGCCCGCGATTCCTCGCTACCAAATCGAGCGGACTGAATCTGCCGTACGGAATCACAGAGTTCCCCGATCGATGTTAAGGCAACCGAAAAAGATTGATCCATCTTTGCCATTCCGATTCCAGCGGACTCTCTCTTGTTCTGCTTCAGTTCCTGAAAAACAAAATTCGCCTGGTTGTAGATATCGGAGACCTGACCATCGATTTGCTTGAGCTGTTGAGAGAGTTCCAAAAATGCCTTCTCGCTCGTTTTGTCGTTTTCTTTTTTTGCCAGGTCTTCCAGGTTTTTATTCAAAGAGAACTTGAATTCCTGATATGCTGCATCGAGACGACGCGACTCGGATTTGATATCACCCGATTCGAAAACATTATTTCCCGGTGCATTCACGGCCGCTGCAAGTTGATTCAACCGGGAATACTCACTGACTCGATCCATCCAGACAATATTTTCACGAACGGAGTCTGTATAAATTCCCAGCAAGGAGTGCCCCAGGAAAAGTGACGCAGCTAATGTCAAAATATCGAGTCCCGCCAGAAAGTAGTACAGATAGTACCACCTGAAATTGGAAGACTTGTATTTATATACGTGATCACCCACCACGAACTCCTTCGGAATTTTACTGTAAAAATGAGGCTGATAGTTTTACACCTTCACAATACCATAGATCACTCTCAGATTTCCGGATGAGGTATAAGTCTCAAACAGAGGATAAATGACTGAAATGCCAACAAAATAAATTTTCCGAAACTGGAAAAGTCGATACATTCGAAAATGCTGCCCCCTGACAACGCGCCAGAATGAGGTAAAACAATTCAGTCATTATGTTCAGTGCGCGAATCATTCAGTTTAGCCTGGTGTGTATCATTCTGTGTGTGTGAGCGCAGAACGCTTGAACGCGGAAGACCCAGAATTTTACCAGTCTCATGGCACACTTTTTTTATGGAGCTTGTGCCCCACAGTATCGGGAGGCCCTGATCTTGATGAACCACTGGTGACAGACCGGCCTGATTTTACAGAAGCTGCAGTGACCGTAGGAAAAGGTGTGTCACAACTCGAATTCGGATATACCTACACGTCAACGACTGATGGTACGGATAGCGTCGAGTCGCATTCCTTTGGAGAAGCCTTATTACGATATGGGATTCTTGAGGACTGGTTAGAATTTCGCATTGCTGTGTTTCCTGTTCAGGAACTGACGGTATTTGAAGGCACATCCAACTCGACTGCTGGGCACGAAGACTTATATACCGGCTTCAAACTTGCTTTGACTCCACAAGCCGGGCTCTTGCCAGAGATGGCACTGATACCACAAATGAATATTCCGACAGGCAGCAAGGCGTTCACAGTCGATAAGGTCGAGCCAGGTCTCAACTGGATCTATGCGTGGGAGCTGAACGACTTCATCTCAACGGCCGGCTCAACTCAGGGAAATCGAAGAATTGACGTCACGACCGGGAAAGCATATTTAGAAATGGCCCAATCGTGGACTGTGGCTTATAGCTTGAGTGAAGCGCTGGGCGCATACACGGAATGGTTTGCCCTCATCCCCAGCGGCGCAGAAAACGTTCATACTCAGCACTACTTCAACGGCGGGTTTACCTGGCTAATCAACAACAACATGCAATTTGACATTCGTGCTGGTGTCGGATTAAATCATGCAGCCGACAACTATTTTCTTGGGACAGGCCTCTCAATCCGATTTCCTTAGACAAAATCTGCTGAGATCCTGAAGCCATCAGCACGCAAAACCACATGCTTCCTCCCAATAACACACTCAAGAAAAAACCACTGTTGCGTCATTTCAGGATCACGTATATTTACTTCTCTTATTCACACAAAAACAAATTTTCAAAAACGGGGTTTATCTATTGGCCTGAAAAAGGCATAATTGCTTATCTCTGTCCCTTAACATGAATTGTTTTTGCCAAAGGATCTGAATCCGGAGCAACAATCAGACGAGTGGATGTTTTTTCTGGAATAGATTTTCTTTCTATTCCATCAATGAACAGGGACAGTCTATGGGCACAAAACGAAAGCGTTTGCTGCTGCTGACGATCAGCGGCCTGCTGACTTTACTCGTTTTTCTGACTGATCTACAAGTCTCGTTAAATATCGCGGTCCCCGCTTTTTATGCAGTAGCGATTGTGCTGGTCGCAGGCCAGCGGCGGATCTGGCCTGTCTTACTCTCTGCCTGTATTTGCTCTGGCCTGACGTTCGTACCAGTCCTCTTAGAAAGCAGAGCCAATGTGCCCCAATTCGTCTGGGAGAACCGCTTTATCGCACTCAGTATGATCTGGATCGCGGTTACCGGTAACCTGATCTTTCTTAGACAAACGCAATTCAAACGCAATCTGTTCAAACAACTGCCCCCCTTTTTTGAAAACAGTTCTCTGGCTGTTTACATTAAAGATTTTCACAATCATTCCGTCTGGATCAATCAACAATTCCGGAAGCTGATTGGCCCGGTCGATCAAGTGCCTGGATTCACGATTGTGAATGCAAAACAGTCGCTGAAAGAGGAACCTATTGTTTCGAGTTTGATCAACAACAGGCAGATGAAATGGGATTACAATCCCTTGATCAATGATTCTAACCAGACTTTCGGCACGCTCTGCCTGGGTATAGATCTGACTGACCTGAAACGTTATGAAGAAGCGTTAAAGACCAGCGTCGAACAACGAACGTCTGAGCTTTCTCAAATCAATGAGAGCCTTCGGCAGGAAATTGCAGAGAGAAAAAAGGCAGAAAGAGAACTCCAAGCGGCATTACAACGAACTCAGGATATCCTGGACAGTTTATTTGTATTCGTAGGAGTATTATCAACTGACGGCATCCTGCTGGAGGCGAATCGCGCGCCTCTGGAAGCAGCTCATCTTGAGCTGACAGATGCCATTGGGAAACCATTCTGGGAAACGTATTGGTGGAATTACTCTGTTGATACACAAACGGAATTAAAACAGGAATTCGCACAAGCTGCTCAGGGAAAAAGCGTTCGCTATCACACAAAGGCACGTTTATCCCAGAAGAACTTCATCAACCTTGATATCACCTTCGGTCCCCTGTATGACTCGGAAGGAAATGTGACCCAGATTATTGCATCAGCCGTTGATATCACCGACCGCCTGCTGGCAGAAAAGAATGCTGCCCAAAAAACCGCACAACTAGAGACCATGCTGGAAGTAAATCCGGATTTCTTCTTCCATCTAAAAACAGATGGAACCATTCTCGGATATGAATCTTCCAAACAGAATCATTTATTTCCGACGATCACTGATTCACTTCACCAAAGAATCAATGAACTCGTTCCAGAGTCTGTCGCTCATCATTTTGAAGCAGCGATTCATAAATTCAGCCAATCCCACACCCTGACATCATTTGAATACACCCTGAAAATCAATAAACAACCTCACTGGTTTCAAGCCCGTCTGCTTCCCTATTTGACAGATGAAATCCTGGTTATCATTCAGGACATTCATGAGCGTAAAGCGGCTGAAATCGAAATGAACAACATGCACAATCGCCTGTTCGAAGCACAACGGCTGGCTCATATTGGCAGTTGGGAATGGAATATCAAAGATGATACTCTGTGGTGGTCAGAAGAAGTCTATTGCATTCTAGGTTTAAATGATGCCCAGTTCCCCCCGGAGACTGATTCCTTTCTGAAAATGATCCACGAAGATGACAGGAATAAAGTACAACGACTGATTTCCAATACCCTGCAGAACAATTTACCCTTCAGTATTGAACACCGAATCATCCGCCTCAACGGAGAGCTCCGCCATGTACATAATCAAGCGGCTGTTAAAAAAAGTATCGATGGTGAAATGCTGGTGATGTACGGCACGATTCAGGATGTGACTGAAAAATATGAAACCAACAAAATGGTTCAGGAATACCGAGACGAACTGGCGCATGTATCGCGACTGGCAGTCATGGGAGAGCTGGCAGCGGGACTCTCACACGAATTGAATCAACCACTCACCGCCATTGCCAACTACAGCTCGACCATGAAATTTCTCCTCAAACAAGGCGGGGATATTTCCGAACTGGTTTCAAAAATTGAAGCGCAATCTCTCCGCTCCGGTGATATTGTTCGCAGATTGAAAAATCTTGCTGAAAAACGAAAACAGCAACGTCTGCTGTTCAACATCCAGGAAAGTGTCCGCAATGCGCTGCAGTTAATGAATTACCAGATCCGCTTGAATCAGGTTCAGGTGGAAGTGATCAGTGAGAATAAATTCCCAACGGTATTTGCAGACCGGGTGCAGATTGAACAGGTGCTGGTCAATCTCGTCAAGAATGCGGTAGAAGCAATGGCAGACACACCATTGCCAAGAGTATTGACCATTTCAATTGAAGCCGACACCAAATCTTCAACGTTGATTTCAGTGGCCGACACCGGAAAAGGCATTCCTGAAGAGCTCAAGCAGCGGCTCTTCACCCCTTTTACCACGAATAAAAAAGAAGGACTCGGCATCGGGCTCTCTTTAAGCCGATCGTTGATCGATGCTTCAGACGGCGAACTGTGGCATTGTCAGAATTCGAACGGCGGAGCCACATTTTATATTTCCCTGCCATCTCCAAAGCAGATCAAGAAAGTTGGCTAACCGCAGTCTTCCAGGCCATTCCAGAGTTTAACTTGAAAACATCGCCACGGTTTCTGGCAAATAGCAATGCACCATTTCATGCAACACTTCATACTTGATTGGCTTACTCAGATATTCAGTACATCCCGCATCCAGACATTTCTCTCTGTCTGACACCAACGCATGAGCAGTGATTGCGATAATGGGAATTTGATTCCCCTGGTTTCTCAATAGCTGTGTTGCTTCATATCCATTCATCACCGGCATTTGCATATCCATCAGAATCATATCAAAAGACTGACTCTGACTGGCCTCATCATTGATCAGGTCAACGGCCTCTTTTCCATTCGAAGCCGTCACAACCTCGACCCCCATTTTATTCAACATAAAGCTGAACAGTTTTCGAATTTCTTTTGTATCGTCGACCAGAAGTACTTTTCCTTTATATGCACTCCTCTCTGTTTTTCGTTTCTGCTGAGAAAGATCTTGCCCGACCGAATTTCCCCCCAGGCTGAATCGATGTTTCTGTTTCCTCCTGAGTGTTAATGGAACGGCCCCACCTACATTCAACGCCACACAAAAAACACTCCCCTGATCCACGGTCGATTGAACGGATAAATTGCCCCCCAGCAATTGCACCAGTTTGTAACTGAGAGTCAGCCCTAATCCGGTACCACCGTAATTTCTCGAAGTGGAACTGTCAGCCTGCGCGAATGGCTCGAAGATATGGCTTACTTTCTCTGCCGGAATCCCTATCCCCGTATCAGCAACAGTAAACTGTAATACCCTGTCATTTTTTGACTGGGAGAATACTCGGACCTCAATCTCAATCCGTCCCGTCTCGGTAAATTTCACGGCATTACTCACCAGGTTCCAGAGCACCTGCTTCAACCTTACAGGATCTGTTTCAATTGACTCCGGAACAGAGTCCTGACACTGAGTGAGAATGGAAAGGCCTTTTTTAGCGGCTTTCGCCTGGAAAGCATCAACCACTTCCTGCAAGACCAACCTCGGTGAACAATTCACCTTCAGGATTTCAAAATCTCCCATTTCGATTTTTGAAATATCCAGAATGTCGTTTATTACCTGTAACAAGTGTGTGCCATTATTTTGAATAATTTCAATCAGTTCAACATTGTCCGGCGCACCAGGGTTTTCTTTTAAAATCTCGGAGTAACCCAGAATTGCTGTCATAGGCGTCCGAATCTCATGGCTCATATTTGCCAGAAATTCACTTTTCGCCTGATTGGCACGCTCAACTACTTTTTGGGCCACTTTTAGCTCGTAGTCTTTTCGCTTGAGTTCCCGGCGGGACTGCTTCAACCGCCCCAGGTATTCATTCAGTTGATTCTGTGTTTTCAGCCGCTCGCTGATATCCCTGAGCGTGGCGATAGAATGAATTTGGCTTTGAGAGTCGTCTATGCGACTGATTCTTAATTCGCAGGGAAAGCAGGAACCATCTTTTCGCTTAGCAATAATTTGCCACATCTGTCCTTTGGAGTGTCTCGATCCAGAACCTTCCACGAAATACTGCTCGTAAGATTCAAGATAAGGATCTGATAACAGAAGACACAATTCTTCCCCGACCACTTCCTCTGTTTTCCATCCGAATGCATCTTCGATGGATGCACTCGACAAGAGAATGGTCCCCATCTCATCAAATGCAACTGACACATCCCTACTGAATTTTAAAATCTGTCTTGCTATCTGATTGTCATTGAGTCTGACTCGGTCGGATGTCATTACAGGCCCTTTTAGTCTATTGAGATCGACGCTTCTTTCTCTTCACACCACTCCTTATGATTTAAACTTATTGTGAAAAAACCCGTACTGTCCACACTGCAATCTCACCAGTTGTTCATCTAACTGGTCTAGATCATATCGACGTTTGATCGTTTTCAGAACCATGGGGAATTCTCCCCATAGACACATCGACAGATACTTATTTCTGTGAAGAACTCCTGAATTTCACATATCGATTGAAATTGGAATTCACAAGAGCAGTAAACTGATAGCGGAGTCTCATTTCGACTCAAACAGAAACCAGAATCTAAAGAAACGATCGCCGTGCGGCAGATCGTGATTAGAAGCTCAACATAATGCTGTTCGAACAGCAGAAGAATACGGACTGGTTGACTCAATGAAGCCAACCAGGAGGAATCAAAGTTCGCTCAGTTAAGCCTCATCGCCGTTTTTCTTATACCCAGGCATATCTTTGATTTTATACAAAAGATGTACGATATCAGTAGAGCTCGAAATCCCTAATTTCCCTAGCAGATTGGCTTTATGTTTTTCCATGGTGCGATAACTGATCGACATGGAATTCGCAATTTGTTTGCCGGAATGCCCATCGGCGATTAGATGAAATACCTGTTTTTCTCTTCGTGTTAAACCATCGTACAATCGAAGATAGTCTCTGCCCTCTTCATTGGAATCGTCCTGGTTGAGATCTAAAAGCGAGATCGCATACTCTATCGCTTTGAGACATTTTTCTCTTTCGAAAGGCTTTTCAAGATAATCACAAGCCCCCTGCTTGACTGCAGAGACGGCTTTTTCAATATCCCCATAAGCACTCATCATGATCACGGGTAACTGCAATTGTTGTTTTTTAAACAGCTGCATCGCTTCAATCCCGGAGATTTCTGGCATTATCAGATCAATCAGGATACAGCCTGGATCCACAACTTCCTTGGATTCTAAAAACGAATGCACACTATCAAATGTTTTGACCGTATAGCCTGATGTACTCAATAAAAAAGCTATCGAGTCCAGGACATCTGGATCATCATCAATAATGTAGACAACAAAAGCGTTCATTCGGCCCCTCAATTAAAGTGCTGACTCGCACGAAAAATACCTCACTGGCGAGTATTTTTCAGCAAAACCAATATTTGATATGCTTGTTTTTAAGAACATTTGCAACTTTGTCTATCCATAAAAACCATCAATCCTGACATGGCTCATGAATTCGTGCAGCTTGCGACGATCGGAAATATGTTCATTTGAAGGAGGGGAGCAAACAAATGTAAAAAGTGTGCAATTCTTTTCTGGTTTCAATCTTCTATTAAATCAATCACTTTTCAATGATTTTCTATTGGATCAAACAGATTTTAAAATGAAAGTGTATCATGAAGAGGCACCGCAAGATTTGACTGGAATCTCTCGATCAGAAAAGACTCGTCTTTCAATGAAACAAAACGAGCGTTTCTCGTTTTGTTTCTAATGCTGTACCAATGAGGGGGCAGATAAAAACTGAATCAATAGACAGTGTCTTCAACTTTGTCTGAAGCTTGTGAATTACTTAACCTATATTTGAAAACTAATTCTCAAAACATACCAGCACTCATTTCCTGCAGCTTAACGAAAAGAGAAAACCACTTTGTTCAGTTGTCTGTTTGAAAATAAATGCCTGTTGAACTTTTATCGTCTTAATGTCTTATTGTCATACTGAGTACTATTAGGATTCCTGCTTGAAGTGAGTCATCAACAGGAAAGGTATGAACTTTGATTTTGCAACGGATAGATCTATCTGTTTACAGCTAGTCTACCACATAATGCACACCCATGTACCCTGTTTTATCTAAAGCCTACTTCATATTCAACGATGAGGTAAATACTCCACGTCAAATTGGGTAATTTCCCCCATTTTTATTTCAATTCTATGAGGGCGATAGAAGATTAAGTGAAAGACCCCCAAATCAAAAGCACTGCGCGTATGATTTTAAATTCACTGCAGGATGAGATTATGAAAATACTGATTGTCGACGAAATTGGGTTCATCCGTCAGAGCCTGACCCAGAAACTGAGCCGCTATCACTTTACAACAGTGGCGGCAGAAAGTGGGGAAGAAGCTCTTGCCATTTTAAATTCTGACTTCTCAGTAGATGCAGTTCTTACCAGTCTCTTTTTGCCTTCAATGAACGCAATCGATCTCTATAAATCTGCAGCAAAAATTGAACGATTTAATGATGAAGGAGTCATTCCTCCCCTTCACTTCTACCTGATGGTAACCCGGGAGCATGGCACCTCATCGCCCAAAATGAAAGAGTTGACCAGGGAAGCACTCGCCGTTGGTTTCAGAGACCTGCTCGTCAAGCCCATCGACATTGAGTTGTTAGTGAGTAAATTACAAAATTCGATTAGTAATACACCTGAAGAAGAGCTCGAACCTGTAGCCATCGCAGCCAGCCAGATTGACGAAGAATCTGGCAATGATCCAAAAAAAGTCACGAAACGGATCGATGGACTGGTCGTCGTGCAGAATAGTCTGCATGCGCTTAAGAAAGAAATGTGTGAATCAATCGACATCCTGTTGGAAGAAGTCAGTCGTACATCCAGTAAATAAAACTCAGATGGCGGGAGACCACAGCAAATGCGATGCTTCGCATTAAAGAGCCCGGGCTGATACAAATTAGCGTGATTCCCGATTCAAGGGCGGTTGGCTGACTAAACTCCGTAAGGCTTCCCGAACCTGAACCGCCTGCATCGAATTCATGATCAGATAACGATCACGTCCCTTTTTTGCCGGCGTAAAACTGACAAAGCCATCATCGGCCACACTCACTTTACCTGGTTGCGATAGATTAAAGTATTTGTCCTCGGGACGAACCGCGTAAAGCACGCTAGTCAAATCCCAACTGGGCCGATCATGATTCGGTCCACTATGCAGCAGATACGCTTCCCGGACAATGTGATGTTTGCGATAGCCAAAATCCCGGGCAATACTTTCGCGGGGATAAGTCACCGCGATTCCTATTTCAAAACCGCTCCAGACCACGGGCACTTCATCGGGCCAGAGTTTCGCAAACCGTTGCATTGACTGAATGCCATTCCTTACATTCGCCTCCAGAAAATGCTGATTACCATTAATCGGTTCAAACGCTCCCGCCATCACGGACACCAGTTTGACTTTGCGATGAACAAGTTCCAAACCACTCAGCGGGCTCAATTCATCCGGCTTGGACTCCACCAGATCCGCCAGATTTGCTGCCAAACCGACCTGAATAATCGACACTGATCGATCCGGCTCAGCTGCCAGCGTTTTCCGGAGTAATTTCACCGCATCAGGGAGTTGTTCATTCGAAAGAATATCGTGCGGATAACGCCATTGCCCGCCGTTCTTTTCGTTGATCAATTTCAGATATTTACTATCGCGACGCTGAGCATCACGCGTCACCCCAATCGGAATATCCCCCCGACCATAAAACGTATTTGTCGCATCTGTAAAAGGTCCCGTCAGCGGATTGATCTTTGAAATCGTTACTGCCAGGAAGTCACACTCTCCCCGATCAGCCAGCGTGTGCAGCATGGCCAACGCAAGCACATCATCGACGTCGCCGGAAATATCCGTATCAAAGATGACCTTCACTGGTTCTGCTGCCTCAGAGAGACTGGTCACCAACAGCAGCCCCAATAAACCGATGCAAAAGCGCTGATACAACATTTTACGACCAATTCTATTTAGTGAATCATTTGGAATGATTCGGTAAGAGATACAACAGCAGACAAAATCAAGCTGACAAAATTGTCACTACTTTTTTTGTTTGTGTTGCTGTCGTGCCCGGCTTTCCATAATCCGTTGCAACTTGCGTTGCTCGGCTGCCATGGCAGCATCGGAGATTTCAGCCGGTTTGACAGGACTGCGATCCAACTTCTCATCAGCAGAAACGGTTCGCAGCTTGACCCCGCGATACCAGACCGGATCGCCATGATCCTGCAAAGATAACTTCGCCCCCCGATCAGCCAGATTGCCACCTCGATTCGCCAGCAGCTCCACATGCCAGGCATAGCGGGGATCAGTGTAATCCAGATCAATGACTTTTTTACCATTTAACCAATGTTGAATGACAGTTCCCTGACAGACAATACGACCTTCATTCCACTCGCCGACGGGTCGTGTTGCGTCATGGGAAGGAGGCAGGCAGAAATAAATCGAAGCGGCACTCGTCCGCGGATTTTTCCCGTCAGCATGCTTTTCATTGTCAAGAATCTGATACTCATATTGGCCGGGGCGATAATACACGCCGCTGTTACTGCCCGGTGCTACCTTCCACTCAAATTTCAATTCAAAATCATCCGGTAACGGCTGTGGATCGTAAACCAGACTCCCCCCTTTACCGGAGCGAGTGATCACACCAGCGTCTACCTTCCAGTTGCCGCTATGTTGCCAGCCTTTTAAATCGTATCCATTAAATACAGACTTGAATCCCTGTTTCTGTTCCTCTGCTGTCAGTTGATTCGGGTCAGCGGCACAACCAGTCTGGCTGGCCTGGCACACACAAAATATCAGCAACAATATTAGTCCGAGCGGCGTTCTCATGTTAATTTCCTCTTATTATTCAGTCTCTATTAATACTATGCTCTCGCGAAATGTTTCGTCAGAACGGCATTTTCAGTCTGCCAGCTGGTTCAACATTTGAAAGACCTGTTCGTTGATTTTGTTTGACGCATCTACTTCCAGATAACTCCACCCCGAACGCCAGGTCTCATACCCCTGCAATATATGCTGTTCTGGTGTAGGTAAATAACCGTGATAGCCATTGGCGAGTGCAATCACAAACGTTGGTTTCAGCGGGCTTTTCTGTTTAATCTCCAGACCAATTTCCGCGAACACTTCACACGGTATCGCCACAATCCCCAACTCACCAATCCGCAATGCCTGCAGTTTCAGGTTCACACTGTCCGGACCTTTGTTGATCCGAACGGTTTCCCGCGCGTAGACTTCGTTGGTGGTTAAGCGTTTCGGATCTTTGGCATCAGCCAGTAGCTTCTCGGCATACTTCACTTCTTCTGCATTTGGTTTTCGGATCCCCAGATCGATTGTTCTTTCCTGCATTTCCAGCGAAACATCACTGCGATACTTGAGTGACTTGACGGCTTGAAACGTCCGGTCGGCGATCACATTCGCTACAGCAGTGATGCGTTCAAACACAGCCGCACGCGGTCGGGGTTCTCTAAAATTAATGTTATTGATATCACCGCTGGATCCATTTGACATAATGCCGATAAATGTTTCATCGGCGCCAAGTCGTTTTTTAATCTGTCGGGCAAACTCACCAAAATAGTCAGCCGAGAGCTGATTGGGTGGCAAGCCCCCGACGTAATGCAGTGAATAATTTGCCAACAGCGCCAGCGGTCGACCATCCGCGTACTGGACTGAGAGAATTGAAACATCCGGGTCCGTCGGCCCGGCTGGCTTGATTAACAGATCGCTACCACGGGGAGGATTCATGCGAACTTTGTCTGTGGTTTTCCCAAAGGGATTCGGACGTATGCCCCCCTCTTTTACATACCAGCGGCGGTTATTGACTTCCGCGGGCTCACGAGCCACAGTCCACGCTACCTTGGCAGGTTCCAGGCGGGCATGCGCCTTGATGATGGATTGGGCAATACTCTCGGTTAGAAACTGAACATACTCCGGACTGGGCTTACATTGTGCCAGAGGGACAACCGTCGGTGCCGTATGTGTGTGCGTTGCTGATGTCAGCATACGACTCGTAGGAATTCCCGTTTTTGCTGACGCCTGTTGCTTCGCAGCATCAAAGATTTCGCGCGAAATCAAACAGATATCGCAGACCACAAAGGCGATACTGGTGTTTCCACTCTTCAACACCAACGCACGGGCATGCAACGGATCATGAGCCGATGTTGCCTGGCGATCCTGAAAACTGCCCGTCATCGACACCGGATAATTCCGCGGGTTGATATTCACTTTGGCGGCCCCTGCCTGCAAGATGTTTTTTGCTTCTTCTGCGGTAGTCAGATTCAAAGGAATTAGAATTATCATAAGTATGGGCAGTCGAAACATCGAGACATCTCCTGGTCGAATTTGAGTTGGTTTTATTTGGCAGGCTGGGGTGTCGCTGTTCGGGTGACTTCTTCTTTCCACGCAGCAAACGCCGCCTGCATCTGCTGCACGCGCTCCGGTTTCTTTGTAGCGAGGTTCGTTGATTCCGCTATATCGTCCTGCAGGTTGAATAATTCCACTGGTGTTTTACGATTCTGATTCAACACCAGTTTCCATGGTCCCTGGCGAACCGCCGAGCGCCCATTGTAGTCCCAGAATATCGTGCGCGGCTTTAATTTCTGCTGCTCAGTCATCAACTTAGCCAGGCTCATACCATCCAGCTGATGCCTCGCAGGCACGCTCGCATTCGCCAGTTCCAAAATGGTCGGCATCAGGTCGATGCTGATTACAGTCTCCTCACACAGACTGCCCGCAGGAATCTGGCCGGGCCAGCAGGCGATAGCGGGCACACGATGCCCCCCTTCCCAGACATTTCCTTTAAAGCCACGTAATGCACCATTAGAGCCTTTATTATTCGCACCATTGTCTGACAGAAAAAAGATCAATGTATTCTCCGTCAGATCAAGTTCCTTTAAAACCGCAACCACTTTGCCGATACCCCGGTCCATTTCGGTATTCATTTCACGGTACGCGTTGGCAATGTCTTTGCGCTTGGCAGATTTGATATCACCCACCCCCTCTTTTCGCATCGGTTTATCGCCAGGTCCCTGATAGGGATAATGCACGGCTTCATGCGCGATATACACAAAGAACGGTTGCTCTTTTTGCTGTCGAATAAAATCAACTGCATGATCCGTAATCAGATGAGTGACATATCCTTGCTCTTCGCGGTTTAATTCCGCATCATGCCACCAGTCAAACACGCCGGTGCCGTCCAGATGCGCGAAATAATCGACGTTCCCGCTGACATAACCCACGAACTGTTGAAAGCCGCGAAACGTGGGATTATATTGTCGCTGATATCCCAGATGCCATTTTCCAAACATGCCGGTTTGATATCCGGCTGACTGTAGACATTGTGCCAGCGTGATTTCATTTTTTTGCAGTCCATGGTGCCGATTCTTTTTCGGGTCCGCATAGACCACTCCGTCAATGCCCGCCCGCTGCTGATAGCGCCCCGTTAACAAGCCAGCCCGGGTGGGACTACACACCGTTCCGCTGGAATGAAAATCGGTAAACTTCATCCCTCGCGCCGCAAGGCGATCCAGCTGGGGAGTATTACAATTCTTACTGCCATAACAACTCAGGTCACCATAGCCCAGATCATCGGCCATGATCAGCACGATATTAGGGCGGCCTGTTGCGTCCTTCGCCTCGACCGCAAGAGGCAAAAACAGACAGCACATGACTGTGAAGACCAGAGATTTCATAAGGAGCGCCTCGTTGCCGGGAAGTTCTGTAGAATGTCTCAGACAAACGACTCGTCTTTTTCCAGAATCAAAAAAACGAACCGGCCTGACATCACCGTCCCTTTATTAGACCGCAGTCAATGGCACAAATCAATCTCGTACCACGGTCTTAAGCAAAAAGCTCACTCATGATGCGGCCATGCGGAACCAGCATCGTTGGACGTCCTGTATTGGTATAGTATTCGGTCAGAGGATTGATGCCTAAAGTATGATAAATTGTCGCGGCAATATCATCGGGTTTGATGTTGGTATTCTCATCGGGAGCATCGCCGGCTTTCGTCGTTCCGCCAATGAACTTTGCTGGTTTAACGCCGCCCCCGGCCATCAGGCACCAGTTCACACGCGGATAATGATCACGGCCTGCATTCACATTGATCTTGGGTGTCCGACCGAATTCCCCCATAATCACAATCAATGTTCGCTCCAACAATCCCTTCTGCTTCAGCATTTCCAAGCCTGCGGTGATTCCGTTATCCAGAGCCGGCAATAAACGACGATGACCGGCAAAGTTTTCGGTGTGAGTATCCCAGCCCTGGTAAGTCACCGTTACAAAAGGAACGCCGAATTCAATCAGCCGACACCCCAGAAAAACTGACTGGCTGAATTCATCGGGAGTAAACAGTTTCCGCAACTGGGACGATTCCTGTTCCACATCAAAAGCAGCCCGTGCCCGTTTCGATGTAATCATGTTATAAGCCTGCGAACCAAACTTATCTAACGCTTCTAAGAGTTGACTTTCAGTCGCTTCCGTTTTAAAACGCCGATCCAGCTTTGTGAGCAGTTCCTGACGCTGGTTGACTTTTTCAATCGTTAAGCCATCAGGCAAGGAAATCCCGCGTACCTGAAACGGCTGTCCCGGTCGGGGGACCGTGTTGGTTTTGAACGGGGCATACGCGTCTCCCATATAACCCGCGTTCCATTCGGTTTTGGGAATCGCCACATAACCGGGCAAATCCGGTTTGCTGGAGATCTCTTTCGTGACGACCGAACCCAGCGAAGGATAGATCAACGCAGGCACCGGCCGATTTCCGGTTGAAATCCAGGATTGTCCCTGCGGATGCGCACCGGCAGAATGCGAAATACCGCGAATCAGACTAAATTGATCTGCAGCCGCAGCATACTTTGGCAGATACTCACAGACCTGATGCCCGGGCAAGCAGGTCTGGATCGATTTGAATTCGCCTTGCGTGTCTGCGGGGGCATCGGGTTTACGATCGAGCGTATCCAAGTGCGACACGCCTCCCGCCAGATTCAGAAACAGAACTGCATCGGCTTTGGCTTTCGACTTTTCGTTCGACTCAGCCCTGGCAGCAGACAGTTTGAGAAAGCCGGGAAGAGTTAAACCGAGACCGCCGAGGAGTCCGACCTGCAACGCACTTCGTCTCGTCATGTTTTGGCATTGATTCATCAATTTGTCCTCAGCGTTTAATTCTGATCAAATCCAAGTCGCTTCTGAGTTAGTGATTCGTAATAAATTCCTGCGTATTTAACAGAGCCCATAATAAGTCATGTAGCCCTTCCTGCACGGATTCGGTTTTCTGCAGATGCTGCAGGCTCTCTTTCATTTCCGTTGCTTCAGGAAAACGGGACAGCGTACGTAAATAGGCTTCGGTCACCAACGCCTTCTGCTCTGACGGCTTGAGTTTTTCCGTTTTCAGTTCGGTCAGCCAGCCATCTGCCCGGGTTAAGTTTTTGAGCATTTCTTCATCGTTCCGCACATACAGTGACTGCAACAGCGTCGGCTCATTTTGACGTTCACAGTCGCAATTTGTCGTTCGTAGCGGTTTTCCAAAAACGAGTAACGAGAAATCAATGGCCCGTGCCTGAAAGGAGAGCGGATGCTGTGAAATTTTGCGGCGGTCGGTCTGACTCACCAGCTGATTCATGGTTTCCTGACTCGCGGTCGCCTGCAGAATTGCATCGATGGCCACCTCTGCGGGCAGACGTCTCAAAACTGCATGACTGAAATTACGTGTGTCTTTCCGGTTCGTCGGGGTTGGTCGCCAGCTCAATTGATACGTGCGACTGTTCGTAATCGTCCGATGCAACCACTTCATATCATATCCACTGTCAATAAAACCCTGCACCAGATAATCCAACAGTGCCTTGTTACTGGGCGGATTCGCCTGATTCAGATCGTCGGGCGGATTAATAATGCCTACGTTGAAATAGTGCGCCCAGATTCGATTCACGAATGCTTTCGCAAAATAATGGTTCGGCTCATTCAACATCCAGCGCATCAATAGCTGTCGCGGATCTTTGGTCTGACTGATGTCGATCTCCTGCCCGCCGAGCAGCTTGGCCATCTGTTTGTCGGTTTTGGCAGATTCAATATAAACTTCGCGCCAGGGAATCGGTCGTCCTTCCGCAGCGATCCGCAGATAACTCTGTCTGCGCAGCGCCGCTGTATTCAACTTCACCGGCACTCCCAGCATATTCCGGGATTGCTCATGCAACACCGCCGCATCCGGGGGCACGCCAAATTTGATGCGCGTGAAGAATTCGGTAAAGAGCTCAAAATCCTGTTTGGACCATTCATCAAATGGATGTTTATGGCACTGTGCACAATCCAGCCGCATCCCCAGAAACGTATAGCCGAACGCTAACGCTTTATCAGACGGAACCGACATATTCGAACGTGCCCAATAGTGGGGCATCGAATTGTCGAGAGCCGTGAAGTCCGCCCGGTTTTTCGTGCTGGTAAACTGGCTCTGCTGCGCCATATATTCGTCAAATGTCTGTCCCGGAAGACGACTTGTTCCCAGAATAATACCGGAAACAATTTGATCCCAGCCGACATTGTCTTGGACCCGACGTCTGATCCAGGCATTCCACTGGCTGGCAACCGGCCGCGCCATTTCCGTGCTGCCCAGATAACCGGCGTTGCTGCCTGTCAGATCGGAAAGCTTCATACTCCACCAGGCCACGTATCCGGGGCGGTTCAACAGCTCTTCGATTTTCTGACTTCGTTTTTCCGTGGAAGTATCTTTCAGAAACGCACGAATTTCCTCCGGCGTTGGTAGAGTGCCCGTCATATCGAGACTGACCCGCCGCAGAAATTCATCATCGGTACATAAACCCGACGGTTGAATCCCCAGCTTCCGTAGCTTGCTGACCACATGCCAGTCCACTTCCGTCGGCGTTGCGACCTCGGGATAAGTGCCTGGCGCATACTTCTGAACGGGAAGAATCACCTGTGTCGAAAAGATGCCGTTATCGTAATAGGAAATCACATACGTATCGCCGGTCCCTTTGGAACGCATGACTCCTTCCGGCGTCACTTCGGCAACACTATCGTCTTTCGATTCAAACCGGGTCAAACAGGTCACATCTTCTCGCGTCCCGTCCGACCAGACAGCGATCGCCTTGAGTGGAACCGTTTCCCCTTTTTCGGTAAAGACCACCTGCTTCGGCGTGACATCCAGTCGAACAAAGCGGGGTGACTCTTTTCCCACCGAAGCCGCACCGGCGGCAATCCATTCCCGCAATAACTTCTGCTCCCAGCCACCGGGAGGCAGTTTCAGGCCCCCTTCATGCTCATCTTCCGACGTCGGCTTATTCAGAACCAGACTCTCATCCGGCTGCTGTTTGTCAATCCGCTCCAGCAGGTTATCGTGATCGAGTTTGAAATCGTAACCGAACATCGAAAGCTGGAATCCGCCTCGTCCCTGAAACGAACCATGACAATTGCGGCTGTTACAACCCAGCCTACCTAAAAGTGGGATCACATGCTGCTGAAAGTCTGGTGTGAATTTCTCTCCCGCAGCAATTCGCGATTCAATCGGAGCCAGGATCGGTTTGACTTCGAGTCCCTCTGAATTTGCAAAACGTAATTCACCTGTTTTTTGATTCGTTTCTAAATCGCATTCTGTAAACAGTTGGGTTTTCACCAAAGTTGTACTGAGTTCTTTAACAGATTCCGTCGACAAGCCGGTGTGATAGACTTCCAGTCCCTTTAGCTGAGTCAGTGCTGCCAGCGATCCGGCGGCACTCTGATCTAAAGCACAGTGATTCAGTGCCAGATGTTCGAGCGATTTTAAAGTAGCCAGTTTCGTTAATGCTTTACCCCGAACCTGGGTACGGGAGAGATACAACACTTTCAAATTTTTCAGTTTCGCCAATGTCTGAAAACCAATATCGCTGACTTGAGTCCCAATCAGAAACAGGACTTCCAGATGTTTCAATCCCGCCAGTTGCGCAAGGCCTTTGTCCGTCACACTCGTATTCTTTAAAGACAACACTTTAAGTTGTGACAGATGTGATAATTGTGCCAAGCCCTGATCGGTCACCTTGGTTTGATCAAGATACAGCCGCTCCAGCTTGTTGAGCCGCTGCAGATACGAAAGCCCCGCATCACCGATGGCCGACTCCGACAACATCAGCGTATCCAGGTTCGTCAGATGTGCGATATGTTCTAGTGCGGCATCACCAATCTGCGGACAGACCAGCGCCAGATAATCGAGTTTGTGAAACGATTCGAGGTGCTCCAGAACTTCCAGCGTCACATGCGGCTTACTGAAGCGGACCAGCCGCACGGAGCCGTCTTTGTTTTTCTGCAGATTGGTATAAAAACCGCGGAGTTTTTCGATGGCGTTCTGCTCGGAAGTTTTCGCAACCACCGGCTGTTCATTCACAGCTGCCCGGGCTGCAGGGAATGAGAATACCAGCAGAATCAGCAATGCGAAAATCATCGTTCGCTCTGAATGCATCGATCACCTCATCGAATTCGACTGGTAATGGTTCAATCTCTGAGCTATTTACATAAAGACACTCTAATGTGTCAGTTTCTTGTAAGCAATGTTAAATAAATGCGGATCATCGAAATTCTCGTATTTTCAGGCTCGAAACTGATGGCACAGGAGGCGCCTATTGTGCCGTCCAGCCGCCATCAATGGTCCAGCAGGACCCGGTAATCGATTTGGCCTGATCAGAGCAGAGATAAGACACCATCGCAGCCACCTCCGCCGGTTCGATCATTTTGCCGGTCGCTGAAGCTTTCAGGAAGACCTGACTTTCGACTTCCTCCAGACTGAGTCCCAATGTTTCTGCCTGTGCGGCAATCTGTTGCTCGACAAGTGGCGTGCGTACGTATGCAGGACAGATGACATTGGCCGTGATCCCGAATGGTCCCCCTTCCAGCGCGGTCGATTTCGTCAAACCGACAAGACCATGTTTGGCCGCGATGTAGCCAGCTTTGTTAAGCGATGCGACCTGCGAATGGATCGACCCCATATTAATGATCCGGCCCCATTGTTTCTGCTTCATACCGGGAAACACATATCTGGTCAGCAGAAAGGGTGCAGTCAACATCACTTGGAGCATTTTATCCCACACGCTTTCCGGAAAATCTTCCAGAGGGGAAATATGTTGAAATCCGGCGTTGTTGACTAAGATATCAACAGAACCAAATTCCTGAACCACGCGCGCGATGAGTGCCTCACAACTCTCCTGCTTTGACAGATCGGTGGGAACATACAACGCACGTTGCATTTCATAGGCCAGATTTGATAGATAATCGGGCTCATTCAGATCGGCAACCACGACGTGGCAACCTTCGTTGAACAGCGTCTTCGCGATTTCTGCACCAATGCCGCTTGCAGCGCCGGTAATCAAGGCCGTTTTGGGATCAGACATCTCTCATTACTCCTCGCGCAATACCTGTTGAATCCGGGCCAGCTTTTCGTCTCGCCAGGCCGCCCATTCACTGCGGCTTTTCTGTTTCAGATACGCCTGCGTACCGGCGACCGCTTTCTGTTTTGCGGATTCGGGAATGCTCGTCCACGTTTGCATATCGTTCCAGTATTCTTCAAACGATGCACCGATCGTATCAATAAACTTCTGATAGCCCCCTGCACCGCCCCCCAGTTCATAAATCAGATGCTGGCCCATCATCGCCCAACGTAGACCGGGGCCCTGACAGAGTGCCGCATCAATGTCTTCCACGCTGGCCACCCCCTCATCCAAGAGTGCCAATGATTCCCGCCAGACTGCCGCCGCCAGTCGATTGGCAATGTGACCGGGCACTTCTTTATTCAAAATCACCGGATGCTTGCCGAGCTTCAGAAAATAATTTTTGACGGTTTCGACAGTCGATGCAGCCGTCTGTTCGCCGGGAACCAGCTCGACCAGTGGAATCAGATGCGGCGGATTGAAAGGGTGTGCAATCAAGGCACGAGCGGGATGCTTGAGCACCGACTGGATCCGCGTCATCAACAAACCCGATGAACTGCTGGCAAGAATTGCGGTGTCGGGGGCATGCTGTTCGAACTCGCGATAGACGTCTGCCTTGATCGCATAATCTTCGATGACCGATTCCTGGACGAAATCGATCTCAGCCAGTAGTTCCTGCAACGAATCGACCAGCCGCATGTTTGAGACTGCATGCTGCATCTCTTCCGGTGTGAGTAACTTGAGATCAACCAGTCCTTGTAAATTCGCCCGAGCAACATCCAGCGCCTTTTGTTTCACTGTTTCATTCACATCATAAATGCGAACATTGAGTCCCTGCGCCGCAAAAAATGAAGCCCAGCTGGCGCCAATCAATCCTGCCCCCAATATTCCGATTTCCTGCATGCTGCTGTCTCTCTGTTTTGTTGATGACTATTCTTCTACTGCTTCAAACAACATCGCAATCCCCATGCCCCCGCCGATACAAAGTGACGCGACCCCCCGCTGGGACTTTCGCTTCAGCATTTCATGTAGCAACGTCACCGCGACCCGCGCGCCACTGGCGCCCAACGGATGCCCCAATGCAATCGCGCCCCCATTTACGTTGACACAAGCTTCGTCCCAGTCCAAAGCCTTGCCGACCGCCAGTGACTGAGCAGCGAATGCTTCATTCACTTCCAGCAAATCGATGTCTGCTAACGTCAATTGTTCCGATTTCAATAAGTCGTCAATCGCATGTGCGGGCCCCATACCCATATACTGCGGATCGAGTCCCACATTTGAAAACGCACGAATCCAGGCCAGCGGTTTGAGCTTTTGTTCTGCAACAAAGCTTTCCTCAGCAATCAATAATGCAGCTGCTCCATCATTAATTCCCGACGAATTGGCGGCGGTCACCGTTCCATCCGGTTTAAAAGAAGGACGCAAACAGGAAATCGTTTCCAGGCTGGTCTCTTTACGGGGGAATTCATCAACGGTGATCAGTTCCGGATCGCCTTTACGTCTTGGTACCGAGACACCAACAATCTCATCTTCATATTTCCCGGCTTGCATCGCTGCCTGACAGCGCTGCTGGCTTTGCACGGCATAGCGATCCTGTTCTTCGCGTACGACTTCATATTTCTCCGCCAGGTTCTCTGCAGTGATTCCCATGTGACAGTCATAAAAGGCATCCCATAACGCATCGTGAATCATTGAGTCGACCAGTTGCTGGTTGCCCATTTTGAAGCCGGTACGTGCCCCCTTTAGCAGATAGGGGGCATTGCTCATGCTTTCCATCCCCCCCGCCAGCACAACGCGCGACTTACCGCTGAGAATTGACTGCATACCGAGCGCCACTGATTTTAAACCAGAGCCGCATACCATGTTAACGGTGGTTGCCGGCACGTGATACGGCATCCCGGAGTGAACGGCCACCTGCCGTGCCGGATTCATCCCACAGCCGGCGGTAAAGACCTGCCCCAGTAAAACCTCATCAACCTGATCGGCGTTCAGGCCACACCGTTTCAGCGTTTCTTTTACGACAACCGTGCCCAGCTGCACCGCGGAAAGATCTTTGAAAGCACCATTAAATGCACCGATGGGGGTTCGGGAAGCACTCAAGACGGCAACCCGTTTTTGTTCCTGATGACTCATGTATTTAACCTTGAAATAAATCTCGTAACTTGCGACGCATTACTTTATTGGACGCGGTACGGGGGAGTTGCTCGATCTCGCGTACGGCATAAATTTTGAACAGCGGATTCAGTTGGCTGCGAATGATCTGCTGCATCTCTGCTTGTATCGGATCAGAATCAAATTCCGTTTCGTCCTGCAGCACAACAAAAATCACCAGCTGACTCGGCCCCCCTCCCGCCGGAGGTACCGCAATCGCAGCAACCTCTCGGACGCCACTTGCCTGCATGAGCAACTCCTCAATCTGCACGGAACTGACTTTGATGCCTCCTAAATTCATCGCATCATCAATCCGACCGTGTGCCCGAAAATATCCGTCGGCGAGCGATTCGATTTGATCACCGTGCCGTCTTAGTACCTGCCCCCGAGGTCCCGAAGGAATGTCGGCAAAATAGACTTCGTGGTGATCGCGATTGATCAACCGCGTGGATAAGCCGATCACCGGAGGCACAAAAAAGACTTCTCCGTTTGTGGTTTCCTGTCCCGATTCATCCAGCAGCAACCAGTCAAAGCCAACCGCGGGACACGCAAACAGACCAGGGACTCCCGGTTTCAGAACCGTCCCCGTAATATAGCCTCCTCCGGTTTCAGTGCCGCCGCAATATTCGATGACCGGTCGATACCTGGCCCGCGACATCAGCCACAACATGTCTTCAGGATTCGAACACTCGCCCGTGGAACTGAAAACCTTGATCTGTGACCAGTCCAAGCCTGCCACACAATCCTGTGCCCGCCATGCGGAGACGATAGAAGGAACCAGCCCCAGCATCGTGACATTGGCATTTTGAACAAATTCGCAAAAGGCTCGACTGGTGGGCACCGCATCTGTTAGTGCCATCGTAGCGTCATTGATCAGAGAGGCATACACGAGCCAGGGCCCCATCATCCAGCCCAGATTGGTCGGCCAGCAGACCACATCACCGGCGTGAATATCATGATGCAGATACCCGTCGCCAGCCGATTTGATCGGCGTCGTCTGATCCCAGGGAATCCCTTTGGGACTGCCCGTTGTGCCTGAGGAAAAGAGAATCGTTGACTCATCATGGGGCCGACGAGCAACATACGTTAATTCCCGATTTTCGGAAAGAAACTCAGACCAGAGTCGATCCCCCGAACGTAATGGCGTCTGACAGCTCTCACCTTCCGGAAGTACAATCGCCGGTAATGGATTGTCTGTTTCCAACTTATTGTAAAGCGGCAACTGTTTGCCATTTCGGGAAATGACATCCTGTATGAATATGAGACGGGGTTTAGTGATTTCCAGACGCACACGCATTTCGTCTGCGGAAAAGCTGTCGGCAATTGTCACTACCACACAACCGGCGGCGATGATCCCCAGAAAAATTGCCACTGATTCCACTGTCATCGGCGACATAACAGCAACCCGTTCCCCCGGTTGAATACCCGCCTCGGTTAAGCCATTCGCAACTTGCGCAGTGAGTGCCTTCAATTCCTGATAACTAAGTTGTTGTATTTCGGTCGATCCGTGTTGAAACAGAATCGCCGTCTGTTCTGACTTATCACGGAAACAGCTCTCCACAATATTCAGTTCTGCCCCTGACAACCACTCGACCTGTTCAACGCCGCCACTCACATCCATGATCTGCTGCGGCGGCTGTTGAAACGAAATATCGAGCGAGTCGATCAATTTCCGTGTAAACGCGTCCCGGTTCTGAACAGACCATGATTGCAACTCGTCCATGCTGCTCAGATTCAAATCCCGCAACCACTCTGCCAGATGCGAGTGAGTCTGTTCTTGTTCTCCCGGAAACCAGGCCGGCGCGGGGATGCCCTGCTCAAGTCGATTCTGATAGACTTGCTGGTACAGAAGTTGATGTACAGCAAACGGGACATCGGACGTCAACACCTGCGCCGTCAGAGCCTGCCAGGCTTCGATGTCGTTTTGAACGGAAATCGGTTTGAGTCTCTCGGCCAGATGCTGTGCTTCATCGGAAGACAGCCCACATCCCCTGAGCGCGTCTGCAGGAAGGTCCATTGCCTGTTCCATTTCAAGCGGAGTTCGAATTTGCATGTAACACTTAAAACTCTAACCGTTCCCGTTTCAATTCGCCAGTTCAGCGTTGATCCTCGAAACATCAACAATAAAAATGAGTTCGGAACCACAACGATTTTTGATTAATCTTAAGTAACGGACTTCCATTCAGCACGTGAAATGCGAAAATGGGTGTAGGAAACCTACCTGCGTGCCCCCCCAATAGTGAATCATCCAACATACGTTGATGCGTCCACGTAGTAGCAGTAGACCGGTTTTTGCGCTAATTCATTCAGGGAAAGAGGTTTAATGTCTGTTTTGAAAACCAATCGAACTCCGAATCGTTTCATTGCCGGATTTTGTTTTCTGAGCTTACTCGGATTAGCAGTGGGCATGTCGTTTCTCACTCCCCAAGTCTGGGGCGAGACAAACGCGAAGACAGCCAAATCGAACGCAAAAGCAGCCTCGAATTCGGCAAGTGGACAGCGGATGCTGGATGCAATCAAATATCTGGCTTCAGATGAACTGGAAGGACGCGGCGTTGACACTCGCGGCATCAATCTGGCCGCAGAGTATATTGGGAAAGAGTTCAAAGCCGCCGGCCTGAATGTACAAGCAGTCAATGAGAGTGCCTTCCAGAAGTTTACGATCAATACCGGCAGTAAACTGGGCCCGACGAATGAACTCCAGTTAACAGGCCCCGATGGGAAAACGATTCCGCTGGTCTACGATAAAGACTTTCGCTCCTGCTCATTTGGAGGTTCCGGGAAGTTTGATGCGGAAGTGGTTTTCTGCGGATATGGAATTGACGCGAAAGATGTAAAATACAGTGATTACGCTGGTGTCGATGTCAAAGACAAGGTGGTGATCATCATGCGCCGCACGCCGCAACAGGGTGATAAAACCAGTCCCTTTGCCGGTGCGCATGGAATCTCGCGCTACGCGGCATTGCGGTATAAAGTCAGCACAGCGTTTGGAAAAGGCGCCAAAGCCATTTTATTCGTCAACGATCACTATTCGACCCAAGAAAACAAAAAAGAAGCAAAAGAACTTGAGGAAGACGCGGTGGAAGAGCTGATCACCGCTACTGAGAACTGGGAAAAAGCCAAAGATGGCAAACAGGCCGAAGCAGACCGGGAACTGAAAAAAGCCTTGCACAGCGTTCAGCAGACGCGCAAACGTTTGAAAGAAGGCAAATTTGACGAGCTCATGAAATTTGGTTACGCCGGTAGCGGCGACGGACGTTCGATTCCCATCGCGCACATTTCCATCGAAAAATGTAACGAGCTGTTCAAAGACGCCGGTAAACCAACACTGCAGGAACTCGAAAGTCAGATTGACGCTGATCTCAAACCGGAAAGCTTTGCTCTCCCAAAGTGGAAAGCCAAAGGGGAAATCTCGGTTAAGCAGATTCGGACAGAAATCAAAAACGTGATCGGTGTGCTGGAAGGTAAAGGGCCTCACGCAGACGAAACGATTGTGATTGGCGCCCATTATGACCACGTCGGCTATGGTGGCGAAGGTTCTCTCGCTCCCGGTTCAACCGATGTCCATAACGGAGCCGACGACAACGCATCCGGTACAGTCGCGCTGATTGAACTGGCACGTAAGCTGGCAGCCCGCAAAACACCACTTCCAAGGCGTCTGGTTTTCATCGCGTTTACCGGTGAAGAACGAGGACTGATCGGGTCGGCTCATTATGTCAAGAATCCTCTGTTTGATATCAAGAACACGGTCGCCATGCTTAACATGGATATGGTCGGTCGCCTGAAAGACGATAAACTGACGGTGTTCGGAACAGGTACTGCCCCCCGCTGGAACAAGCTGGTAAAAGAGACCGCCAAAGCCTATGACCTGAAACTTTCACTCAAGCCGGAAGGCTTCGGCCCCAGTGACCACAGCTCCTTTTATGGAAAACAGATCCCCGTTCTCCACCTGTTTACAGGAACACACAGCGACTATCACCGCCCCTCAGATGACTGGGACAAAATCAATATCCCCGGCATGGAGCGAGTTATCGGATTCCTGGAAGAAATCGCGATTGCGACAGCAGAAAACCCCAAACGGCCTGAGTACGTCAAAATTGAACGTCCCGCTGCCACCATGCGGTCGGGCAATCGTCCTTACTTTGGCAGTATCCCTGACTTTGGCGGTGAAGGTCCCGGGTATCACATTTCCGGTGCTTCTCCGGGTAGTCCTGCGGATAAAGCCGGCCTGAAAGCCGGTGATGCCATCATCAAAATGGGGAAGACCAAAATCGGAGGCCTCGATGATTTCGATCTCGCATTGCGCATGTTTTCGCCCGGCGAAGAAGTCGAAGTCACGGTGATGCGCGACGGAAAACGAGTGAAGCTGAAGGTCAAACTGGGCAAACCCAAATAAGCCGTTTTGTCATTTTCGCGTATAAACCAACGATACACTGCCTGTGTAATCGCTTTTCTTACGGCCTGCGTTCGGAAACGAGTTATAAACCTGAAGTAAACCAAATCTCAGATTCCAGCGGTCTTTATTATCCAACTTGAACAGCAACCCAGTTTCGGTTGTGACACGTAAAATCTGCGCCACATCCACACTGGGAGTCCAGGTCTGTTTGTGTTCCAGTTGAGCATGATCAGAAAGAGGCCAACGGAATTCGATTTCCACGAATACATCTAAAGTAGTACGGCGTAAACGGGGGCTATTATAAATTTCGCGCGTTCCACCAGGACCAACACGTAAAATCAGACGTTTGTCTTTTTCGTTAATAAACCGATATCCTAAACCAGCGGAAAGTGTACCACGCCAGTCCAGATTTTCGAATTCATCATACACATTCTTATTCGTTACGAAGACAATCCAATCTGTAGTTCGAGCCAGGTCCAGAGTCGCATTTCCATACCAGCGATTGGCATCCCTGACACCGTTCGACTGTCCCCAACGGCCACCAATTTCAAATTCAAACATATTATCGTTGTCTGATTTTTCCAGGAATAGACCAGTGGTTACATAATCCCGGTCGGTATTTCCCGCCAGAAATGTCCCCCCGATCTCCATCCGTTTTGTCCAGACCTCAACATAATCCCAACATTGATCACAGACTTCTTCGACCTGCTTAAAGTGAGACTCGTTTTCTTGCTCTGGCATCGGCGAAGCATCCAATGGATCCGGGACCGGTACCTGATCAATCACTGAGGGCAGTGGTGGCAATGCTGTATTCTCATTATTGACCAACAGTGCTTCTTTCGATGAGGAGTCTGCAGACTCTTCTTCAGTCGAGTTGTATTCAAGACGATCAACCACACCCAGCATAATCGAACGTACCTGTCCGTCTGAAAGACGAAACAAAATATTCCCGTCTTCAAAGCCGATGCTTTCACCTGAAAAATATTGTCCATCTTTCAGATACAGGGTCTCTGCTGGCGCAGTCTCGCCGGCACAGACATCGCCAGCACCACCGAAAAAAGTAGTCAGCGAAACTAAAACCAGAAAAATCAAATAGTGAATTTGGGGAAAGAGTCGGTAACGACCCATGAAACCGTTCATGGCAAGAAATCAACCACAGTAATGAGAATCGCAGAAATGAAATAAGTCAGACTTGAGAAGGGGCGATAATTCTAGTCGTGGCAGCGATTTACTGCAATGTGTTTATTTCACTGTACTGACACACGTACCAAAGAAATCTTTTCTACGATCAAACCCAGTAACAAATCAGCTAACTCATTGAACAGAAGAACCTTAGACAACATTTGCGGTTTATCCATCTTCCAGGCGCGAGTGATCCTCGTCATGTATAACGATAGAAGGGAACACGACAATTCTGTCAGTTCTATCCCCTCAGAATCTGATTGACACCTTACCTGATCCGCACAACTGGACCTTTTGACTGTCTGTCACTCTTACCTTATCTCCTCCTGCCGGCTCTTCCGGTACCGACTCATTGAAAAACGGGGCAAGATTGCGAGTACTTCAGACCTCCCCTCATTTTGCATGCTAGAGTTTTTTTGATTCCAGTTTGTTCCCAGGTAAGAAATATGAACAGGCTGATAATTCAACAGATCAATTTAAATAACAACACTCAGCAAAAATGGCGGTACAAGCCTGTTTGACAACATGATTGTTGTCTGTCGTGAGGGGGGAAGATTTAATTATGGGATTCTTAAAAAGATTCTTGAAGACGACCTACCGAGATAGCTCCGCGGGAAAATCGCGCAGCAGTTTCGAAAGTCTTTCGGAAGATCAACTGGAGACGCACTTGAACATTGCCAAATATGGTAACTTCATGCTGACAGACGCAATTCGTCCTTCCTATGATCTGGAAGTCGTACCACAGGCAGGGTACCGACACGATGTTTATACAGACAAAGAAACGGGCATCAAAATTCCGGTGCTGATGGCGTCGGCCTCCAAAGAAATTTTATTTGACCTGTTCATTGATCTCCTGGACCCACTTGGCAACGAAGTTGATGTGGTTCTGGAAACCAGTCACGAAGGTTCAAACAATCATCACCAGGATTTGTACCGTGAGCACATGGACTTGCCTGTTTTGAAAAGTACACTTTATGACTACGAAGATCTGTTACTGAATGACGGGTGTGCCGGCATCGCTGTTCTAAATCCCCTCATTCCACTGGAAGTCCAGTTTGATGAGCACAAGCTTCTGATCATGTATGGTCAGGGAATCGAACAGTTTGAATACACGCTGGAAGAATATGGCATCCCACACATTTCAGATCTGAAATTCATTACGGAAGCCGAACACGTTCATTCATCCAGTGATGAGTCAATTGAAGAACTGGATCAGCTGAAGTATCGTCTCGGTATTGATTTCGAATAAAAGGATTCGAAATCAATTCAGAGATCGAATGTGGAAATGTTCCGGCTGACCTTCGATTAAATGGACTTCCTGATCAGCAACGCCCCCCTCAAACAGTTGGTGCACTCCGGAAGGCCAGGTCACTTCGAGTGATTCAATCTGCTTAGCATCTCCCAATCCAAAGACAAGCGTCCGCTGATTACTTGCGAAGTACCCATCACCGGCCGTCAACTGTCGAACCAGAGTCTGGCCTTTGGTTTTGACACGAACAGTTGTACCAATCGCATCCCGGCTCGATTTTGTTCCCGTCAATCGGACCACCAGGCGATGTCCGTGATTTTGTGTTAAATTTTCTAACAACACAAAAGGTTGGTCGAGACTCGAAACCGCTGCTTCTTCTAATCCATCACGATTCCAGTCCAACCGCGCCAATCCCCTGCCCAGTCGTGGGGTTTGAAAGAACGTGCCGAGCTCGGTTGGTTTCAACTCCTGAAATTGCCCTTGCCCCTGGTTTTTCATGAACTGCGGCTGCATCTGGTAAGGAAGATCCTGGGCCGTTAAATCTTCCACATGCCCATTCACGATCAATAAATCCAGCAGGCCATCGAGGTCGGCATCGAGAAACTGCGTTCCAAAGCCTAATTTGTAAGTAGTCGAATCTGCCATCCGCGCCGCCTGGGTTTCATCAACAAATGAGTCGGGACTCACCTGTTTATAAAACGTATTTGTTTCGCGATAATAATTTGTGACATAGAGATCCAGTAGTCCATCGGCATTGGCATCACCGGCGGCAATTCCCATACAGGCTTCCGTTCTCCCCTCTGCATTGAGTGCCAGGCCAGATAACAGTGCCTGCTCTGTAAATGTCGGCTGTTTTGTGCCTTGATTGACGAAGTAAAAATTCGCAACCGCGTCATTGGCAATGAAGAGATCAAGATACCCAGTGCCATGCAGGTCCGCAGCGATGATGCCTAATCCCTTTCCCTCCGGGACCTCGATCCCTGAAGATGACGTAACATTTTGAAATTGTCCGTTTTGTTGATTGGCAAAGAGTTGATCCTGCGCGGCAGGAAAATTTAAAGGCATGCAGGAACGCTCTGAGCCATCGGCATTTTTGCAGACGCGGTCAAAGACATCAGCGCCCATCAAATAATTGACGGCATAGATTTCCGGTGCGCTATCGCCGTTCAAATCAGCAACGAGACAACTGGTCGTCCACTGATCGGCGGTTCCCTGTGCCTGGTCTGTTTCGGTATAAGTCCCATCTCCATTATTGAGGTACAGGCGATTCAGACCAATATTGCCAACGTAAATATCAGCAAACCCGTCATTGTTCACATCGCCGATTGAGACTCCCTGACTGAATCGAGATTCATTCAAGCCAGCCTGTGTTGTCACATCCTGAAAGGTACCATTTCCAGAATTCAAATACAGACGGTCGCGATAGAGAAACTGCTGTTCATCCACAGGCCAGTTCGCTCCCTGTGTCAAATATAAATCAGGCCAGCCATCGGAGTTGAAGTCGAGTACTCCGACTCCCCCCCCGGTAAACTCATACATTTTATGATGATTCTCAGGCCAGTTCTGCCCATTAAAATATTGAAATGCAATCCCGGCACGAGCGGTCACATCTTCAAATGAGATGCTGGACTCGATCTGCCTGTTCCCTTTGCTGGAAGTCGCACTTTCAGCTTCATGTTTTGACTTGGCCCCCAAACCTGGCAAATTCAATCCTTTAACAGGATTTTTTTCATCAACCACCCGGGTTAGCTTTAGTTCTGCCAATTGAGGCTCCAACTCCTGTTTCACTTGAAACGCCCAGTCTAATTGGGGGTTAAGTACTAAGACCGCCCGGCTCCAGCCATAGGCTTCCCACACCAGTCCCAGTTCCTGTGCCAGCAAGACTGCTTTTTGAGCCGCTGCTAAATCCTTGTCACCATAGGCAACTTTCACCAGCCCTTCATACGTCTGTAGTTTTTTCGAATACTTTAACAATCGTTCGGCTTCTGCTTTTTTTCCTTCCTGCAATAATAATTGGCCCAGTTGATAGCAGGCTATCGAATTCGCAGCATCGCGTCTGAGCGCTTCTCCATAACAAAGTATGGCTGACTGCCTGTTCCCTTGCTTTTGATACCACTGCCCTTCTATCCCCCAGACATCCGGAAGCTGACGATCCTGATCAGACAGTGAATTCTGCCAGTTCAAGAACTCATCAGTGTTCCCGGCATTCAACAGAATTTTTCCTAACAGTGCATGGGCCTGACTCAATTCAGGTTGAATCGAGATCAGTTTCTGTAACCGTATTTTTGCTGCCGCGTACTTTTGCTGGTCAACTTCCATCCGCGCCAGTCCGAGTTGCACCAGTGGATCGTCCGGCTTTCCCTTCTCATACTCTGTGAGTAACTGGGGATTTTCCAGTGAACGATCTCCCATAGACAACAGATACACCAGTAGTGCATCAATTTTATCCTGCTGCATCAGTTTTAACCGAAACGGAATGGCTTGCCAGCCGCGCGACGTGAGCCCATAAATAAAGGACAGTCGTTGCAGCACGGTCTCTTCATCTGGGTGCGATTCAAGAACTCGGTGTAACTCGTCCTGTGCAGCAGAGAGTTGTTTCAACTCGAACAAAAACAAGTCTCCCGAACGGCTCCGGGCCTTGAACGATTCACGACTTGCACTATCGGGAACATAGTCGTAGTAGCGAATCGCTTCTTTGAAATCTCCAGATTTGAGAGCAATTTCAGCCCCCAGCATCGCCGCGTCCACTTGATGCGAGGGGGTTTCCAGCAGTCTTTCTATCTGCCGTTTTGCTTCCTGGTCGTCTTGATTACGAACGGCTTTTGAAGCCCTTTGGTAAATGGCATCCGGATCCGGATCAAATAGTCCCGAAAAAAAGATCGCCACTCCCAGCATCAGGAGTATCGCGATGATACTGAAAACACGAATCAAAATACTCACACTTTCATTCTGCAAAATAGGGATAGACGCTCAGGACGACATGGTGACATTCTCCCACTGCTGTCCAATCCATTAAACGGTGACATTCTCCTGCTTTTCAACCTCAACGGGTGGTGCATTTGGTTTCGTCTGTTTTACGACACCAGGCCTGAGTAGATTCAAGCCCCATTGCTTGGCATCCATCGTTAAACTGAATAAAGTCGGCACCAGCACTAACGTAAACAGAGTTGAGACAATCAGTCCCCCCAGTACCACACTTCCCAGTCCGCGATATAATTCACTCCCCGACCCCGGAAAGAGAACCAGTGGTAACAATCCGAGGACTGTGGTTGTGGTCGTCATGAAAATCGGTCGAATTCGGGTTCGGATACTTTCCAAAATCGCTTCCCGCGGCGTCATATGGTCTTCGTTAATATGGTTCAGAGACTGGTGAATAATCAAAATCGGGTTATTCACCACAGTTCCGATCAAAATTACAAATCCCAGCATGGTGAGCACATCCAAGGTCTGCAGCATAAACAGATTCAACACACTCAGCCCCAGAATTCCGCCGACAGCCCCTAATGGAACACTGAAAATAATCACGAACGGATACAACCACGATTCAAACAAAGCAGCCATGAGCAGATAAGTGATCATCAGCGCCAGAATCACATTAAATTCAAGTGCCGCCCAGGTATCACGTAATTTGTCAGCGGTCCCCGATAACACAATGCGATAGCCGCCCGCAAGCTGGCCATTTTCGCGCATCGGCTGCACAATTTCCGACTGAATCTGGCTCATCGCATCTTCCAATGCCATTGCTTCAGGCGGAGAGACTTCAATCGTAATCGCTCGTTGACGCTCGCGATGATTCACCTGTTCCGGGCCACTGGTTATTTTCACATCGGCCAACGCTTCCAAAGGAACGAGCGAACCCATCGGCGTCGCGACAGAAAGCGCTTTGACATCCTGCGTATTTTGAATGTGCCGGGATTGTCCGACGATTGTCAAATCAATTTTATCGCCTCCCAGATAATAGTCGCCAGCAAATGCACCATCAATCAACGCATTTGCGGTATAACCCAGGTCAGCGCTGCTGACGCCCATTTCGGCTGCTTGAACCAGTTTGGGCTGAATATGAACTTCCGGACTGGAAAGGTCCAGGCTGGGAATCGGGCGAACCTGCGCTTCGGGAATCATCTGTTTCACTTGCCCCAGAACCTGACCTCCCATACCAACCAGTTTTTGTAAATCAGGGCCAATGATTTCAACTTCAATCGTACGTCCGCCGGTCAATCCCCGTTCGAATAGACTCGACTGCTTTGCCACCGCAAACGTACCAGGTAATTTCATACCCGCTTTCTGAACGAGCGGGATTAGCTCGCCCACGCGTTGTGAATCAAAGGCACGAATCCCCATAAAGACCTGACGTCCCCGGGCAACGAAAAAGAAATCGCCAATCACCGGATAGTCCAGTTTTTTCGCTTCCTCACTATTGGGGTCCACATCCCAATAAGGCCGTAAATCAGTTTCCACACTCTCTCCCAGTTCCATTAACTGGTTGAGGTTGTATCCGGGGGGTGGCAGGAGTATCGCAAAAATCAAATTGCGGTTCCCGGTCGGCAGATATTCTACTTTCGGCCATAACTGCCAACTGATACCAACGGCAGCGCCAACAAGTAGTCCCACGACCAGCAACCGTCGGATCAAACCACTCTGAATCCAGTGATTCACACCAACAACCATACGGACAAACGCAGCGCCAGCCCCTTCGATCGGGCCGACCAGTGTGCGATGCAACCAGTTCTTCTTCACAGCCGCATCAGTCTCGGCTTGTTCCTGGGAAACGGCATGAACATCTTCAAGGTCCTGCCCCTCTCGCTTATGCAATAAACGTGCAGACGCGGTTGAGATCAGGGTCATGGAAACCACCAGCGAAAGTCCCACTGCAGCACTAATGGCTAAAGCAATATCCTGAAACAACTGACCTGCTTCTTCCTGGATAAAAACGACTGGTAAAAAGACTGCAATCGTCGTCAGGGTTGATGCCAGTACGGCCCCCCAGACTTCTTGTGTCCCTTTAATTGCCGCCTGAAACGGTGATTCTCCCAAAGAATAACGACGGAAAATATTTTCCAGCACCACCACGGCATTATCAACGAGCATCCCGACTGCAAAGGCCAAACCAGCCAGACTGATTACGTTTAAGGAGCGTCCCAATGCGCCCAAAATCAGGAACGTACCAATAATACTGGTGGGAATCGCCAAACCCACCACCAGGGCACCACGGGCAAACCAGAACCCGGCTCCAATAATGAATGCCAGACTGACGACAAAAAACCAGGGAGAAATAAATGTCGCTGCAACCGCAGTGATAATGATCAACGGTACGACCAGCAGCGTGCGGACTCCCAGATGCAGGAACGACATCAACACAATCATCGTGAGCGCCCCACCGATGAAAATGTTGTTCTTCACCAGATCAACCGAAGAATAGATATAGTCGGTTTCGTCATAAACCTGAACTAACTGTAAGCCGCGCGGCTTGAGAATATTCTCATCAATATCCTGAACAGCGACACGCAAACCATCCATAATATCTAACACGTTGGCGCCGGTTTCCCGAACGCAGTTAATTGCAATACTTGATTCACCAAACCGCCGCACCAGACCATCGGGCTTCTTATATCCCAAACGGACTTCCGCGACATCCCGAACATAAACGGGGGCACCATCGCGAACTGCCAAGAGTTGATTTTCCACTTCTTCTATATTGCGAAACTGGCCCAGCGTTCGCACGACCCAGCGTCGCTTGCCTTCCCAGAAGTCACCGGCAGACGTATCTGCATTCTGGCCTCGCAACACCCTACGCACATCAGCAATCGTTAATTGCCGTGCAGCCAGTTGTTCCGAATCGACCACGACCTGTAATTCATCTTCCAGCCCCCCTAATACATTCGACTGGGAGACACCGGAAACACGTTCAAAACGAGCTTCGATTTCATCTTCTGCAAAGCGACGCAGCTTCGTTACTTCAAGGTCTTCATCGGGTAAGATGCCCCCTCTGACTTCGGGGTACTCCTGTGCCAATAGTCTCAACCGCAACATCGCTAACCCCGGGTTGGGGGTATTCCGAATAATATCCAGCTGTTCTTTTAATTCGGGATGCGCTTTCTGAAATGTGACAATTTTTTCATCAGACGGTAAGCGGCTGCTGAGAATGAACCAGGCAATTGGTCGGTCGGCAGCATTCGCGGTGCTGATAATCGGCTGATCGGCATCTTCCGGATATTCCGGCACCTGCTGCAGACGAGAATTCACTTTCAGTAAGGCTTCGTCCATATTCGTCCCGACCAGAAATTCCAACGTGATCGAGCCTTTGGAATCAGCACTTTCCGAACTCAGTTTGGTAATTCCCTCGACACTTTTCAGCTGCTCTTCCTGTTCCAGAACAATTTCACGTTCGACTTCCTGGGGACTGGCTCCCGGCCAGCGCGTTTCCACAGTAATCGTCGGTCTCTGAACCTCGGGCGTTAATTGCATCGGCATGCGGATGAGTGCCACCAGTCCGAACAGAACGGTCATTAACACACCGACGGTCACTTTTACCGGATTGTGCACAATGGCATTAATCAAATTCATTGGACTTCCTCTTTAACCGTCTGTATTAATAGCTTTGGTTTTGGGTTCTGCATCGGGTGACATCACTTCGGTAATCACCACATCCTGCCCGGGTCGCAAGCGTTCATTTCCCCGAATGACAACATGCTCACCTCGTTTCAGGTTTCCTTTGACCTGGATCAGCCGTCCATTGGCAACTCCTACCTGAACAGGAACTGGGCGGGCTTTCCCATAATTTTTCTTATCAGGACTCGGATCCACAACATAGATCATGGGAGTAGGGCCTCCCAGAACCAGCGCATCCTTGGAAACCAGCAGTGCCATTTGTTTAGCACCAGTTGGCAGTACGGCCCGTGCCAACATCCCTGATTTTAACAACGGACCATCTTTTGTAATCGTATTTTTTATTCGCACCTTAACTGGAAAAGTTCGGGCGCGGACATCGGCCTGAGGTATGATCATCACAACGGTGCCGGTAAAAACCTGTTCCGGTATCGCGGGAACTTCCACGCGAACTTCCATCCCTAATCGTACATGAGGCACATGATTTTCCAGAACCTGAACCCGAACATCCACTTCGCCGAGCGCGATGACTTCTGCAACCAGCTCTCCTGAATTGACCCATTGACCGACTTCTGTGTGTTCTGCGACCACGTATCCATCAAAGGGGGTGATGATCGTATGCTTGACGACCTGACTTTCAAGTTTATCTACTAAAGCCTGTTGAATGGCGACCTGGGACTTTGCCTGGGCAATTTTCTCCTTACGGGGCCCTTCTACCGCCAGCTCATAAGCGGCCTGTGCTTCCTGATATAATTCTTCTGCACGGATCGATTCGGAAACCACCTGTTGAATGTCGTCGTCATTCACAGCTTTTCTTGCATACAACGATTCCAGTCGTTTGCGACGTTTCTGCTGATATTCACTATCCGCTTTCGCAGCCTGCATTAGTGCTTTGGCCCTTTTAATTTCATCAGGACGTGAGCCGTTCTCAAGTTCCGCCAGCTCGTGTTTCCGCAAATCCAGTTCGGCTTTCTCCGCGTCAACTTCGAGATTGATCGTATTTGTCAACAACTGTGCCAGCGGTTGTTTCGCTCGAACGAAGTCCCCTTCGTTTACCGGAAACTCAGCAACCCGCCCTCCAACAGCAGACCCGATGGCGCTGCGTTTGATCGGCAAAACGGTCCCCACAAACGTCTGCCCCGATGCGGTCTCACGCTCAATAATTTCTGCCACCCCCACAGTCGCCGGACCGCGCTGTGCCATGAGTTGCCCTGAGAACAGAGCACACACACAAATCGATGCAACAAGACTGGTTGCTACTCTCATAAGAATCCTCAACGTCATATTAAGTGTTTGTCCGCAGTCATCACCGCAGTCGTTCTTTGTTATTTTCTCTGTTAAACGATCTCTACTTCTGAAACTTTCACTCCCAGGTTTTCCTGCACTTGCATTAACAGTGACTTTAAAGTCTCTACCTGTTCCGCCGTCATACCTTGTGTTGCTTTTTTTCGAAGTCGCTTCAGACAGGCCACCATTTGTGACCAGATCGGCCTCGCTTCCGGCAACACTTTCACAACCTTGCGGCGACGATCCTCTAGATCACTATCGCGTTTGATCCACTGATCCCGTTCCATCCGATCCAGAATACGAACCAGCGTCGGAGGTTCAATCATCATGCGTTCGGCTAACTCCACTTGAGAAAGTGGTCCTTCGTAAACCAGCCAGCCAATGACCTGAAACTGACGAAATGTAATTCCGTATGGCATCAATTCCTGATTCAACGCATCCTGATAGAAGTGCGATGTAATGGTGATCCAATATCCCACACTTTCTTCAAAGTCATACTGTAACATCAGTTCCTCCTCTGGAGTGAAACGCCCTTGATTCATTAGCCAGACTAATTATTAGCCCTGTTATACTATCTGAACAAGCCCAATCGCAAGACCTAATTAATCTGCTGTAGAGGCTTTACCTCGATTTACAGAAACGCATGGGTACAAGCCGGTATATTTCCAGCCTGAGCAAAGGACAGAGGCATGGTATCGAAGGATAGAATAAGCGTTAAATCGAAGTAGACACTTATTTTATGAGAATCAAAACGCGTTAGCCGGTTTTGATTGCTCCGCTTCTGCATTGGGGGCACTGGCGAGATTCAAGACACAACGGAATCCGACATCAGCAGGAGGTGTCCGCATATTCTCACCGCTCCGTTTCCAGACTTCCCAGGATTTTTGATTTCCACGCACCACTCGCATACTGGGAACAACGGGGCGTCTGGGGCCAGTCCAGCCACGAACGACACCTGCATCCGACAGGGCCAGTGCAGCCTGATAGGCATTCTGGGAATACCAGTCATCACACCATTCGCGTGCGTTACCAGCCAAATCCATTACGCCATACGGGCTTTGATCTCCGAGAAATGTACCCACCGGATCAATTTGTCCCGGAAGACGTGTCTTCTGCCACAACGCACGCCCATTCCCCCACGGATATTGAAAACCGCTCTCACCACGAGCCGCTTTTTCCCACTGCGTTTCGTGTGGTAGTTGTTTTCCCATCGTCCGTGCATAATTCAAAGCGTCAGTATACGAGACTCCCATCGCGGGAAAATCAGCAGGCTGACCGTCGTTTTCTGCAGGCTCGGGAATCTTGCCTTTTTCTGCAATCATTTCTGAACGCCAGCGTCGATATTTTTCGAGAGTGACTTCATGTACGTCAATATAAAACGCATCCTGGTAGATAGTGAATTCCGGACTGGTATTCTTCTCACCATTCGTCACGCCCTGCACCGAGACCCCGGCCGGAACCAGAACCATCTCACTGTAATCGCGCTCACAGCGAATCCGCTTTGGGAGCCCCCGGTCAGAATAACCGGCTTCTTTAACAGCCGAAAACCCTTTCGGTAATTTAAAAGATGAGTCAGCCGCCGGCTGCTCTGCTTGCGCAACGTTTTTGACAACTTTAAATGTTGTTGAATTAATCTCTGGTTTCTCAGGAAACATCACAGCGACCTGCTCGGTTGCCTGATAGGGAACCCCTGTTTTTTTTACTTCGAAATTGTGAATGTAATCTACGACTTCAAACATATCATCCGGATTGCCTGCCAATTCCGGTTGTTTCGCTTTCACTTTTTTCTTTTTACGAGCCACCGATTTCGAAGGCTTCATTTTCGGCGCACGCATTTGAGAACTCGATGTGTCCCTCAATGGCTTCTGAGATGGTTGCACGACAGGCTGATCTTCACTACAGCCGACGGTGAGCAGCAAAATGACTCCCGTCAGGGTAAAGAATATGACTTCACTCTGTTTTGGATTTCGCAACATCATCAGCACCAACTTGTTCAGACTTATTAAAAACAGAACTTTCTTACCCTTGATTTTATCATCCCTGAAACTGAATAACAGCCTTTTCAGAAAATTCTGATCAGAATGACTCTTGAACGGATTCAATCAGTAGTTGCTCGAAATCCTGCATTTCAGCACATTGACGTGCAATCTGAGGGTGTGCAAAGACGCGAACCCGTTTGACAAAATCATCAAACTGTTTTCGAGCCAGGGTATCTACGACAGGCGAGACAATATGTAATGGCTGGTATCTCGCTTCGCGCGCCGAATAAATTTGGACATCAAATTCTACTTCACGATGCGTGGGTGGTGCATCAATCAGGATATCAGTTGAAGCGACCGTCTGATTCAAACGCTGTGCAAGCCGTCGCGCCAGATTCTCGCTCCACTTGACGAGTGATGAGATCGGCTGATGCGCGATGAGTTCAAATACATCAGCCGATTCATAAAAACTGAATTCAGCGACCCGCTTATACAATAACCGTTTTGTACTGAAAATGCCTTCCACGAGCCGTTCGCAGTCGGTCCCTTTGGCCTCCGCGCGTAACACAGAAATGGAGTCTGCTTCGGTCAACTTAAAATAGTCCGTCAGATCCAGCTTGGGATATAGATGGAAAAACGCACGCGCAAACATCGTACTGGCTGAACGGACTGCGTGATGCCAATAGACTTCGCTGAACATCACATAACGGGCAAACACCATCAACTCAGCCGCGGTTTTTCCTTTCGATCCAATGGCCAGTCCGTCGCCTGCTTCGTTGACCATCAGTGAATGGATTAAACGATTTTTATCAAAATTACGTCCATAAGGCACACCAGCATGCAGGCTGTCCCGATCCAGATAGTCCATCTTGTCAATGTCTATAGGGCCGGATAATATCGATCGAACCAGTCGCATCTCTGTCGTATCAGATTTCGGAACTAAAATATCCAGAACCTCTTCCGGCTCAATGCCCCATTCCGACTTCAAGATGACTGCCAGTTCATGCCCTTCTGACAGAAATTCCCGCGCAAACTTTTCATGCCGGGGAATGCCTTCAAGTGACATGTCTTCAATCAAATGACAGAATGCCCAATGACCAATATCGTGTAATAATGCCGCAGCAATCAGCACCTCAGCCGTATGTACGTCAATGATCGCGGCAAACCGGACATCTTTTCCCAACTGCCACAGATACTGTAGCGCATTATGATAAACGCCTAATGCATGCTCGAAGCGGGTATGTGTTGCACCGGGATAAACCTGCGCCGAAAACCCCAACTGAGTAATATGCGACAAACGGCGAAACTCTTCCGTATCGACGAGCGCACGCACGCGTTTCGTAAAGGGAACATCCTGCTGATAGGGAATGCGAACCAGACCACTGCCTGACTGTAAATTGGAAAGTTCAGGTATCTCTACATAAGGATGGTTCATAAAGCATCAATCAATGTTACGATATTCGTTTCGTGGTTCAGGCTAATAGTGTTGAACGATCATTGGGAGCGAACAACTCTTCCACGACCGTCGCAATCATGGCGTTATCTTCCTGCGCCCCCTCAGAACACATTGCATCCCACAAAACACGCCCCGCCTGGACGGCCCGTTGCACCTTTACAGGTAATAACGTGCTTTGAACAGAAGGACGCAGCCCTTGATTCTGAATCGCTTCCGACAATAAGTTAGGAATCAAATCGATCTGATCAACCGATTCAAAATCGACCATTCCCACGAGAAGTGGATTCACGCGGCCCTGAATCAAAGACCGAACATCGTCCTGATACGCAATCAAAGGCTTTCCCAGAATCCAGGCCATGGCTGCTTCTGAAACCGCACCTTCATCAGGCGTCCGACCGTTCAGATTCCAGACCATCGCTTCACACTCCTCAACCAGCTGATACACATCCAGCGCAAAAATGGCTTCATGTAAAAACTGCGCTGCCATAGGCGTATCCCAGTTCCGTTCCACAAGCACATCCAGTACCAGACGAAACTCCATACCATCCCGGTGAGGTAAGTAAACTTGATATCCGTTTTTTGTTAACTGATCGGCAATGGCCGTCATCTCTTCGCGTTCAGAACGATTAAATAACGGGCCAGCGCAGTAAACGCGAATCTGCTCATCAGAATGTTTCATGGTCAAACCTGTAATGCTTCCCTGCTGCTAGAAAACCATTTAGAATATTGTTTAGATGGGGTCCTGCAAGTTATTGTAGCAATACCCCGATTTTTTTCACCCAAACCAGATTCTTTTCAGCTTTCTTCTCTAAAATTCGTAATCTGAATCGCCTATCTTGTCATCTTCAGAGTGAGTGTACCGGAATCCAGATCGAAATTCATGAATCAAAATACGATAGCATCATCCCAATTTGACAGCCGCCGATTCACATACGGTCTGCTCTGTGTTCTGCTGGGAAGTGGTACGGTCACTCTGGCAGTGCAATCCATTTTCAGCAATCTGGATATTGCCACCTTATATGTCAGCTCCGATCTGTGGCAGAGTCTCATTCCGGCCTGGTCCGGTCAGGTCGAACCGGCAACGCGATCCGCAATCATCCCCTTTTTTCCCCTCATGGGTTACCTGATACTCGCTGCCTGCGGGACCTGGGTTTGTGGTGCGTTGCTGATATCTAAAATAAATCACTGTCCATTCAGAATTACTTTAGCGGAGTGGGGCTGGAACGGATATCGCTGGTGGCTACTGCCAGGCGCGTGGGAAATACTCCGCATTGCCGCCTTCATTCTTGGCTGGACTGGTGCAGAAAGTCTGCTGCTCGCAACATCACAATTCTGGTTTTCCGTCGCCATTGCCGGCTGGATGGCTGCCTTTGCTTCATTGCTTATCCCGGTTTCCCTATTGGATTCTGAACTGGAAGCCGGAGTGGCAAAAGAAGACCGCAAAATCGCAATTCCCTTTTCTGCCTGGATGATGATGGCACTGTTTGTGATACTGTTCACCTTCATGAACTGGCGACTGTATGAAGGCATGCTGGTGCCCCACGGCGACTCTGCCATGTACGAAGAACACCTCTGGAATGTGTCGCATGGAAAAGGCTTTCGCAGCTATCTGGACCAGGGACTCTTCTGGGGCGAGCACATTCAATTTATTCATCTGTTCCTACTTCCGCTCTATCTGATCTGGCCATCACACTTGATGTTGGAATTGTGCGAAACACTGGCACTAGCTACGGGAGTGATCCCCTTATATCGCATGGCTGTGCGCCACAGTCGTTCGACGACCATAGGCAAGGCCATGGTGGCTGCATATTTGTGCTACTTTCCGCTGCAGTTTCTCGACATCGCAATCGACCTGAAAACATTTCGTCCGATTTCGTTCGGGGTCCCCCTGCTACTGTTTGCACTGGAAGCGATCGAATTAAAACGCTGGAAGACGACAGTCGTACTTCTATTGTTCACATTAACCGCCAAAGAAGACTACGCTATCATTCTCGGACCGCTGGGGCTCTGGATTGCCTGGCAGCAATGGTCCATGCGAAAACAGGAAAGTGCTACCACCAAACCGAACTTTCTGAAAACCGTCGCGCCGGGTGTCGGCCTTTCTCTGTTTGCGGTGCTCTATCTGGGATTCGTTGTGAAAGTCGCCATCCCGTGGTTTCGTAGCGGCGAACAGGTGCATTACGTCGGCTACTTCAGCAAATTTGGGAACTCACTCGGCGAGGTCGTTCAGAATATTTTATTCAACCCCGCACTACTGCTGGGCGAACTGTTTCGGCCCGATACTTTTATCTACGGGCTGGCTCTCATTGTTCCATTGGGATTTCTACCACTGTTTTCGCCAAGCCGAATCTTGGTGGCGGCACCGATTTTTGGATTACTTTGTCTGAATGAATTAGCCCACGATCCCCGCCACCACTTTCATGCACCGATTGTTCCCATTCTCTGTTGGGCTGCAGCGTTTGGTGTGGGTAATATTCCCTCGTTCCTTGAACGCTGGAAAGGGAAAATCAAACCAGCGACAACACAAACGTTTGCCATGCATTTCCTCTGGTCCTCGGCCATCGCCACAGGTATCTTCTTCAGCCTGGGACCACTGGGCCTGGTTTTCTGGGATTCCGGTTCCGCCTGGTACTGGCAGAGGCTGTATGTCCCCGGCGAACGAGCCAGGCAGTTTGAGAAAGTGGCGCCTCTGATACCGTCTGACAGCAAAGTCGCATCAACCGATTTCGTTCATCCCCGCTTCACGCACCATGCACGCTCATACGACTACAGCAATTACAAGCGAAAGGTCAACGAGTACCAGTCAGGAGTGCCCGCAGATACTGATTTCATCGTCATTGACACACAACACCCCTATAGCGAAATCAAAACTCCTGATCAGGTCCCCGAATTTCGCGAACACCCCGACCAATGGGAACTGATCCCAGACGAAACAAACGGCTATTTCATCATCCTGAAACGGAAACCGGTACCTGAGTCTGAATTGAAGGATTGAGGGAACTGAATGTCAGTTTAATATTTCCCCAATACGGGGGTTTGCTTCCTGCTGGCAACGGTAATAATGGAGAAGATAACCCAGCCGCCGGTATACCAATCTGGCGCAGCGAACGCAGTAACGCGTTCGCCAATCTAAGCAGGTGGCCCTCGCCGAAACTTTGTGCGAAATAGTGAAAATCAGCCTCATTTCCCAGAGTTTTTTGAAGAATTCACCGACTAGCCCCCCCGTTTCCAGTGACTTGTGATGAATGTCCAGCTAAGGTATGCGGCAAGTGGAATGTCGGTTTTTCCCAGAACCAGAGAGAGGGCTTCAGCCTGCGGGTGATGGGGAATGTATACGGATAATCGTTTAGTCACAGAAAGTTTAAGTCCGTTCGGACACGAGATGGAAACATGGCACAACAATATATTATGCAACTGGAAGGCGTTACCAAAGTCTACGAACAGAAGGAAATTCTGAAAGACATTTGGCTTTCGTTTTTCCCCGGTGCCAAAATCGGGGTTTTGGGGGCTAATGGTGCTGGTAAGAGTACACTCCTGAAAATCATGTCAGGTGAAGATACCAATTTTTCCGGTGAAGCCCGGCCTGCTAAAAATATAAAAATCGGTTACTTCAAACAGGAACCGGATTTGGATCCCAATCAGACCGTTGATGAGTGCATTTCGGAAGCGGTTGCGGAATCACAGGCCATTCTGGATCGCTATAACGAAGTGAACATGCTATTCGCCGACGATCCTTCTCCGGAAGAAATGGAAAAGCTGATCGAAGAACAGGCGACTCTGCAAGACCAGATTGACGCCGCCAATCTCTGGGAACTCGACCGAACCCTGGAGATTGCCATGGATGCGATGCGTGTTCCCCCCGGCGATTCGATTATTGGCAGCTTGTCTGGTGGAGAGCAACGCCGGGTTGCACTCTGTAAAATCCTGCTGCAAAATCCTGACTTACTGCTTCTCGACGAACCAACAAACCACCTCGATGCCGAATCGGTCGCCTGGCTGGAGCGGTATCTGCATAGCTTCACTGGCACAGTTGTCGCCATTACCCACGATCGCTATTTCCTGGATAATGTGGCCGGCTGGATCCTGGAACTGGAACGAGGCAGAGGTCTTCCTTTCGAAGGAAACTATTCCTCGTGGCTCGAACAAAAACAGTCACGTCTGGCAGTGGAAGAAAAACAGGAATCCAAACGTCAGAAATTCCTCAAGCGGGAACTTGAATGGGTACGCATGTCGCCTAAAGCACAGGCTTCCAAAAACAAAGCCCGTATCCAGCGCTATGAAGAATTGGCCGCTGAAGATTATGAAAAACAATCCGACGCGTCCGACATTCAAATTCCGATTTCCCGACCACTTGGGAGCCGGGTTCTCGTTGCCGAAAATGTCACCAAAGGTTTCGGCGACAAATTATTGTTCGAAAATTTCACTTTCGAATTACCTCGTGGTGGAATCGTGGGAGTGATCGGTCCGAACGGTGCCGGTAAAACAACGCTCTTTAAAATGATCATGGGACAGGAAAAACCGGATAGTGGTACACTGGAGTTAGGCGAGACCGTTGAACTCTCGTATGTCGACCAGAGCCGCGATTCGTTGAATCCGAAGAAAACGGTTTACGAAGAAATTTCACAGGGACACGAACACCTGGTCGTCGGCAAGTCAAGCATTCACTCGCGAACTTATGTCGGTCGGTTTAATTTCAAAGGACCAGACCAGCAGAAGCTGGTAGGAGAACTTTCCGGCGGTGAGCGAAACCGCGTACATATGGCAAAACTGCTCCGTTCCGGCGGAAACCTGTTGTTGCTGGACGAACCGACAAACGACCTGGATGTCGAAACCCTGCGTTCACTGGAAGAAGGCCTCGAACATTACAGTGGTTGTGCACTGGTTGTCAGCCACGACCGCTGGTTTCTGGATCGTCTGGCCACGCATATCATCGCCTTTGAAGGGGATAGCAAAGTTCGCTGGTTCGAAGGCAACTATAAAATGTATGAAGCCAAGCGTCATGAGGAACTCGGCAAAGACGCCGACTCGCCGCATCGGATTCAGTATAAGCCACTTTCGCGCTAAAGGCTTACTTGCTTGACTTGAAGAATTCGGGGGGCGATTCTTTTTGAAAATCGCCCCTTTTTTTATTTAACGACGATTTCCTTCGACGCGACTTACTGTCGAAGTCGTACCCAATTCGCTTTTTGTATTCGAATAGAGTTGCCCCTCCTTTTCGGCAGGAGTTCTATTCGATTCAATGCGAGCCAATTCGACTACTTTCCGGGCAGTCGTTAACTGTGCTCTTGAAAAATAAGGCACGCCCCCACCGATGTGGCGATTCTTCTTTTTATTCGCCAGTTCCTGCCAATCCATATGACTGCCCAGATGCCAGGCAATGGCCTGCATCATTTCGAGATCATCTCTGCGGGGATTAAACTTCTTCAGCAATAACACCAGTGCTTTATCTTTGACCTTGGTATCAATGGGTCTTAACTCATATGTTTTAAGACTGGAAGGACAAGGCTTCCCATGTTCCAGACAGACAGATCGCAATTGCAGACGAACTGTTTTTTCCGGAGGAATCGTAAACAGACCCTGAAAGTCAAAATTCTGGTTATTCCCCACCGGTGATAAGTTTCCTCCCACCGCCTGACTATCCCCGGTCTGTGGTTGCTGATTTCCCTGTAACCCCTGCAACAATCCGTTCCCCGGATCGACCTGAGCCAGAATATGGACTGAAGAGACAGCCGGCGGAATTTTCACTGTCAACGGTTCTTTAGTCTGATTTGTAATGAAGACCGATGAGCTATAAGCACTCTTCGGAAAGACTCTGGCAGAAAGTGTTTTCTGCTTGATTCCATCAAACAGATTCACCTCCGGCACATTCGGCTTCAAGCTTAAAGTTGTAATCAGACTATTTTTAGGAGTCCCACTTACCGGATCGATCGAAATTCCACCGATGAGCAACACGACTCCCAGAACAGACAGTAACTGTATTCGTTTGGTCATTTTCCACTCCTGTCTACCAGGTTTACCAGGTCAAACATGTAACGCTTTGGAAATACTGTTCAATGCCAGCATTTATCCAGCAGGCATTTGTACAAGGTCTGCACACAAGAAACGTGTGCTTCTATTTCAGTACAAGAAAATATGATTACCTGTTTGAGCGCAGACTTAAATCTGAGAGGTCAACTGAACGACGATCACTTTACAGGACTTCGAAAGTCTGTGATATTGAGCAAAAATATTGAAAGATAAAAGAATGGATTCAATAAAAGATATGCTGCTCTTTTTTAACAATAACAAGCTGGTTTGAAGATTTCAATTTTTTTTCATAAATATTATTTCACAACTCACTGGAACTCATCTTATGAAAGACTCAAACCGAACTGTGCGCTGGGGAATACTAGGCACAGCACGTATTGCAGAAAAAATCAGCATTGCAATTCATCAGGCAGATAATGCAGAGCTCTCCTGTATCGCCAGTCGTGATCCGGTGAAAGCAGCCGACTGGGCTCAACAACATCATGTGAAGCGAAGTGTCGGAAGTTACGAAGCACTTCTGCAAGATCCGAACATCGATGCGGTGTATATTCCACTGCCTCCCTCAATGCATGGCGAATGGACCGTTCGCGCTGCTAAAGCCGGCAAACATGTTCTCTGTGAAAAACCATTGGCCTTGAATGTGAATCAGGCCAGAGAAATGCGCCGTGTCTGTCTGGAGAACCAGGTTCAACTGATGGATGGCGTCATGTGGTATCATCATCCTCGTGCTCACGAGATGCTCAAACTGATTCGCAGTGATGAATTGGGAGAACATCGTCGCTTCACTTCTGCGTTTACTTTCTGCTGGGATGAAGTCCCTGAAAATGATTTGCGACTGCAGCGTGATCTGGGTGGCGGTTCTCTGGGTGACCTTGGCTGGTATTGTATCGGAGCCGCTCTTTGGGCCTTTAATGAACTTCCCCAAAAAGTGTTCGGTACCGCGCGTCCTTACAATGATGTTGACTATAACTTTTCGGGCATCATGTGGTTCACAAAAAATCGTATTGCTTCATTTGATTGTGGATTCGATGTCAGTATGCGGAAATGGTTTGAACTGGCCGGCACCGAAGGCTCTCTGCTTTGTGATGACTTTACACGTCCCTGGGAGAAACAGAAGCCTGCTTATTATGTCAACGACGGAAACGGTAATGCAACCAGGCATGAAACAGGAAACCCCTTACAGGAAACCTGTATGATCAACCATTTTTGCGACATTATTCGCTCGGGCCGCCTGGAGCAGCAATGGTCTGATCTGGGGATTAATACTCAAAGAGTCTTGAATGCACTGGACTACTCGGCTCGTACTGAAACCGTGGTGAATTTAGCTGACTTCTTCCCCACCTAATATGGCGCATAAAAGAAGCACCCTCACCATTTACGATGATGAGGGTGCCTGAGGTGGAGACTCCCGCCTCGATGCAAGCCTGCTTCCTATTACGGAAACGCTGTGTTACTAGTGGCTCTTAATAGTTGTGGCCACCTCGACGACCTTCCTGCACAGGAGGACGATCGCAGACGATATCGTTCTCTCCGTCACAGAAATCAAACTGGTCGTGGAAATCGCTGCCATAGGTGTAGCCTTTATGGCCTGAAGCACCGGCGACATAGAAACTCTGGTTAATCCGACCGAAGGCACTGCCGACGTCTTCGAGTTCCTGGTTTACGCCATGAGCGACTTCGCTCAGTCCGACAATCATTGCTAACACGGCAATCGTTGACACAAGGACCAGTTCGGACGAGACGATAAATCCCGCCTCTTCGTTCATCAATTGGATCAGCATGATTTTCATGTTGATGGTCTCCAGAAAGAGTTTTGGTTCATTTTTGTTTCGGGTTTAATAAAGCCTGCAGGGTTGGTGAAGCCCTGCAGACTTTCAGCATCGGAAAGAAAGCACGTTTCGGGCAGGGGGCTGATCAGAGTTGATTATTGCACGTCCCATTGACCTGAGCAGAAGTCAGATTGATCGTAGAAGCTGCTGGATTCAGTACAGCCTTTGTGGCCGTGTGCATTGCTCAGCATGTATGACTGATCGATACAAGAAAAGGCACTGCCGACATCTTCCAGTTCCTGGTTCACATTATTAGCGACTTCAGAGAGTCCGACAATCATGGCCAGAACGGCGATGCTGGAGATCAGCACGAGTTCAGCAGAAACAATGAAACCGGCTTCGTCGTTGATCAGTTGGTTGATGATGTTTTTCATAGTTGGTGTCTCCAGGTGGTGTGATATTGTTTTGCATCGAGTTAAACGTTTCAAAGTTGATACTGGGATGTAAAGCAAGCTGAATACCAAACAGGCCAAAGCGTTAAAAAGATTTTACAATCCGTTCAAAACAAGCGACCTAACTCACTGTTTTGTAAGGAGATATAAATCATCCTGATTGACAGTTTTTCTTGTCAGGAACCGGAACCGCCCAAAACAGTGATGAGGTGAGAACGCAACACGAAATAAGACTAGCCGCGACTCATTTGTCTAAAGTCTTTTGAAATAGTGATTTACCGCAATGATGCCTCATCGCAACATGATGAGAAAACTCAACACGAAATTCGGAAACCTGAGTCCCTTGAGAGTTGGCCTGAATAATCCTATCAATTGATAGAGTCTGGTAGAAACAGACGGCGCGCGCCCGGTTTCGGGGTAAAAATTCAAAAAAGTCACTGATATCCATGATTTACTTCGCCTCGTTCTCTTGACCTCTGCGAATAACAAGACATAATCTCAAGCACAGGAACCACGTACGGTTACCTACGGTGATCAATTCACTAATGAATACGTACGTGTTGACTTGCGGGTGTAGCTCAGTGGTAGAGCACCACGTTGCCAACGTGGCTGTCGAGGGTTCAAATCCCTTCACCCGCTCTTTTTTTTCGCACATAGAATCTCAGGGATCTACTCCAGCCCCCATCACAGGTTTGATAATGAGGGGCTTTTTATACTTTAAGTAGTATCACAAAAAAGCAGCGTCGCAGTATAATACTGCCGCCCTCAGATTGAGTGCTGAAATTTAGTAATGCCCCCACAGCTGTTTTCTACACATAAGTAAAGAAAAGGATTGGACCGTGTCTGACGAACTCGCCACAACTGATGCCACCGCTGAAGAAACTGTCTCTGCGGATAGCGAGTACAAGATGTCCGTGACCGCCAAAATCGATGAGGTTGGTCCCTGTAAAAAACATGTCACTGTTACTGTTCCTCGCACAGACATTGACCATTTCTATTCTGAATCCGTTTCAGAATTAGGCGGCCAGGCCACTGTGCCTGGTTTTCGCGTGGGTCATGTGCCTAAGAAACTGATCGAAAAACGCTTCCGTCAGGAACTGACCGATCAGGTCAAGCAACGGGTTTTAATGGAAAGCCTGGAACTGATTGCAGAAGACAATGACCTCGACCCGATCAACGAGCCAACAATCGATGTAGAAAGCCTGGAAATCCCTGACGAAGGTGAATTCCAGTTCGAATTCGAAGTAGAAGTTCGCCCTGATTTCAAATTGCCGGAATACAAAGGCCTGAAATTAGAACGTCCTGTTCGCGAGATTGGTGATAAGGACGTTGATGAATACCTGAATCGCTTCCTGAACCAATATGGTGAAATGGAAGAACGCAAAGGGGCAGCGGAAACGGAAGACTATCTGGAAGTCTCCATCAAATTCGAACACGGTGGCAAACCGCTCAGCGAAATCAATGATCTGGTTGTCCCTCTGCGACCTGTTTTACGTCTGCAGGATGCGGAAATCAAAAACTTCGGTGAATTGATGGCCGGTGTCAAGACAGACGATACCCGCGAAACTGAACTCGAAGTCTCTGAAGAGGCCGAGCAGGTTGAAATGCGGGGTGAAAAAGTAAAAGCCACATTCACAGTTAAGAGTGTAAAATTCATCCAGGTCCCTGAGATCAACGAAGAACTTCTTGAACGAATCGGTGCTGAATCTGAAGAAGAACTGCGAGAAGAAGTCAAAAACATTCTCGAACGTCAGGTGACCTACGAACAACGTCAAACAACCCGATCACAGGTTCTGGATAAAATCACCGAATCTGCTGACTGGGACCTGCCTGAGTCCTTAGTGACCAAACAGGTTGAAAATGCGTTGCGTCGTGAAATTCTCGAAATGCAACAAGCCGGATTTTCCCGTCAGGATATCCAGGCTCGTGAAAACGAACTACGTCAGCAGGCCATTTCCTCAACTCGCAAAGCACTGAAAGAGCATTTCGTGCTGGATAAAATCGCGAGTACAGAAAACCTGGAAGTCCAGCCCCAGGAAATCGACATGGAAATTTACTATATGGCAATGCAGCAAGGCGAAAGCCCACGCCGCGTTCGTGCCCGTATGGTCAAGTCCGGTATGATCGAGAATCTGGAAGCACAGCTTCGTGAACGTAAGGCCGTCGACGTCATTCTGGAAAAAGCAGAATACACCGAAAAAGAAATGGAGAAACCAGAAGAAAATCAGGTCTCTGCCATTGCCCGATCTGTCTGTTCCACATTCGCTGCAACTGCAGGCGAAGAGGAAGAAGCGGAAGCAGACAAAGAATAAGTTTCACAAACTCTTTGTTTTAATAGACTCAATCATGAAAGCGGCACTGTATCGACAGTGCCGCTTTTTTTGATGCTTTCAAATCAATGAACTGACATTCTGCATGATGCTTCAAACTGCTAAACTCAGTTTATGAATGATTTAGAGATCGTTGACAATTCGTATTCTCATCGCCCCGTGATTCTACTGGGCGCCAGTAATCTCACGCGCGACTTTCCACTCATCTTGCGGCTACTGGAAACGACGATGGACTCACCCGCTGATATCTTCACAGCAATGGGCCACGGACGCTCATATGGTGTATGGAGCCGCGTGCTGCATCGCGCGCTTCCAGGGATTACCAAATCAGAACTCTGGAAGACGCTCCCGGAAAGGAATACTGTAAACAAACAACCTCTGGCACTCTTAACCGACATCGGTAACGATCTGATTTATGGTCAATCTACAGAGACTATCTTCGGCTGGATTGAGGATTGCATTAGGCAGCTTCAGCAAATCGATGCCCGGATCACCATCACTTTACTTCCCGAAGAGAGCCTTTCACGACTCTCGAATCTCCGTTTTGAATTAACACGTCGTCTTTTTTTTCCTAAGAACTCGGCTTCCCTGTCTGACCTGATCCAGAAAGTGCAACTACTGAATCAACGCCTGCTGGACTTCTCTCATTCGAACCAGATCCAAATCGTAACAGCCTCTCAGCACTGGTACGGAATTGACCCGATTCACTACCGCTATTCGCAGAGGGCGGCACTCTGGAAATCGATTCTGTCGAACTGGGACCTTCCCCAACTGGAACACTGTCAGACAAAACAACATTGGCACGACACGTTCTACTCTGTATTCCACCTCAAGCCCGCTTTAAAGAGGCAGTGGGGTAAATTACAACACACACCACAACCGACACAAATATTGCCAGATGGAACCCGCATATCCATGTATTAAACGTTTTTGTACTAATCCCTTCCCATTTTTAAGTTTACACTATCTCCGTTTCTCTTTTTTCATGCAAAATACTGGTTTTCGAGTGATATATTGGTAAAGACCACGCCTATTTAGAGTGTTTTCAGTTTTGATGCATTCTTAATCAATTTCTACAGGAACCCGCAGCATGGAGATCCTCCTCTTTTTTATCGCTTTGACGATATTTGCTTCAATCTGCCATGGTTTGTGGGTAATCGGCTCCCTGATTTATCGTTTTTTCTCCAGTGGAGGCTCCTTCCCCCAGAAGAAATCCGTTTCAACAGAAAACGAAAATGAGCAGCACCGACTGGTCACGCAGCGATTTCTCAGACGTCTTTACTATGAAGGAAAAATTCCCGAGCAGGAGCTCCAAAAACTACTTAAGTATACTGAGAAGGATTTCAAGAAACCGTCATCTCAACCCTCGCCAAAAGCAACCAAGCCAATAAATCAGGCCGGGCCAACAACTCCCTCTGCGGAACCTGCTCCTTCCCCTCCCGCAAAACTGGAAGAGAGTGATGTTCTAGAAGTAGAAGACTTTCTGGACGAGGATGATTTTCTCGAAGAACCAACCGTTAAGAAACGTCCTGCAACACCTGACACTATCAGACCAGCTAAACACCCTCTCCCTCAAACAGAGCCCGTCGAGAAACGCGCATTCGGCTACATCCTGAATGCCTTCATGGAAGAGAAAAATATTCGCTGGGGTGAATTGATCAGCGGACTCTTAATTGTCGGCAGTGCGATCGGCCTGGTAGTCAGCCTGTGGTCGACACTGAAAAATCAAATCCCTTATCTGCCCGCTCTGCTGTTTCTGTTAGCAACCGCTGCCATTCATAGTGCGGGACTCTATACCTTCAAGCGCTGGAAACTGGAGTCAACGAGCCGCGGACTTCTGTTAATCACCGTGCTGCTGGTTCCGCTCAACTTTCTAGCCGCCATTCGACTCTCCGACCATCGACCAGTTTCCGATCCGTTATTCATACTCGCCATCAGCATCGGTTTTGCCGCGTTTGGCTGGATGGTCTTGTCTGCCAGCCGGATTCTCGTCAGCTTTGGGCGCTGGCAACTGCTGATCGCTGTACTCGGTTCGTCGGCAGGTCAAATCATCATCTCACGTATGTCGATTTCCGAACCAGTCTTACTGCGAACAACTCTACTCGCTGCGCTCCCCGTTGGCTGTTTCATTGTCGCAATGGCCAGCATCCTCAAACACACGTTTACCTGGAAAGAGATCTCCGATGCGCTGGCCCGTGAGCTGGTCACTCTTGGCGGGCTCTCCCTCTTCGCTGTCCTGGCGCCCTGCTGGCTCTTAGTCTGGAATTCTACCAGCCGCCTGGAAACATTTGCCTGCCTGACACCCCTGGTTAGCATTATGGAACTTCTACTGCTGGGCATGGGACTGGTCTTGCACCACAGAAAAGAGAATGATGACGCACCGCACTGGTCATTAGCCGGCTCTTCCATCGCGGTCTTCTCTGCACTGATGATGCTGATGAACTTCGCCATCGCCTGGCCGCGCGTGGACATCATAATCGTACTCGGCATCGTAAATGGTATCAGCCTGACATTGCTGGCCATCAATGGTCGGTTCGCAGTTTGTCATATTCCGGCTTTGATTTCAGCCTCTCTCGCCGGATTACTGGGATTTCATGTCCTTACAGATACGATTGCTTTACAGGGAACCTCGCAGCGAATGCTGATCGAAGCCCTGCTCCTCGGGCGAAGTGCCATTGTGCTGATTTCGTTTGCAATTCTAACCTCCCTTGCAGGTGTCTGGTTGAAACGAACAAGCAAATCAGAAGCTGGTAAATACTATCTGTATGCAGCTGGCTGTTTTTCCATTGGCTCAAGCCTGATCGCTGTTTATGGAGGCTATTTCACCCGCACCGATGACATCTGGTGCACGCTGGCTCTGCTGATAAACGCCATCACGTTTCTGTTCGCGAACTGGCAGGTCCGCAAGCAGGTTCTCTCGGGATTCGCATCAGCCTTGTGGTTTCTGGCGCTACAACACGCTCTCTGTATAGATACACCGTTCCGAAACTGGCTTTCCGAACGGGCACTCTTGCCGGACGCTCCTTTTGTCTGGGGCTGCCTGATTCATGCGACCAGCGGACTGCTCTTTCTAATCGGTCTGCATTTCTGGTCTCGCTCCGGAACTCAGCTGACACAACCCTGGTCATTACGGCCTTCGAAAGGGAATCCATTTACAACTCCGCTCATATTCGGTTCCATTATAACCTCGTCTCTGCTGGTTCCGTATGTGATCCTGCAAACCATGTCGGCAGAAATGCACGCCTTCTATGCATTCTGGATCATGCTGATCTGGCTCACAGTCGCTTTGATACAACGCTCCGATCTCTGGTTTCTGTTTACACAATGCGCGGGAACGGTTGGCACGCTCTACACCGCGACCGCGGTAGGAGAATATTATGGTCTGTTGGCAGACGCCGGACGTGGAACACCGCGTTACTGGCTGTTCCATATCATGGCGATCTCGCTCTGGGTTTTAATGGGATCAGCCATCCACTCCAAAAAATATTCTCGGAATATGCTCGGCGCGTTATCCCGAACTTCCCGCTGGAATCTGCAACCGGTGCTCTTAGCCGGCTCGATTGTTTCAACTGGAGTGGTACTTTTTTTGTCAATCACTCCTTCGATCGCAACTGATTTTGAATTGGCGTTTAACATACAAAAAATCCACCAATACGCAGCACCACTCATGCAGGGCTTATTTCTCTACACTCTCTGCGTTACGATTGTGGCACTGACGAAACCGCGCGAATCCGGCATCGGAACACAAGTGGGATTGATCCTGAGTCTGTTTCTGCTCATCGCAGCATTCAGTTTACAGAATTTGCATATTTCTTTAGCAACCATTGGATTTCCGGTCAGGCATGCCAAAGATGCGTTTGGGATCTGGAGTTGGCTCTGCCTCGGTTTATTAAGCGTTGCCTGCCTCCCGTATCTCAACAGCAAATTTCAAAAGCAGACAACGCAGGGCTTGCTGTTTGTGACCTATCTGATTCCGTTTCTGATCGCCGGTTATTTTATCGAACAACACCATACTGCTGATGCCTTGCGCTGGGGACTCGGTGTTTATGCTCTCATCATGATGCTGCTGATTCTGAAATCAGAATCGCTGATGGACTATTTACGAGCGCAACAAATCCGCCTGCGTTACCTGCCAAAACTCTTCGAAGACAAAACAACATGGCGAAACCTGAGCATGCTGGGAGCCTGTCTGCCGCTGCTGGTGCTTACACTCTATCAGGTCTTTGGTACATGGCTGAAAATCTCTGTTCCCCTCGAAGACGGAGCAACTTCCAGCCTGATCATGCTCTTACTGACGTTTTGTGTTCCCCTTTTGATGTTGGTCATCGCTTCGGTATTCCATGCGATTCACTTTCGCTCAGCCGGTTGGATGCTGATCGGATCACATGTATTAGCAGTCATTTCGATCACAGTCACGATTCTGAGTTTCTCAGAACCCCCAGCTGAATTTCGAATCGACGACTTACTGCAAATTTCCCTCTACACTGGACTGGCCCTGAGTGTTTATGGACTGTTCTGGCTGGGAATCGAATCAAAAATTGATTGGAATTTCCAGGAACACCAAAATCTGTCTCCCGTAACATGGCCTTTGATTCGCGTCCATCTTGTGACGCTGCTCTGCCTGGTAGTGGGCCCCTATTTCCTACCGTTAATAATGAATCTGATTCATCCTGAACACAACTGGGTAACGTACTTCCCGCAAATCCCTTTCATCTCGCTGATCTCCCTGGTCCTGGCAGCTACCTGCGTCCATGTGTTTGCTCGACGTTACTTCAGCAGCCTCCCAACAAACGGACTCAGCTGTCTTAGTCTGGCATTAATCGGCTTCTTCACCGTTTCCGGCTGGCAATATTCGGAATGGACCGCCTGGCAGATCAACCTGTTTATGGAAATCGGCTTAGTTCTGGTCGGCCTGTTCCACACCATCCGATTTGTAATGCGATCTCATCCCCCGAAAACCAGCCTGGAAGACCAAACAACTGCGTTCCGGCATCTTAACTGGACTCAATTGATCTGCCTAACTCTGTTTGCGTTTGCCTTTCGGGGTGCCTGGTCTGATGCATATCGCCCCTACCCCGCTCTGATGATTGCAACAACAGGCACCCTGCTCTACTTCACGCTGGGACTTAGCCTGCGAAAACAAATTCTCGCGTATGCTTCGCTGGTTACCGCTCTGCTGGGAACCATGTTTGTCTTCACAGCACATTGGTTTGACGCAGGAGTACATATCACGTCACAAAACGGGATGGATCTTTTGAAATGGTCGATCACGACAGCTGCCAGTATTTCGGGGTTCTGGTTACTCGTCAATCTCTATCGGCAAAGGTCACAGACTGGCAGCAATAAGCTTGCTGAATCGCCCGCGTTCCAGCAAGTTCTGGCCCGCACGCTGACCTGCATTGTCCTGTTTTACACCTTGCTGATTACGGTCTCTCGTACTTTACCGGTTTCGACAGACGTCCCTTTGATTCGAGATCCCGCGGGCTGGATCGCATTATTCGCCGTGACACTCCTGCTGATGGGGTTAATCTGGGATCGAAAGAGCCGATACTGCATCCCCGCACTGTTTACAATGGGCATCTGCCTGATCGCCACGTACCTCAGTAATGAAACAGAATTACGCCGACTAATACAGTATTCAGGACTGGCGCTGTCCGGTTATGCATTTCTGCTCAGCATCTTGTGGAGCCTGCGAAATTTAATCAGCCAGAACTTATCGTGGCTTTCAATTCCCAATTTTGACGCGTTCCGCAAACAAACCCGCAGCTGGCTCCCCCCTGCAGTGACTCTACTTGCCGTTTATACCATGTTGGCACTATTACATAGCGTACTACGGTTAGAAGTGCAGTCTCAGCGATGGTGGTCTGTTTTGGGAACGGCACTCACCAGTCTGACATTCTACGCGATGAGTACACACACCGACCTCTCCCAGAAGTTTAAACAACGTGCGATCCTGGCGGGCGGTTTGGCTGGCATTTATTGTGGCTGGGCACTGCTTCCTGCACACGGAAACTTTTACTTTCTCGACCACCTGATTCGTTTTCTGGAAGCAGTCTCGATCCTGAGTCTGCTGACCACGCTGGTTCTGGTCAAGTGGCCATCCCTGAAACAGGACTGGTCGGAAGCATTGAGAAAAAGTTCACGTACCTTTCTGATTGCAGCCGGCATTTCACTGCTCGGAATTCTGATCTCGGAGACCGGTTTTCAGATCGCCGGAATTCCGCTGGTCATTTCCAAAGCCCGCATTGCCGTCGTCTCAGCAGCCTTGGTTTTACTGTCTGCAGCATTGATCCTGATGGCAGCGGTCCCCAAATACGATCCGTTTCAACTCACACTTAAACGGCGGATGTTGTATGTGTATGCTTCCGAAATTGTGCTGGCTCTGCTGTTCCTGCACATCTACCTTACCATGCCGGAACTGTTCCGCGGCTATCTCTTACCCTACTGGCCTTACATCGTGATCGCAATCGCATTCACCGGGGCTGGCGTGGGCGAATTCTTCGAACGCATCGGCCTGAACGTGCTGTCAGAGCCTCTGCAGAGAACCGGCACGTTTTTACCCTTACTGCCGGCACTCAGTTTCTGGATTCATGCGGCTTCAAGGCAGGCGTCTCCCGTTGTCGGCGACTATTCCATGATCCTGCTGTTGATCAGTCTTGTGTATGTGGTGATGAGTTTATGGAGAAAGTCGTTTGTTTATACAACGCTGGCAGCGCTGGCTGGGAATGGTGCGTTGTGGGCCTTCTGGGCAGAACAGGGGCAGTTCTTCACGCAACACCCTCAACTCTGGCTGATTCCGCCCGCCTTGTCCGTGCTGATTGCTACGCACTTGAATCGCGATAAACTCAACACCACGCAGCTGACCGCGATCCGCTATTTCTCGACAATCTCGATTTATGTCAGCTCCACCGGCGACATGTTTATCGCCGGCGTTGCTGAAAACCTGTGGCTGCCGGTCATTCTGTGCGGACTCTCCGTGCTGGGCATGTTTGCCGGAATGATGTTCCGGGTTCGTGCCTTCCTGTATGTCGGCGCTTCGTTTCTGGTTCTGTCCATCGTCAGCATGATCTGGCATGCTTCCCAGTCCCTCGGCCACATCTGGCCCTGGTGGGCCTTCGGGATTGGACTGGGAATCTGTATCCTGACTCTATTCGGACTTTTCGAGAAACGTAAGAACGAAATGCAGAACCTCGTTAACCAACTAAAAACCTGGGATCGCTAAAAGACGATGCCCGCTTTAGTCACTTGTCGTTGTTCGCTGATTCCGTTTACGTTCATTTTCCGTCAGATGGATTTTTCGCAGACGAATGATCTTAGGAGTGATTTCCACATATTCGTCATACTCAATGTATTCCAAAGCTGCTTCGAGACTCATATCTCGTGGCGGCTTGAGAACCATATTTTCATCAGAGCCGGAAGCGCGAACGTTTGTCAGCTTTTTGCCACGAATCGGGTTTACGACCAGGTCATTGTTGCGAACGTGCTCGCCAACAATCATGCCTTCATAAACATCGGCTCCGGGTCCCACAAAGAACTCAGCACGATCACGTAGTTTCCACAATGCATAACCGACGGCCTGCCCTTTGTCCTGGGAAATCATCACACCGTTGGCTCGTCGCGGGACTTCCCCTTCACTGACTTTGTACGCTTCAAAACGGTGATTGATGATTGCTTCCCCTTTGGTCGCGTTCAGCAATCGTGTTCGCAGACCAATCAAGCCACGGGCGGGAATCGAAAATTTCAGGTGCGACATACCAGTCTCACCCGAAGTCATGTCAATCATCTGACCACGACGGGCACAGACCAGTTCCATCACGGATCCGACGACTTCCGAAGGAGCATCCACTTCCAATGATTCGAAAGGCTCATGCCATTTTCCATCGATCTTCTTACGGATCACTTCTGGTTTCCCGACGGAAAGTTCATAGCCTTCACGACGCATCTGTTCGATCAGCACTGATAAGTGCAGGATACCTCGACCGGAAACGGAAAAGGAATCCTTGTCTTCGCGTTCAACAACGCGTAAAGCCACATTTGATTCCAGTTCTCGCATCAACCGCTCACGCAGATTACGACTGGTAACGTACTTGCCATCCTGTCCGGCCAGCGGCGAACTGTTGATCGTGAATAACATCGAGAGTGTCGGCTCATCGACATCAATTCGTACGAGTGCTTGCGGCTTCTCTGCACAAGCAACGGTATCACCAATTTCAGGATTATCCAGGCCGACCAGCGCGACGATATCACCGGCAGAGGCTTCGTCCACAGGGGCCCTTCCCAGATTATTGTAGAGCTCAACCGAATCGACGGTACATTTGATGTGATCGCCGTTGCTCTTGATGACCGTCACACGTTCTCCAGTGTGAACCTTTCCGCTGTTGATACGACCTGTCGCGACACGGCCCACATATTCGGACCACTCCAGCGTTGTCACCATCATCGTCAGCGGTGCGTCCTGATTGACGTCAGGTGCAGGCACATTTTCCAGCACCATATCCAACAGTGGATGAATGCTGTCACCAAAGTTATCGAGGTCATGCGTGGCAAACCCTTCGCGGGCGCTGGCATAGATATACGGGAAATCGAGTGTTTCATCGTCCGCTTCCAGATCGACGAATAAGTCGAACATCTCGCTCAAGACATGATCGGGACGACAGTCAGGACGGTCGATTTTGTTAATCACCACCAGTGGCTTCAGATGGCATTCGAGCGCTTTTTTCAGAACGAAGCGGGTTTGTGGTCGAGGCCCCTCAAAGGCATCGACCAAAATCAAAACGCCGTCTGCCATACGTAAGACACGTTCGACTTCACCACCGAAGTCCGCGTGACCCGGCGTATCGATGATGTTAATTTTCACGCCTTTATACATCAATGCGATGTTTTTGGCCAAAATGGTAATACCACGTTCCCGCTCCAGATCGTTCGAATCCAGAATACAGTCGCCCTTCAATTGAGCATCACGAAAATGGCCACTCTGGTGTAATAAGGCATCAACCAGTGTCGTCTTCCCATGATCCACGTGCGCAATGATTGCAATGTTCCGCACATCTTCTCGTTTCATGACTCTCAACTCTTCCCACAATGAATCTTTCGCGCAACCGTCTTAACATTCAAACGTTCCTTACAGGGAACAGAGGGTCTCAGCGAAAAACCGCCTCTCAGCGCATCAGGCAACTATATAAGGGGCAAAATATATCAACAATAGATTAGTAACGCAAAGCCCAGAAATAGACATTCTTACTGGCAGTTCTATCCGGTTTTAGCGATACTTTGACCATTACTACGCTCAATCTTCATAAAACACGAGATTTCTACGTAAATCCAATGTTTACAAAGGGGTTCGACCGGATGACACAGCTTCGCCTGATGATCTGCTTTTGTCTATTTTTCGTGACTTTTTTGCCGATAGACTCTGTCTCTGCCCAGAAACCGGAGCCATTCGACCTCATTCTTAAGGGGGGAACGATCATTGATGGCACAGGCAAGCCCGGTTTTACCGGCGATATTGCCCTCAAAAATGATCGCATTGTCCAAATCAGCCCGAACATCAATGGTCAGGCTGACCAGACGATCCAGTGCCGAGGATTGACGATGGCACCGGGATTTATTGATTTACATAACCATAGCGACCGACAGATTGTTTCTCCACTGACTCGTGCCAATATGAATTATGTCACTCAGGGATGCACGACCATCGTCACAGGGAACTGTGGCAGTGGTCCGGTCGATACGGGTGAATATTACCGTAAAATTGATGCTTCGGGAAGCGGAACGAATGTGATGCATTTGATCCCTCAAGGTTCGTTGCGAGACTCTGTGATGGGATCGGGCCAGCGAAAGCCGACACCCGACGAGCTGAACAAAATGAAAGTGCTGGCAGAAAAAGCGATGCAGGATGGCGCCTGGGGCATGTCGACCGGCTTGATTTATGTGCCCAGTTCGTATGCCGAGACTGAGGAACTGATCGAGTTGGCCCACATCGTCTCCCAACACCAGGGGATCTACGCCAGCCATATCCGCGGTGAAGGCACAGGCCTGCTGGCCGCCGTCAATGAAGCCCTGAAGATCGGCCAGGAAGCAAAACTTCCCGTACATATTTCGCACTTCAAATCCAGTGGGCAGGATGCCTGGGGTCTGGTGATCCGTGCAGCAAAGATGATTGATGACGCTCGAAAGCAGGGACAGGCTGTTACCGCCGACCAATACCCGTATATCGCTTCCAGCACCTCACTGGGCGCCACACTGATTCCCGCCTGGGCCAGAGCCGGAGGGAACAAAGAACTGGTCCAGCGCCTGGAAGCTCCTGAAACCTCCGAAAAAATTATCAGGAAGATCAAAAGCAACATCAAAAAACGCGAAGGAGGCAAAGCAGTTCGCATTGCCCGCTATTCAAAAAAGCCGGAATGGGTGGGAAAAAATTTACAACAAATTGCGGACGCTGAACAGAAAAGTGTGCTGGACATTGTGCTGGAGATCACCCGTCAGGGAGGTGCTTCGGTCGTTAACTTCAGCATGAATGAAGACGATGTCCGTCAGATCATGCAGATTGACTGGGTGGCGACCGCCTCAGACGGACGTGCATATCTGCCCGGCTCGGACCGTCCGCATCCGCGCAACTATGGCACGTTTCCACGAAAACTGGGATACTATGCCCTCCAGGAAAAAGTCATTCCACTGGAACATGCCGTTCGAAGTGCGACGGGGCTACCCGCTGATATTCTGGGTTTAAAAGAGCGAGGTTACCTGCGTGAAGGAGCGTATGCCGACATCGTGGTCTTTGATCCTGAACAACTGATAGATCAGGCCACCTTCGATGCACCGCATCAATATTCGAACGGAATTCGTTATCTGTTTGTCAATGGAAGGCCGGCCATCAATGCCGGGTTTCCGACGGGCAGTCTCGCCGGAAAGGCGTTGCGACATCAAGATGTGGATCAGCCCTCAGAAAAGAAAACCCCTTAACATGCTACCGGAATCGTCAGCCTTGAACCGGCATCGAGTACAACTTTTGGTCAGTGCCAGGAATCGAGACGAAATCGAACCTGCCCTGCTGGGAGGGTGTGAGATCCTGGACTTCAAAGACCCGTTCAAGGGGGCTTTGGGAATGGTTGATGCAGAAACAGTCCATTCGATTTCCGAATACTTTCAGGCGCACCCCATAGACATCCCGGTCAGCATGGCACTGGGAGAACTGACTGATCGGTTAGCAGATAGAAAAACACTGCTGATCCCAAATTTTATCACCTATCTGAAAATGGGACTGGCACAGACACAAGGAATGAGTCACTGGTATTCTGAGTGGCAGAAATTAAAACAGCAGATTGAAGCGACTAACCAGACCCGTTTTCAATGGATTGCCGTCGCCTACGCCGACTGGGAACAGGCGGCAGCGATCTCACCACATGACGTTCTGAAAGCAGCCCTTGAAAGTGAATGCGCGGGCCTGTTGATTGATACTTTCTTGAAACAGGGCCAGACTCTGCTCGATCATCTTGCACTGGATGAATTGAATTCGCTGATTGACGAGGCACACTCGCATCAGCTGAAAATTGCTCTGGCCGGTTCGCTGCGACAGAAAGACCTCGCGACGCTGGCAAACATTTCGCCTGACATCATCGGCATTCGAAGTGCCGCCTGTCGGGGGAGTTTGAGAACGGACTCGATTCAGGAACAATTGGTCCAGGCTTTCCACAGACAACTGGAGCAGCACTTTGCACAAACCAACTCAGGGTGACTACTTGGTTGAAACCGTCTGTTCCTTCGCATCCTTCAACGGATTGTAAGGAGCATATTTTTTCTGCTTCAGCTTATCGATCATGGGAATGACTCGATTGGCCGGAATCGCAAAGGACTTGGTTCGCCCTGCACGAGCGATATTCAACCCGATGGCCTGACCTTTGAGATCCACAATTACGCCCCCACAGTCTTCCGGACGCAGAACAGTATCATGCTGCAGAACTTCGGTAAAACCGGTTTTACGCCGGCTTAAAGCACCTCCCATTTTTTTCTGCATCTCACGCAGTCGATCATAGATCAGCATCTGCGGATCGGTCAGGACAACTACCGCGGTCAGTTCTTCTTTTTCGCGAAGAATTTTGACCAACAGTCGGTCACCCGGTAGATATTTCTGAACAAAGCTTGAGAGAGCGCTGGCGTTTTTAATGTTTTCACCAGCCACATTTAAAATCACATCACCGGGCTGCAGTCCTGCTTCTTCAGCGCCACTTTCACGCATGACCTGTTTGACCAAAGCGCCTCCTTCAGCGTCATCAATGCGAACGCCAAGCACACCAGGAGCCGGCTTGATCGCCCGACGAGGAACGCTCAAAACACCCACACTGACGGGAGACATACTTAATCCCGGTGTGACAAGCCATTGCCCGACTTTGGGATCAGAGGCAGACTGCCATTTCACCGTGGGGAGATTATTTACTTTGATCTTAATCAGCGCCAGATCCAGTTTTCCATCAACGCCGACAATCTCTGCTTCGTATCGTTCAGACGTCGATAATTCACAAGTCACTTCGCCGTCCAGTTGACTGGCTTTCGTTAAAATCCAGCCATCCGAGCCCACAATCGCGCCCAGGCAGGCTTCTTTGCCATTGGATCGAATCCGCACGGTCCATGAACGAGGGGTCGATACGACAGACCGAAAGGCCTTACGCATCTGTGAACCGCTGGTTAACTGACTGGGCCGTAGTTGCTCCCATGCATAGCTGGCAGACCCCAGCCATCCCATGAAGACCGAAACCGCCAGAAAAGCCATCAGCAATCGAAAACCGATTGACTCTTTCTTCTCATTCTTCTGATCCTGGTTCAAGAGTTTCTCCTCACACATACTTTTATCAAGTTGATCTTTGCCTCAGAGCGAAAGCAAGATCGGCCCATTTTCTGAAAGTTTCAAGTAGTCTAGTCTCTGGCGGCAAGCTGGACTTCTAACGACATGGTTTTCTTATCTCGAATCAACTCAATCTGCACAGTTTGTCCAGGCTTATATTGCTGGACAACTTCTGCAAGTTGTTCTATGCCTGTTATTTTCTGGTTGTTTAGTTGAATGATAATGTCATCTTTTTTTAACCCAGCAATTTCGGCTGGAAATCCGCGAGTGACTCCGGTGACTTTACAGCCTTTCTCAGAATCAACTCCATTCACTCCCAGAACGGCATTTTGCCCTAGAGGCTTTGCCCCCCACATATCACCGGAAACAAGTTTTTCCCAGTCATTCTGAAATGCGGAAACAGGAATATGAAAGTTCCAGCTTGTCGAGGGACCGATGCGGCTGTGAATCCCCACGACCTCGCCTTTCATGTTGAACAGAGGTCCGCCAGAATCACCGCCGATTAAAGTGCAGTCGGTCTGCAGTAAATGTTTCTTGCGAGCAACGACTCTTCCCAGTCGCACTACCGGAGCGCGGCCTGGTTGATATCCATTGGGGTGCCCTGTCGCCAAAACCCATTCACCGGATTCCAGTTTTGAAATATCGCCCATCGGGACGGCAGGAAGTTTGCTGATCTCGATTTCGTCGTCCTCAATCAGTTTCACCAGACCGGCATCAAGCCCCCGGTTCAACCCCATGGTTCTGCCTTTTAAGGTTCGACCATCGTGCAAAATGATAGTCGCATTTTTTTGTGCCAGACCGATCACATGTGCCGCTGTCAGGATATAACCGGCCTTGTTATCAATGATGACGCCGCTGCCTTGTGCATCTCCCACTCGAACAGACACAGTACTCTGAATCGCAGAGTTGGTGAGCGAAATGACTTTCTGCTCAATCTCCTGCAAATCTTCAAGTGAATCGGGAACCGTTTTGAAAAAGACTTGTGAGAGTGCCGCTGGAGTCGCAGGAGAAACCGGCTTCAGGACCTTGACTTCTTCCGCACTGATGCGCGAAACAAACAGCAGAATTACCAAAACCATCAGACTGCTGAGAGCAGGCCTGATTTGTGTTTTGGTACTTTCACCCGAAATCGTTAAACGGTTTAATCTCATAATGCATCACGCAACGAAAAACAAAGATCTTCTGCTTAGGTAAAAAATGTTGACTATAGGATACGCGAAGCAGGTACCAACTTTCAAGAAAAAACAGAAAAAACCACACGGTTGTTCATTTTTCTAAATGTCCTCTAAAATACGACTTGTGGCATATTTTTTCTCCCAAAAAAGATTTCTGACCTGCGGGATCAGACACTCACGTTGCTTTCATCCAACATCAAATCCGTTATGATTGCCCCAAAGTATCCTGACCAGATTCGCGTTGATTTTCCGTAACCTGCCCTCAAATCGAAGTGTCTACGACAATATGGATATACAGCAGACAGATTTTCCCGGCCTGATCATCGTCAAATCGCAGGTGTTCTCAGACGAACGCGGTTTTTTCAAAGAAACCTATCAGAAACAGCGCTATCAGGACGCCGGCATAAACGAAACATTCGTACAGGATAATTATTCTCATTCAACGGCAGGAATCTTGCGAGGTCTGCATTATCAGATCAAACGCCCCCAGGCCAAACTGGTATTTGTGGTTCAGGGAGAAATTCTGGATGTCTGTGTGGATCTGCGGAAAAGCTCTCCCACATTCGGGAAGTCGTTCCAGCTTAAATTGTCGGCAGAAAATCATCAGCAGCTCTTTGTCCCTGTTGGATTTGCGCATGGATTTTACGTCCTCAGTCCGCAGGTCGAATTTATGTACAAGTGCAGTGACTATTATTCTCCAGAGGATGAGAGAACATTGCTCTGGAATGATCCTGCGCTTGGGATCGACTGGCCTTTGACCGGGGAACCGATTCTTTCTGAAAAAGATCGAATCGGACTTCCACTTTACGAAAGTGAAATTTTCGAATCGTTATGAAGCTGCCTCTGATTGCATTAACGATGGGTGATGTCTCCGGTATTGGACCGCAACTACTGGATGCACTCTGCTCTCGCTCTGAAATTTTTGAGCTTTGTCGCCCTGTGATTTACGGAAACGCGAAGGTTCTCAACCGCGCTGCAGAGCGTGCGGGAAGTTCGCTGAACGTGATTTCCATCGACTGCGTCTCAGATGAAATCGAATTCCAGCCAGGGACCGCTTTCTGCATCGATCGTGGACAACTCGATGTGGCCGATGCGGCTCCCTGTCAGATTGATGCCCGTTCCGGTCGTGGTGCCTATGATTATCTGGTGAGCGCCATTGATGACTGCCTCGCAGGAAAGATTGATGCGATCACCACCGCCCCCTTAAACAAAGAATCTCTGCATCTGGCAGGCATTGATTACCCCGGTCATACCGAAATTCTGGCAGACCGTTGCCAGGTTCACGATTTTGGCATGATGCTGTATCTACCTCACAGCGATGTCATCAAGCCAACTTCCGGGCTGGGAATTGTGCACGCCACGCTGCACACATCGATTGCCAGCGTTCCAAGGCTGCTCAAGACAGCGGATATCTCAGAAAAAATCCGGCTAATCTCCGATTTGTCTCGAGTCATGGGCGCCAGCACGCCGCGCGTGGCTGTCTGTGCGTTGAATCCTCATGCGGGCGAACATGGACTGTTCGGTGATGAAGAAGCTCGGATCATCGCGCCCGCTGTTGAACAAGCACAACAAGCGGGAATCGAGACGACAGGCCCTCTGCCTGCAGACACCCTGATCCGTCGCGCCGTGAATGGCGAGTTCGACGCCGTCGTCGCCATGTATCATGATCAGGGACATATCCCGTTCAAACTACTGGGATTTGATCAGGCAGTGAATATCACCCTGGGTTTGCCGATTGTCAGAACCAGCCCCAGCCATGGGACCGCGTTCGACATTGCCTGGAGTGATACGGTTCCCGATACCAAAGGGATTACCGAAGCCATTAAAGCGGCAGTGAAACTGGCCGCACACCGACAACACCAGCAATAGCCCCACCTAATTATCTGACAGGACTGTAAATATGGAACGCCTGCAATTTATCCCGCGACCGGAGCCCGATGCGACGAATCTATTATTGATTCGACATGGCGCGACTCCACCAAATGAACAACGTCCTTATATTCTGCAGGGATGCGGCATCAATCCGAGCCTGAGTGAATCGGGACAAAAGCAGGCTGGAGCCTTGGCGGAATTTCTGGCGAGGATGAGTTCGATTCATCACATTTATTGCAGCCCGATGATTCGTGCCCGGGAAACAGCACAAGCCGTTTCTGAGCGATTTAACCTCACTCCACAGGAAGTCGCGGAAATCCATGAATGCGATGTTGGTCAGTGGGAAGGGATGTCCTGGGATATCATCATGCGAGAATACCCCGAAGAGTATCATGCATTCATGAATGACCCGAGCCAGAACCGCTATGCCGGCGGCGAGTCTTACAGCGATGTGCTGGATCGAGCGGAACCTGCCATCCAGACGTTACTGGAACGTCATCCGGGAGAAACGATCGCGGTGGTCGCACATAATGTTGTGAACCGGGTTTATCTGGCAAAACTGCTCGGCCTTGAGATCAGTCGGGCGAAAGAGATCACCCAAACCAATACCGGCATTAATCTGATTCGACACAAACCGGGCGAAACAAAGGTCGTCACGATGAATGCCATCTTTCATTTGAGTGGTGTCGCACACTAAGATGACTATCTGATTTATGCTCAATCGGTCTTCAACGATTCTAAAAAGTCACTGAGCAGTTCGAGGTTCCGACTGAAAACCGCACTGGAAATATACTGGCTGTTAACGGGAAACTTCGGTTGTCCCACCAGACGTTCTCCGGTACTCGTACTGACCCAGCGTGCCCCACTGCCCAGATCTTTTAGAATGGTTTTGACCTCGGCTTCGGTAACCGGCTTTTCTTTTTGATACGGCTTCCGTTTTCTAGCCGACTTCAGTGCATTGAACTCACGCTGCAGCGAATTAAGGTGCGATTCAATTTTCCAGCCATAATGGCGGGGAAGATCTGAGTCGTCATAAGTCAGACTGTATTTTTTACCGCGTCTGCTCATATATAGTGGTCGGTTTGTTTTCAGCTCATAATACCGTGCGAGTTGACCGTCCGGGAGTTGTGACTTTTTGAGATAGGTAAGTGCGCTTGGAATCGGCTTCAGGTATTTTCGATCGCCGCTGAAATGGTAAATATTCATCAATGTCTGAATCACATCCTGTGTCTCACCACCGGTAACCGCCGGTGGTTCAAATTTCCGGGCCCAGATTGGCTGCATCTCGAAATTGTACTGTTGCGCCCATGCGGTTTGCGGCGCAGGCAGTTGAGCTTCAATTAAAAAATCTCCCAACTTGAGCACTGCCTGCCGATAACGATCATCTTCATAGATCTGGTAGGCTTCCATCAAAGCCGTGGACACATAACCCGCCAGACCATCATTCAATGTATAATAGTCCCAGTAATTCTTGATCCGGCCTTCCGTCCGCCAATCGTACTCAGGAAAGTTTGCTTTCTTTGGCGGAATCTGCGGGACCGGTCCGGTCCAGACCTGTGGAAAAGCGCCTACCGGATACTGCGCTGCCAGCAAGGCATTCAGTGCGATCATCGCCGCCTGATGAATCGGTTGATTATGAAATTCGTGCGCCTGGTCGACGCGGATCAGCAAAAGGATCGCCGACTGGGTAATTCCGTCATCGAGCGTCGAGTTATTTTTCCCTCTCCCTTTTCCATTGCGATATTCGGCGGTGAGCTTGCTCCGGGGATTGAAATCGACTGAGTTAGTCCAGCCGCCGGACTTCAACTGACCATAGACCAGCGCCAGAGCAGCATCGGTGGCAGCATCCAGATAGAATTGATCTCCTGTCGCCTGATAGGCACGCAGATACGCCATACCAACGGTGGGAGTTCCCGGAGGCTGAACCCAGATCTGATCGGGACTCGCTTTGCCTTCCCCCCACCGCTGCTGTAAATCGAGACTATAGTAATAAACGTAGCCTCCGTTGAGAGCCAGCTTGTCGCGATAAAACTGACTGGCCTTCCGCATACTGCGAATCACGTTCGATTTCAAAGCTGCGTCTGCAGCGAAGAGGGAACGCTCAGCTACAAAGCCGGCAACGGAAATCAGTAGAACACAAACCAGAATCTGCAAAGACCATTTTTTTTGTCGCACTACTGACTCCTTTTACCAATCGTAAATAATAAAATCAGAATCGTTTTACTTTGAGACAGGCAGCCACTGAACGGCATCGATAATCACATAACCATCTGCGCCGGCATTTGTCACTTCCAATACCGCTGGCTGATCCGGCGTGAAGTCATATTCCCCCAATGAGATGAACACGCCGTCTAACGGGGGTAACTTCTTCTGATTGATTGTATGGGTGGCTTTCCCCTTCGCATGCTGAAGTGCCAGTTTAACTTTCGAGCTGCGATTGGAATTCGGCGTATATGCATAGCGAACTTCGTAGCGTCCCGCTTGGGGAACTTTCGTTTCGAACCGGGCAACTGCTTTTCCATCTCGTGTATTTGATTCGTGGCTATAACTGGTGCCGATATATTTTTTAGAGGACCGACTGGTCTCCCAGGCACCTTTTAGTTTTGCCTGTGAATCGTCAACAACAATGCCTTTCAGTGTTTTTGGATTCACACCATTCTTCCCGTACTTTGCTTCGGGAGGTGCTTCTAGAATCTGTCCCTCTTTCAAAAGCTGTTTTTTGAGGACTTCATAAGGAACGTCCTGCACATCCAGTTGTTGATCAAGGGCAATCCCGGCAGCTGTTGCTGCGGAGTGTCCCAGAATCATGAATACCGGCTCCATTCGAATGGAACCAAAGGCGATATGCGAGCTGGAAACACAAACGGGGACCAGCAGGTTGCCGCATTCCCCTTTCCTGGGAACCAGACTGCCGTACGCAATTTCGTATGGACCACGCGTGGAGACGCCGATGTCACCTTCATTCTGCACGTACCCTTCCGGTGTGACGTAGCGCTGTACATTGTGCGAGTCCATCGTATAAGAACCCATACCGACCGAATCGGGAGTCGGCCGTTTTTTAAGCAATTCGTTCTCGGTCATCACATACTGTCCGACCATCCGCCGGGCTTCGCGGATATACAGCTGATGCGGCCAGTTTCCATTATCCTTGAATTCATCGCCCGCCAGTCCCCACTCGCGCATTTTCTTCTGCACCTCCTGGGGCACGCGAGGATCGTTGGCAATAAAGTACAACCAGCCCTGCTGATAGGTTTGGTGCTCTTTGATAATTTCCTTGCGTCGCTCATAGGAGGCTTCAGGATAGTCATAGTTATAGCCGATGTTATCGGTGCTCATCGGACCGTGATTGTTCGTATCCGTTTTAAAATTGGGGATCGGATCAAACTTCGCGAAAGTCTGACGCCAGCCGGCCTGATAGATACGCAGCAACAATTCGTACTGATCGGCATCGTATCCGTCCGGTTTGGGAAACGGCACGCGGTTTTCCGGGTGGTTCGTCAAACACATCCGGAAACAATAAGCCTGAATTTTATCATCACCTGCACCATATTTTCCGGGATCGGCTCCACTGATGCGAGGCAGCAATCCGCTGGAAGGATCGCCGGGCACGCGATAAGGGCTGATTTTTTCTTTGACTGCATTCGGTCCGAAGTGATGTCTATGATGCAGCACACCAACCTGCACGCCATTCCATTCCTCATCATATACACTATTCGCTTCGCGACCGACATGATAACTCACGTCAGCAGCCGCCAGCAGATCGCCTTCATAAGTCGCGTCAATAAACATCCGCCCTGCGTATGTCTTGCCACTGCGCGTGGTAATCGAAGCGATGTTCTTGCCCGATTTTTTTACGCCCTGCTTGCGGTCCAGCCATTCATTTCGATGTACGGGAATCTTGTAGTCACTAACGAAGTCATCAAAGACCTGCTCGGCGACATGTGGCTCAAAGATCCACATCGTACGCTGCTTGCCGTCAATCGCAGCCGTTCCCTGTCCTTTATCACCGTAAGCAGACCGCTTCTGCCATTTCCAGGCACCAGGCTTCTGATAATGCTTCCAGACCCGATGATAAAACTCGCGGGCCAGACCACCAATGACGGCTTTATTTCCCGTATCTGTCCAGCCCAGGCCCCCACTTGATAAACCACCCAAGTGTTGATCAGGGGAGACAATTACAACTGACTTTCCCAGTCGTTTCGCCTGCACGGCTGCTGTCACTGCCGCCGAGGTCCCTCCATAAATCACTAAATCATAGGCTTCTGCGTGAGAATTGTCTTCAGCATGAACTGCCTGTACTGTTACAGTCACGGCCAGACAAAAAGTAATTAAATGACGTAGCAAACTCATAGGTCGTATTTCTCCAGGATGTATTTCTTAGCATGACTTCTTCTGTCTTCAAAAAATTGATTATTCATTCTACAGCAGAACCGGGCCAATACAAAGTAAGAACCCGCTCAGATCAACGTGTTATTTTATGAACGCTGATTATTAATGCTTGTTTATGGAATGGTCTCCTGATACAGAACTTCGTGCCTGAGAGGTTCCGTTGCTGAAATGGACGGGAGATGGTTTAATGATCGTCTTTGAACAGAATTGATTCACCAGACCAAAGCATAAGCAGTCGGATTTCAAGTGACGGAAGAACTCACCGCCTATCATGAAGCGGGGCATGTATTAATGGCGGTACGGGTTGGCGCCCGCGTGCATTCGGTCACCATCGATCCAGACTGGGATGACGGGCCCGAACGGTTTGGCGATGCTCAAATTTCCTGGCCGGAGGGTGTGTTCGATGAAAAAACATTTCTGGAAAAAACCATCCTTGTTGCTCTCGCCGGTCCGGTTGCGGAGATGATTCATACGGGTGACCCATTTCACCCGGCTCTGGTAGGGGAATGGTCGGGAGACTGGCAGCAGGCACTGCGTGCTGCGTCAATCCTCGTTTCTCAGCGACAGTCCCGATTAGAATTTCTGGAACAGAAAACAGTAGAGCTCTATCATTTGTTCCGAACCGACGCTTACTGGTGTGCGATTGGAGAACTGGTTGATCAATTGCTGGCCCATGAAACGCTGGAAGAAGAAATGATCAACGAAATCATCTCCACCTGGCTCTAAGAGAACTCGATGTGGATCATTCGGCTGGGTCTGTCTTAAGAGAATCCCGAATTGTCTTCAGTAATCGCTGATGTGTTGCTGCTCTCTCGGGATTATGCTCCGGCATTCTGGAAATGCCT